>MWEZ01000081.1 GCA_002071335.1 Verrucomicrobia bacterium ADurb.Bin018
CCGTCGCAAGATGAGCAAGTAATCCTTTTCCAAGGATGAAACGAAGGGCGGCCGCCATGCGGCCGCTCTTTTTTTGTCTGCCGGCGCGCGCTGGCCCCCCGGGGCTTGCCCCACCGGCGGCGGGACTGGTACTTTGAGGCCATGGATTCGCAAGGACATTCCGGAATCGCGCGGGGCGCAGCCATGGCCATGCTGGTGGCGCTGGCGGCGTTCGCCCTGTACGCCCCCACGCTCGGTTACGATTTCGTCGCCTTGGACGACGAAGCCTTCACGTATGCGAATTCCGTGGTCAAGGACGGGATTTCCGGACAATCCCTGGCGGAGTCCTGGACGACGGCGCCCGAGAACTACTGGGCGCCGCTGCTCTGGACGAGCTTCATGCTGGACGTGGAATTCTTCGGTTCGGGACCGCGGGGATTCCACCTGACCAACGTGTTCCTGTTCGCCTTGAACGCGGGGTTGCTCTTCGTGTTGCTGCGGCGCTGGACGGGACGGACGGGCGTGGCTTTGGCCGCGGCGGCGTTGTGGACGCTGCATCCGGCGCGGGTCGAAAGCGTGGCGTGGATCACGGAACGCAAGGACGTGCTCAGCGGTCTCTTTTTCCTGCTGGGCATCGGGGCCTACGTGGAGGGCCGGCGCCGCGGCCGGCCGGGCGGCGTCTGGCTGGCTTGGCTCTGCATGGTGGCCGGCGGTCTGGTCAAGCAGATCCTGATCGTGTTGCCCGCCGCCTTGCTGCTGCTGGACGTCTGGCCGCTGGGGCGGATCGATTGGAGCCGCTTCTGGCGCAGCGGCGGACGCCTGGCGTTGGAAAAATGGGCCTTCTGGCTGGTGGCGGCGGCGCTGACGTTCCCGCCGATCTGGTTCCACTACGACCGGGGGGCCATGCTGGACGTTTCGCTGGGGCATCGGCTGGCGATGATTCCCATCCATTACCTCTTCTATTTCCGCAAGACGGTTTGGCCGGTCGGCCTGATGCCGCTGCAGCCGGATCTGCCGTTCCAAATGGGGGCCTTTCTCGTCGGCTTGGCGATCCTGATCGGCGCGACGTGGGGGGCGTGGCGCTTCCGGAAGGAAGCGCCTTGGGCGTTGGCGGGCTGGCTGTGGTTCGTCGGCTTGCTCTTTCCGCTGATCGGGGTCGTGTGGGCGGGGCAGGAGCGGTTGGCGACCCGGTTCCTGTATCTGCCCCACGTCGGCTTGCTCTGGGCGGCGGTGTTGGCCGCGGAGGCCTGGCTTCGCCAGCGGAACTGGAATGGAAAACGGGGCGCGGTGTTCTGTTTGGCCGCGCTGGCCGCCAGCGGTATCCAGACGGGCCGCCTGCTGCCGCATTGGCGGGACGAAGCGTCGTTCAGCGCGGCGGTTTGGAAATACAACTCCGGCCACGAAACCGCCGGCCTGCTGGGCGGCGACTGGCTCATGACCCGCGGAAAATGGGCCGCCGCGGACGCGGCCTATGCGCGCGGGGCAAACAAGGGCAACAAGCGCTGTTTTGCGCGGCTGTGCTGGTTGCGGCTCTGGTGCGGCCGCGCCGCGGAAATCGACGGATTGTGGGACGAATTCGAGCGGGCCAGCGGAATCCGGCTGCTGGAGTTCACGTCCCGGGACGTCGCCGCGGACCGGCAAATCCTCTGGACGGTCCGCGGCCAGATCCTGCGGGAGCGGGGCGATTTCGACGGGGCCATCGCCGCGCTGGGGGAGGCCGTGAAACTCGATGCGGACCCGGCCAGTTTCACGGTGGCGGAATTCCTGCGCACCTGCCACGAAGCCGGCCGGCCGGATGCGGGGGCCGCCGCCGCCGCCCGGTTGCGGGCGGCCAAGGGAATCGAAATCCGCGAATGGCGGGATTTGCTGCCGCGGTATCTGCAGTTCTGGCAGGAAGGCGGGCGGGGGTTGGCGTTCGGCTATTTCGAAGACTACGCGCGGCGCCATCCCGACGATGGCCTGGCGCTGAACAACATGGCCTGGCTGCTGGCGACGGCGGAGCCGGACGGCTTGCGGCATGAGGGGATGGACGAATGGCCGGCGACGGCGCTGGATTGGGCGGAACGCGCCTTGGCGCAGGGCGGCGAAGACATGTCCGGCGCCTGGGACACGTTGGCCGCCGCCCGTGCCAACGCGGGCGATTTCGCCGGCGCGGTCGCCGCGGTCGAACGGGCGCGGGAATTGGCCAAACAGGCCGGCGAATGGACGCTGGACGTCCAGTTGCAGGCGCGGCTGGCGGAGTACCGCGCCGGTCGGCCGTGGCGCGAACCGGATGAGCGAGGCAAGGCCTCCGGAAGAAAGCCGGGGCCATGAAATCCGACCTCCGGCAAAAACTGCGCCTGGCCGGCATCGGGCTGTTCATCGCGACGGCGCTGTTCGCCGTCTACGCGCCATCGATCGGCTACGACTTCATCTTGCTGGACGATGGGCCGTACGTTCAAAACAACCCGACGGTTTCCGGCGGGTTTTCCTGGCCGGCGGTGAAAGCCGCATGGACCGAAGCGAACGAAGCCTACTGGGCGCCGCTGCTGTGGATGAGTTTCATGCTGGACGTGGAGCTGTTCGGTCTGGAGCCCTGGGGATTCCATCTGGTAAACGTGGCGCTCTTTGCGCTGAACGCCGGATTGCTCTTCGCGCTGTTTCGGCGCTGGACGGGGCGGACGGGGGTGGCGTTGGCCGCAACCTTGCTCTGGGCGCTGCATCCGGCGCGTGTCGAAAGCGTCGCGTGGGTGGTCGAGCGCAAGGACGTGTTGAGCGGGCTGTTTTTTCTCTTGGGTCTGGGCGTATATGTGGAGGGGCGGCGGGGGAATCTTCGGTATGGTTCGTGGATGGCGTGGGCCTGCATGGCGCTCGGTGGCGCGGTCAAGCAGATCGTCATCGTGATGCCCGCCGTGATGCTGCTGTTGGACATTTGGCCGCTGGCGCGGACGGATTGGGACCGGGTCTGGAAAGACGGCTGGCGCCTCGCGGCGGAAAAGTGGGCGTTCTGGGGATTGGCGGTGGTGCTGGCCAGCCTGCCGATCTGGCTGCATCATCAGGACGACCGCATGCTGGACATCCCGGTTGCCCATCGGGCGGCGATGATCCCCATCCACTATCTGTTCTATCTCCTTAAGCTGGTTTGGCCGTCCGGGTTGGCTGTGCTGCAAGGGGATTTGCCCTTCCGCTGGCCGGAATTCGCGATCGGAATCGGGTTTCTTGCCGGTGCGACGTGGGCGTTGTGGCGGTTTCGGAAGGAAGCACCTTGGGCTCTGTGGGGCTGGGTATGGTTCGTAGGCGCCCTGTTCCCGCTGAGCGGGCTGGTGTGGGCCGGGGCGGAGCGGCTGGCGACCCGTTTCCTCTACGTGCCGCACATGGGGCTGGCGTTGGCCGTGGTTTTGGGGCTTGCCCACCGCGGCCGGAACCGGCGGGTCATTGCCGCGGCCGCGGCGTTGCTGGTGTTGGCCGTCTATTTGGCCGCGACGGTCCGGCTGCTGCCGTACTGGCGCGACAGCCGGACGCTGTTCACGCGCGTGCTGCAATTGAATCCCGACAGCGTGCACGGCTTCGACAACCTCGCCCGCGCCTATTTCGACGAAGGCCGCTTTGCGGAATGGCAGGCCTATTTGGAAGATTTCCGCGTCCGTCCGTCCGGGAGCGGCATCGCGGACATCCAATATGCCTGGTGGCAGGCGGCGATGCTCGGCGATGCGGAGGCCAGTTGGGCGGCTCTCGAAAAGCTCACGGGACTTCCGCGCACGGATCCGGATTTCTGGCTGTGGCTGGAGACGCGCACGAACGACCGGATGCTGCTGGGAACCTGGCGCGACGTGGCCGGCATCTGTCTCCGGACCGCCGGCGACCTGGAGGGCCTGGAACGGTTGTGGCAGCGCGGTAAAAACCAGTGGGACGAGCGCACCCGAATGAATTTCCTCGCCGAAATGCTGTATGCCTGCTGGTCGGCCGGCCGGGAGACGGAGGCGGATGCCCTGGCGCGGGAAGCGGGAAGCTTGTCCGGAGCGCTGTTGCGGGCGCAGATGCCGGCGCGCTTCGCCGAGCGCTGGCAGCAAGGGGCGCGGGGCTATGCCTTCGCCTGTTTCGAGGCCTATGCGCGCTGGGTGCCGGGCGATGGATTGGCGCTGAACAACATGGCCTGGCTGATGGCAACGGCGCGCCCGGACGGCTTGCGGCATGCGCGGATGGACGAATGGCCCGCGGCGGCCGTGGCGTGGGCGGAGCGGGCACTGGAAGCCGGCGGGGGGGCGATTCCGGCCGTCTGGGGCACTCTCGCCGCGGCCCGCGCCAACGCCGGCGATTATGCAAGTGCGCAAGCGGCCGCTGAACGGGCGCTGGCTCTCGCGGCTGCCTCGGGGGATGAGCCGATGCGCGGCCGCCTGCAAGCGCAACTGGCGGAGTATCAGGCCGGCCGTCCTTGGCGGTAGTGAGCGAGGCAAACGTGCCTGCACGGGGTTGCGTTGGTGCTGGTGTTCAAGTGCAGTGATGGTAGACTGGAGTTTATGAAACAGTTGTTCCGATGGGTGTTTTTAGGGCTGATGTTGGCCGGGCCGGCTTACGCGGCGGATGTCGTCAGTAATGCCACATCAGGAGTTCGTTATCCGTCGCTGGCAACGGCAATCGCGGCCGCCACGAATGGCGATACGCTGGTGATGATCGGCAATGACACCTTGCAGTCCACCCCGGTGATTTCGAACAAAACCTTGACGGTGGTTTCGGATGGCAGCGTGCGGACTATTTATGGCAGCACCAACTGCACGGATGGCATGATTTCCGTGGTGGGCATGGAAGGAACCCTGATTTTGGGCCAGCCCGGTGGCGATGACAATTCACCAACGCTGATTTTTGATGGCGCACGGCAGCAGGGGGTACACAGCCTGTCGAACATGTTCTTCTTGGAGTTGGGCTGGTTGACCATTCATCCCGGCGTGGTGTTGCGCAATCTGGACAGCGTGGATGCCGGCGCCATTTACAGCATTGCCGGGGTGGTGGAGATGCTAGGCGGGAGCATCGAAAGCAACGCTGCGCCTTATGGCGCGGGCATCCTCAATGACAAGGGGGAAGTGAGATTGTACGGGGGCAGGATCATTGGCAATGTGGCTCAAATCGGCGGGGGAATTTACAGCGATGGCGCCGAGTGGATGTGGAATATCATTGTCGGGTACATGGGGAAAGTAGAGATGACGAGCGGTTTGATCGCCGACAATTCAGCCAATTTTGGCGGTGGTGTTTTTCTGTATGGCGCCATGGACTTTATGGGCGGGCAAATCGTGCGCAATACGGCCAGCCAAGGAGGAGGGCTTTTATACGCAAATGGCTCGACCAATTTTGGCCTGACGGTGGGCGGGAATGCGGTGATGGCCAGCAATACGGCGCCGCAAGGGAGTGGCATATTTAATAATAATGATGGCTATGCTTGGCTGACATGGCAGGGCGGGGGGAAGGTTGTCCCGCCCAACGATGTGTTCATGGCGCACGGCCTGAATCCGATCGTTTTAGCCGGCCCTTTGTCTGGACGGGGGCCGGCGGCCCAGCTTACGCCGGCAATCTATGAAGCCAACCAATGGATGTTGGCCGCCGCGACGACCAACGACCTGTGGGTGGTAAGCAATTATTATGGCAAGTTTACCGTGACGCCGAACGCGGGAGATCCGGTGCCTTGGCACGTGGACGTGAATGGACGCCTGACCCGCCAGGATCCCGCGGAACTGCCGGCGGCGATCGGCGCCGTCGCGGCGGGCGAAGCGGGACTGGAATTGGACGTCGAGCCCGACTACGTGGCCTGGGACGGCGTGCTGGACGTGGCGACGAACCTCGCGGGCCGCGCCTGGAATTTCCAGCCGCTGCCCACGAACGCCTACGTCGTGAGCAACGGCCAGATCGCCGTAACGGCGGATGCGCCGCTGGGAATCTACCGCATGCGCCGCAAATAGGCGCGGACGCAGGCCGGATGCCATGACGTCGACAAGTCGGTCCGAGACGGGTGGATGGCGCCGCGTCTGGTGGCCGCGGCTGCCGGTTGCGCTGCTGTTGATCCTCTGCGCGGGGTGGGCCTACGGCCCGGCGCTGAACCGGATGTTCGCGGCCGACCAACTCACGTACTTTCTCCATCTGGACGGAGAGGCCACCTGGGCCTCGGGCCTGCGCCTGTTGGACTACACGGTCGTCCGGGAATACGAAAAGGGGGATGAGTTGCTGTATCGCCCGGCGCTGATGGCGTGGCTGGCCGCGGAAAACGTCGCCTTCGGCCGCGATTTCCGCCGGTGGAATCTGGCGAACCTGGTCGTGCACCTGGGGGTGGCCTTTCTCCTGTTCGAAGTGCTCTGGCGCTTGCGGCCGTCGGTTCTGGCCGGCGCGGCCGCCGTGTGGTTCGTTTTGCTGGCGTCCAATTTCGAGCAGGTTTCCTGGAACCACCTGGGCGGCTACATGCTCGGATTCGCGGCGCTGTTGGCCGCGCTATGGGCGGCGCGGGAACTGGCGGCACCTGAAGCAAAACCGCTCCGCTGGGCTTGGCTCTACGGCTTCGCGATGGCGGGCGCGATGCTGGCGCACGAAGTGGCCGTTGTGGCCGCGCTCGGCGTCGGCGCCTATGGCCTCTGGCTGCGCCGCCGAACGCCTGGTCGGCCGTGGATGCGGCCCGCCGTCGCCTGGGTCTTGCCCCTGCTGGTTTTCGCGGGTTTGTATGCGTTCCACGTCGCGCGGTGCGAACGCTGGCTGTGGGCGGATGCCCACGGTACGGGGGCCGGGGCAGTCATTCCCGCACTGGCGGCCTCGCCGCGGCTGATCGGCGAGTGGTTCTTGCGCATCCTGTTGCCGGGAAACGCCGATCTCGCCGTCTGGCTGGGCGATCGTTCGTATTGGAAAGCGCCCGTCCAATTTTGGCCCTTGGGCGCCTTTTGGGCGTATTCCGCTTGGCTCGGGTTGCTGGTTTGTTCGCTGCCGGGATTTTCGCTCCGGCGATTGAAAGCCGAGGCGCCGTTCGCCGGGTTGCTGGTTTTCGTTCTTTTCGCGTACGCGGGCATGAATGCGATCGGGCGGCCCCAATCCGGAACCATTCCCTACTACGCGTATTTTCCGGCTCTGCTCGGCGCGGTGCTTGTCTGGCTGCCGCTCGATCCTGCCCGAATCGGTTCCCGCCGCCGCGCCTGGGCGGCTGGCTTTCTGCTGGTGCTGGCGTTGCTCAACGGCTGGAAAACCCGCCAACTCAGCCTGAAGGTGCAAGCGGACAACGCCGTCGTGGCGCAGCACTATGCTTGGCTGGAAAGCCGGGTCCGCCCCGGCTTGGCCCGCCCGGACTACACGTTTTCGGTGACGGGCGTGTCGACCGACCTGAATCCGGAAGACCCCGTGTGGGTGGGCTATCCGGACGAGGAAAAACTCGAGTCGATTTCGATCTACCGCTTCCTGTACGGCCACCGCTTCGATCCGGATGCGCCGTCCGAGACGTTCGCTTGGCCGGAATCGCCTGCGGCGCGTCCGTGAGGGCGGAACCCGGAAGCCTAGGCGTCAGCGGACGCGCCAGACCGTGAGCCGATCGTCGGCGAACGTTGGTTCGCCGAATGCCGCCGTCAATGGCGCCGCCAGTCCCGGCGGCGGAACGAATTCCAAGGTGGCCGATTCGAGTTCGAGCGTTTCCCGCAGGACGTCGCGATGCACGACGAGGAGCCAGCCGGCGAAATCGCGCCGGAGACGCTCGGTGTCCGCCAGCGAGACGAGATTGCGGAAGCGCAGTCGATCGGCCCAGCCCAGTTCGCCGACCCGGCCGAACACGTGGTCCAAGGGGGCCGCGCCGTAGGTGAATTCGTTGCCGTAGGGCAGCGGCGGAAACGAAATGTCCGGCACGTAGCCGATCGCGACGGGCTTGCGGTGGAAATGCTGGGCGTACCAGTGGAGATTGAACCCGTCGCCGACGTACATGGGGTATTCGACGAGGCCGGGCACGGCGGCGTCCGCGGCAACGGCGGCATAGAAGGCGTGGACGCGCTCGCGCGGCATCTGCGGGAACGGCGTGAGCTGGCGCAGCCGGCTGCGCGACTCGTCGAACGCCGCATAGGAATCCTGGAACGCCGAGTGGTGCATGAAATTGTTGGGCCAGGCGCAGGTGCGGAACAACGGGCTGCCGGCGAGCAGGCCGGCGATCGCCAGGAGTCCCAGCGCCGCTCGGAAGGCCGGTGGCCGGCCAGGGAACCGGCTGGCCAGCAGCGCATCCAGCGCGGTGGCCGCCTGCAGCATGGCGAGCGGAAAGAGGATGATGCCGTAGCGCGCGAGCTGGATGGCCGCATGCATGCCGTCCTGCGTGGTGATGGCCAGCAACCCGAAAAACGCCACCCAGGCCGCCGCGAACAACACGCCGATCCGGAAATCCTTCCGGAACCATTCGCGCAACCCCAAGGCGGCGAGCGTCGCGAATGCCAGCTTGGAAACGGCCAAGCGCGTGCCGGCGAGCAGGGACAGGAATTCCCACAGGCCCGCGCCGGTGACGCGGCTTACTCCCTGGGCGTGCAGCCACCACGGGTTCCGCACGTGGGCGGGACCCAGGAAGACCAGCACGAGCCCGGCCAGCAGCAGGCCCGCGCCGGCCAGCGCTCGTGCGGAAATCCACGGGGTGTCCGCCAGGATCCGGGGCCGGATAAGAACCAGCAGCCATAGCGCACCCAGCGGGGCCAGGACCGGCAGCGCCGCGTAGAGGTGAAAAAAGATGGCAACGAACCCGGACAGGGCGTAGACGAGTCGCCATCGGGATTTTCCCTCGCGCGTCCAGAGCGCGAGGCACGTCAGCGCGAAAAATCCGAAAAACAGGACCATCGAATACGGGCGGACGATGCGGGAATAGAACACGAGGCAAGGGGAAATCGCCAGCAACCACGCAAAGAACAGCGCGACGGTCCGGCCCGCGAGCCGCGCGACCAAGACGGGAAACAGCAGGAGCCCCGCGATCGCGCACAGGACGGATGGCAGGAACAGGAGCGTTTCCGTCCAGCCGACGGTGTGCAACCAGAGCCAGTTGATCAGATTCTGCGGAATGCAGTTGGCCCCGATGCCGTGCGTGCCCACCACGTCCAGGAAGGATTTGTCTTGGACGAAGTTGAGGGAATGCCATTCGTCGTCGAGCAGGAGTTGGCCCGACAAGCCCCAGACTCGCAGAAAAACGCCGACCAGCACGGGCGGCAGGAACGGCCAGGCGCGGGCACTCCCCGGAACCCGGAATGGCGGAAAAGCAGCCACCGGGCTATTTCCAGAACCAAAGCTCCCGGAAGATCTGGGCCATGTAGCCGGCGCCCCAGCGGAAGGGCTGGAGTTTGCGCTCGCCGCCGATGCGCGCGGGCTCGTCCACCGGGATTTCCGCGATGCGCAGCTTGCGCTTGGCGGCGCGGACGGACAGCAGCGGCTCGACGCCGAGGAGCGTGCCGAACCATTTTTCGGTGACGTAGCCTGCAGGTTTGTCCAATTCCAGCTCGGTGAACAGCCGGGTGGGGTAGATGCGGTAGATCACCATGGCGTCGGTGTAGGGCCGGCTCCAGGCGTGCCCGTGCAACACGTTGATGGCGTGGGTGAACAGCCAGTTGCCGAAGGAGGTCATCAGATCGTCGTCCGCGCTCTTCGCCGGCGGCAGGTAGCGCGATCCGATGACCATGTCGTAGCCCTCCCGGAGCTTGGCGATCAGCCGGGGAATGGCCTCGACCGGGGAGTTGCCGTCGGGACTGAAGGTGATGACGTGGTCGCAGCGAACCTGGGCGAACCCCTCCACGTAGGCCGCGCGCAGCCCTTTTTCGCGCTGGCGGACCACGTCGCAGCCGATGGATTCCGCGTATTCGGCCGTGCCGTCGGTCGAACCGTCCACGACGAGGATCTGGTCCACCCACGAGCGGTCGATCTGCGGCATGATGACGCGCATGGCCTCGATTTCATTGCGGGTGGGGATGAAGAGCGTGGTTTTCATGGGGTGCGGCTGCCTGTGGTTAGGGTGAAGGACT
>MWEZ01000082.1 GCA_002071335.1 Verrucomicrobia bacterium ADurb.Bin018
GTTCAGCGAAGTGCCGAATGCTTTTTTCATCTCGGCATACGACCAATGCGTCAAAATACTGTTTTCAAAACGGCCAGTCAGGCTTTCCGTCAGCCCCTTGGATATGAGCAGAGGTGACGAACCCAGCAAAACCACCCGCAAAGGCAGCCGCTTGCAAGTATCTTCGTCCCACAGCCTCTTGACGGTTTCCGACCAGTTTCCCACCTTTTGCACTTCATCCAGAATCAGTACCGCCCCTTCCGGAGAAGTTGCTGACAGTCTTGCCGCATCCCATTGTTGTTCAATCCAAGTTGGCCCACGCAGTGTTGGCTCGTCGGCACTGGCATATCGAGCAGGTACCGTTAATTGTGCGACTACCTGCTGCACCATGGTTGTCTTGCCCACCTGTCTTGGTCCGCTGACGACCTGAATAAAACGGCGGGGTTCCCGCAGCCTTTCCAGTAATATTTCCGCTTGGGGCCGAATAAATGTTTTCTGATTTATGCTCATATTGTTGAGTAAAAATACTCAATATGTTGAGTAAATCAAGCACAATATTTCACTCGTCATAATCTCAAGATATATCACCCGACATGACTGGAAAGATTCTTTTCGGCAGGCTTTCCTGTCGTTTTGCAAAATTTTACCGGATGGAAAGGGAAGATATCTTGATTGTATTCGTGACATATGGCGAACAGTGCTTCCCCAAGCGCGATCTGACGAAAAGGTCTGGGAATTGAGTAAGTTGCTGCGGAGCGCGCCCCACAGGTGGCTCATCCTTGACGTGCTGTTGCCAGGCACGTAATACGCATCAAAGAGGAGGCATGTCATGGATCAAAAAATGAAGAACATCCTTGAAGTGGCGGCGCTGCCCATCATCTTTTGGATCATCGCAGTGGTGCTCTGGCAGAGCAAAGGCAGCATCTTTTATTTATTTAATTTCGGGTATATCGGGACCGCCATCGGGATCGGCAACGGACTGTTCACGTTTTTGCCCAAGCAGCGACGTCCCATTGGTCGCAAAATAACGCAGTTGCTGGTCGGGCTGTATATGCTGGTGTTTCTTGGGCTGGCCAAGTCCGAGAACATGCAACTCGAAGGATTCTTTTTCTATGTCCTGATGGGGCTGTTTGCCGCCGCTGCCCTCCACTATGCGGTTGCAAAAATCGTCGGGCCCCTCGTATTCAATCGGGGGTGGTGTGGCTGGGCCTGTTGGACAACGATGGTCCTTGATTTTTTGCCCTATGCGAAAAGCCCCGGGCGAGTCGCCCGACCATGGGAATGGGTGCGCGCCATCCATTTTGCCGGCAGTTTGATCCTCGTGATGGTTTTGTGGTTTGGCTTTAACTACCGGCCGCATCACGGACCCACCGAACTTGCCTGGTTGCTGGTGGGAAATGGGTTTTATTTTCTCGTTGGCATCGTGCTGGCCTATGCACTCAAGGATAATCGGGCATTTTGCAAATACGTCTGCCCCATTACGGTGCCATTGAAAATTGGCGCTCGGTTTTCCCTGCTCAGGATCACGGGCGACGCCGAGAAATGCAACGAATGCGGGGTGTGTACGCGGAATTGCCCGATGGATATCCAAATTCCTCGCTACATCAAAAACGGACAACGGGTGCTTTCGACGGAATGCATTTTTTGTCAAAACTGCATCTCCGTTTGCCCGAATCAGGCCCTAACGTATTCATTCGCGTTTGATGTTGGCGGCAAGGAGTATCTACGCCGGCGGCCTGATCGCTGATGCCGAACGATCCGCTGGCAGAAGAGCAGAGCGAGCGGGGCTATTGGCTGCTTCTGTAGCCGCTCTCGTTGAGGGCGGGACTGTTGGGTTTCCTGTTGGGCTTCGTGTGGCTGGACTGAGGCTTTGCACGTGCTACGCACAGCGGACAAAACCGCCCTTTTTACCCCAAAACGGCCAAAAACACCCCAAAACAACCCAAAAACCCGTAAAATACGCCATTTTTGGTCCCCAACCGCCAATTTCTTGTGTGCGCTGTTGCCATAAGGCACACATTGTGATATGTTCCGCACAATGAAACCATTCGATTGGAACGACGAGAAGAATGAATGGCTGAGACAGGAGCGTGGCATCACTTTTGAAGATATTGTATTTCACCTGGCACACGACGGATTGCTGGACATCTTGGAACGCCCCAATCCACGACAGTATCCGGGGCAACGGCTTTTTGTTGTCAATGTCGAAGGCTATGCGTGCATCGTGCCGTTCGTGAAAGATGACGACAAAATCTTTCTCAAAACGATTATTCCCAGTCGCAAAATGACGAAACATTATTTGGGAGGTGATTAAAATGAAACTCACCAACGATGAAAAAAAACTATTAGACTCCGCTGAAAAGGGGGAGTGGAAACGAATCCCGGATTTCCTGGATCAATCGTCCCGTTATCGCGAGTCGGCGCAGGCCACATTGCGCAAGGACAAGCGGGTGAATATCCGCATGACCGAGCTCGATCTTGTCCGCCTCCAGAAAAAAGCCATGCAAGAGGGCTTGCCCTATCAAACGCTGATTTCCAGTATCCTGCACAAGTTCATCAATGGGCGGCTGGTTGAAAAGATGGGTTAACGTGTAGAACAATGCCTTTCACACCGCCGTGCTGCTAACGGGGGGGGAGCAGGTGTTTAACAAATCAGGAGTGGCATACAAAATTCCAATACCCGCGTGGGAGCGGTGACGTTGCAGGAAAACACGTAAAAATGCGATTTTGTGACCCCAAAACGGCCAAAAACACCCCAAAATGGCCCCCAAACCAAGAAAATACGCCATTTATGGTACCAAAACTCCAATTTTCTGGACTCAAACTCCCCATTCGCGCAAAATGAAAAAGTTGAACTTAGCGCTTGAGACCGGTGGCGACAGACTGCTGCCGCCTCATCGTTGATTTTTGTCGGAAAGCAAGGAGAGTACATGGCCGCATTACCGCCAAAAGAAATTGTAGCCGCAATAATTGATGCCTTTACTGATACCGGAGCGGCTGCTACGCTCATCTCAGATGTCCGGTCTCACCCGCGACGTTTTTATGTTGTGGCAGGGGAATCAGCATTCCCATTGTGGGTATATATATGGACCATCACCCATGGTGGAGGGGCGGCCAGACCACGTAACGAATACCGTATTCAACTAACCAGCGTAACTCCGCCACTTCCAGAAAACCCAGATGGGCCGACACTTCTTTTGGGTTACGAACCCAATATAAAGTGTTTTGCCGGGTTTGATCTGCGTAAACACAAATCCTTTTCTGTCGGCTCACCATCCATCCAGGTAAACTATAAAACTCTGCGCGATGCCATCAGGGATGGCTTTGCTTATTCAAGGAAAGGTAATGACGAAATAGCCATTGGGTTTAGACCAGATAACATATTGGCATATGCCCTGAACGCAGAAAGTATGCACGAAAGCGGCACAGATGCCCGTGTTCTTACGGCATTAGAAAAGATCACGCGGCTGGGTCCCATCGACGCTGATGAAACGGCAGTGCTTCCGCCCGAAAGAAAAAGAATATTAGCCAAAGTGTCGCGGCTTGTTCGCGATAGTGATTTCCGCCGTAAAGTCACGATTGCCTACGATAGAAAATGTGCCGTTACTGGACTCCAATTGCGTCTGATTGATGCCGCACATATTCTCCCTGTAGGGGCCAGTGGCAGCACAGATGAGGTAACAAATGGGCTCTGCCTTTCGCCAACTTATCACCGCGCGTTTGATCGCGGGTTGATCTACCTGACAGAAGATTGCCATATGGTTGTTAACCCTAAGAAGAAAAATGATCTCGTTCGACTTGGCTTGGGCGGAGGTTTAGTTGAGTTCGAGGCACACCTTGGCCGGGAGATATTCCTGCCCGCAGATCGTAGGCAGTGGCCAAATCTAGCCTATATCAGAGCGGCCAATCAATATCGCGCTTCTTAGAACTATATAGTTGTATTACATTATATCTTGACCTTGGCGGGTAGTTGTCTTACATGTACCACTATGCCAAGACCAAAAAGCTCAAATCCAAGAAGCCGGGTTGTAAACTTTCGTCTCACTTCTGATCAGTATGATGAGATGGAGGTCTGCGCAAAACGCGAAGGCTTTAGCTCCCTTAGCGGTTATCTACGCAATCTTCACTCATTGGTGGCCGCCCAACATCAAAAGCAAGAAGTCGTGAAAGAAGATAGCGCTACATATCCACTGCTTCTTCCCACTCTTTTTGAGGAAACCAAGCACGGGAAAATGTATCTCGGGGACTCACTTGGGCTTTTGCACAACACATTGAAGCCAGAATCTGTTGATCTGGTTATGACTTCTCCGCCGTTTGGCCTAGTACGTAAAAAAGATTATGGCAATGAGGATGCTGATCAATATGTCCAATGGTTCCGCCCTTTTGCCGCAGGGTTTAAAAGAGTTCTTAAAAAGGAAGGTAGTTTGGTAATAGATATCGGAAGCGCATGGAAAGCAGGGCTACCAACAAAGTCACTTTACCACTTTGAACTTCTTTTAACTTTATGCAAGGAGTATGGGTTTCATCTTTGTCAAGAACACTATTGGTGGAATCCGGCAAAACTGCCAACACCGGCCGAGTGGGTAAATATTCGACGTATTAGAGTTAAGGATGCAATCAACTGCATTTGGTGGCTATCGCGTACACCATGGCCTAAGGCATCTAATCGCCGGGTATTAGCCCCTTATAGCGATTCGATGAAATCGCTTCTTAAAAATGGTTATACCCCTAAACTGCGGCCATCCGGGCATGATATTTCTGACAAGTTTGGTGTGGACAACGGGGGCTCGGTTCCGCCTAACTTAATCGCGTTGGCAAATACTGAATCTAATGGGGGGTATCAGGAATATTGCAGGGCAAATTCTCTGCCGGTTCATCCGGCGCGATTCCCGTCAGGTATTCCAGAGTATTTTATCCGAATGTTAACCAACCCCGGCGACTTGGTATTGGACCCATTCGCAGGCTCATGCGTAACGGGCGAAGTTGCTGAATCTCTGGAACGCAAATGGATATGTTGTGAATTGCATGAAGATTATTTAAAGGGTGCGCGGGCGCGATTTATTGGATTGAAGCCCAGATTAAGAAAACAGGAACTATCTTCATATCAAATCTACCCTCCCTGCGCATTAAACGGGACATTTGACACCACCCCACTTCCTTCCGACGGGGGATTTAAAAGAAAGCCGAAGCAGACTAGCAATCGTTTGGCCAATAAGCCGTTGCCCTTTTATGCGCAGCAAGCTGCACAAGGGTGAACGCTGATATACATGCCACGGGCTAGGCCAGGGGGAGCCAGGTGGGGGTATCGGTGGGGAGGTCGAGGAGGAGGACGGTGGGTGGGCCACGGCGGGGGCGGGCGACGGAACCGGGATTAAGAAGGCGCGTGGGGCCGCATCGTTCGTCATGCGGTTCGTGAGTGTGACCGAGGAAAATATAATCCAAGGTGCCGGAGGCGATGGCTTGCGCGAGGCGGCGGCGGTTATCGCCGTGCATCACGAGGCAGCGTTTTCCCGCCACCACAAACTCAAGGTATTCGCCGCGCGTGATGCCGGTGGGCTGGGGATAGAGTGCAGAGTTGGCGCCATACATCCGGTCGCAATTGCCGATGGCCACATGGGCGCGCAGGCCGTGCTCTTGGCAGGTCGCGGAAAGCAAGTCCACGACATCCTCGCCGGCATCGCCGCAATGCACAAGGTGCTGCGCGCCGTGGCGCAGGAGCAAATCCAGCGCGCGCCGGGTTTCCAGCAGGTGGTTATGCGTGTCGGAGAGCAGGCCCAATTTCATGCGGTCAGTGTCCCGATTTGCGGGTGCCGGGGCAAGCCGCAAGCGGCCCGCGGTGGCCATTTTTGCGCGCGGCGGTTTTGGCTTGTTCCGTGGCGGGTGGCGCGCCATAGTGCGGCCCCATCATGGTGGAACGCAGTCATTTTTTTGAGGATTTGGCCCATGCGGAGGATGACCCGCTGGCGTTTCGCGCGGAGCATGAGCCGTGTTTGGCACGGTTGCGCGCGCGTCTTGGCGATGTGCGCGGGCGGCGGATTTTCGAGCCGGGCTGCGGCGCCGGGCCGTTGACTGTCCGCTTGGCGGAGTGGGTGGGGGGGGGCGGTCATGTGCTGGCGCTGGATGCCAGCGAACGCATGATTGCGCGTTGTGCCGCGGCGGTGGCCGGCTTGCCACAAGTGACGGTGCGCCACGGCGATATTACCGGTTATTCCGCGCCCGCGGGGTCGTGGGACATCGTGCTGGTTTTTCGTTTCTATCCGCACCTGCCTGATCCGGCGGCGTTTTTGCGCGAATGTTGGGACTGGCTGACGCCGGGGGGGCAACTGGTAGTGGCCAATTTGGAAGGCAGCCGCGAATTGAATGCCATGCACGCGCAACTTCACGCCGTGCAGCACGACCATATGCCCACGGCGGTGGCGCTGCAACAGCAACTGGCCGCGGCCGGCTGGCGGGTGGCGGAAGCCATTGACGTGCCCGACGACTATTTTGTCCGCGCGTGGCGGGACTAGGTTTTCCACAGCATGGAAAAAAAGTTTCCACAGTGTGGAAAAGTCGTGGGCGCCAGTCCATGGCGCATCGGCTGGCAGGCGGCACGGGCGAATTTGATTCCGGGTTTGGTCTTGCAGGCGATGGCGGTGGCGCTGGTAGCGGGCTATTATGTGTCGCCGCGGTTTCATGGTTGGATGCAGCACGTGGCGGAGTGGCAGCATCGCTACGGCATCACGTTCAGCATTTTGACGCGGGCAGTGTTCAATGGCGTGGTGCCGGCGGTTTTCTGCGCGCTGGTGCCGGGGTTGCGCGTGCGGCGGCCGTGGGCGGCGCTGCTCTTCGGCGTGGTGTGGTGGGGCTTTATGGGCGCGAACACGCATCTTTTTTATACGCTGCAAGCGCGGGTGTGGGGGCACGATGCCAACTTCGCCACCGTGCTGTTGAAAACCGCTACGGATATGTTGGTGTATTCGCCGTTTTATGCGTCGCCGCTGGTGGCGGTGTCGCACCTGTGGCAGGATTTGAATTATTCGTGGGGCGCGACGCGCCTGCAACTGGGGCCGGGGTGGTATCGGCGCATCGTGCTGCCGAATCAAGTGCCGGGCTGGACGTTCTGGGCGCCGTGCCTGCTGGTGCTGTATGCGTTGCCCACGCCGTTGCAAATGCCGCTGGCCGCGCTGTTGGGCTGCTTTTGGGCGTTGATGTGTTTGCAGATTGCGCTGCGGACCCCGGCGCGTTGAAGCGGGTTGCTCGTCAGCAGACAGTTGGTTGGGAAGGGCTCAGGGCGCGGCGAGCGACTGCGCGGCCTCGGCCAGTTTGCAGCCGCCGGTTTCCTCTGGCGTGGCGGCCAGCCGGATGCACAACGTATTTTCCAGCACGGTGGCGGGGGCCAGCGCGACTTCCGGGCTCAGCGTTTCGATTTCCGCATAGCCGAGGCCGTGGTTGGAATAGATTTCAACCGTGGCGCCGCCATCGGGATAATTGCCGGTGGCGCTGGTGGTGGCGGATTCAACAATCAGCACCGGGCCTCGACGCGCGGCCACCCACGCGGCGGGCGAATCGGAACCCAGTTTGACTTCACTGCCGGGGGCGGGCGTATAAATGGCGGCAGAGCCGCAGCGGCGCATGGCGCGGCGATCGGGCTTGTGGCCCATGAGGGTTTTGAGGCCGCCGCGGAAAGCCGAGGGCGTGGCCACCGGCAGCAGCACCTGATCCGGCTGCGCCACTTGGCTGATGTTCCACAGCACCACGGGAATCTCCGAAGGAGCGGTGCGTTCGATGCGCTGGTGCACGATCAATTCAGCGGCGGTTGGCGCCAGAGTGAACTGACGAGTGACGACAATATTCAGCGGCTCGCCATAGGTGCGGCTGAATTGCACGCATTGTTGACCATCATCGGCGGTCCACGCAGAGCACTCCCACGGCAGATCGGCGAGGAGGGGGGGCGGGGGCCAGTCGTGGCCATTTTCGGCGAGAGCGGGCCAGCGGGCTTGCGCCACGGGCCAGAGCCAGTCGCCGCCGATGTTGAAAAAAGGTTCGTTGGTGTCCGGGGTTTTGCCGCGCAAGGCGGGTTCAAGGCGCAGCGGGCTTTCGCCGTTGGCCAATGCCAGATGGACGAGCCGGCCGATGGCCGGAACCAAGACGGCTTCCATCTGCTCGTTTTGCAGCCGGTAGGCGTTGGTCCAGCCGAGGTAGTCCGTCGGCAGGATGGGCGCCACCGGTACGGCGGCGGTGGCAGGCAGGGGGGCGGTGAGCCAGAGCGCGGCCAGGACGACCGCCAAACAAGCGGAGCGATGCAGTTTCATCCGGGCAGAATAAAAAGGGCGCGCGGGAAAAGCCAGCGCTACTTGCGCGATTGGTTGTCGGATTCCGACGGGCGATAGACCCGCATGAGGGCGCGGTTGTCCTGCCGACGTTTTTGGAGTTCATCCAACATCTTTTTGTGTTCGGCCACTTGTTCGGGGGTGAGGTGTTGATCCACTTCGGCAGTGATTTCCTGAAGCAGGGAGGTGAACAAGTTGCGGGTTTGCTCGCGGGCCTGTGCCATGCGGTCGCTATAGCTGTTGAGCACGGCGAGCACCTGCTGCTGCTGTTCGAGGGTGAGGTCGAGGCGCTTGGTGAGCAGGCCGGTGATGTGCTGCGGCATATTCTCCGGCATTTGGGAATAGGACCGGATGCGCGCGCGGATGATGGCGTCGTTGATGTAAAACCCGAGGCAGGCGCCGAGGAGGAGCGCGGCCAGCAGCAGCAGGGTGAGTTTGGTTTTGGGCATGGTGGTCTCCCTTTCTTACAGGCTTGAATCGTCGCGCGCGGGCTCATAGGAGAGGAATGTCGTCGCGAATTCCTCCGGCTGCACGCTCTGCGTCCACGCGGCGCGGATATGTTGATCGGCCACGTTGAACGCGCGGCCCACGACAAACCCCGAAGCGAAAATGGCCAGCACCGCGGCGGCCGTGCAGGCCCAGCCGGGGATTGCAGCGGCCATGCCGGCGGCGGTGCGCCGCACGGGCGTGCGCGCCTCCTGCCGGACTGCCGCCATGATGGCGGCAGTATCCAGCTCGGGCACCTCCGGGCGGTAGGCCGTCCGGAGCTGAGCCCATAATGTTGAAGATTGTGTTTTCATTTTCGTCACCTGTGTTTCTGTTGTCGCAGTTCGGTCAGCACGGCGTGCAAGCGGCGGCGCGCGCGGAAGGCGCGCACCTTGGCCGCGGAGACGCCGCAGCCCAGCCGCCGGGCGGCCTCCTCCATGCTGTGTTCTTCCAATTCCACCAGCGTGATGATGGCGCGGTCATCCGGCGCGAGCCGCGCCAGCGCGGCCGCCAGCCATTCCCGCGCGGCTTCGCGCGCCGCGGCATCGGTTTCCTGCTCGGCCACCTGCTGCTGCTGGATTTGCTCCACGCGGCGCAGGCCGGCTTCGTCCAAATCGCCGAGCAGTTGGGTGCGCCGCCGGTATTTGCGCCGCCAGAAATCCATGGCGGCGTAGCGGGTGATCCGCAGCAGCCAGATGTGGAAGGGCGCGGCGTGGCGGTAGGTTGGCAAGGCACGAAACGCGCGAACAAACACATCCTGCGCCACTTCCTGGATATCCTGCGCCGGCAGACGGCGGGACAACTCCGCCGCCACCAGCCGCTGGTAGGCATGGACAATCACCGCGAAGGCCTCAACATCGCCGTCCACGACGCGGGTCACCGCGTCCATGACGAACGCTTGGTCGTTTTGGCGGTTGTCGGTGTCGGTCATGAGCAGGCTGGGCACACGGCGCGGCAGGTTCCAGATTCCGCAACTAGGATTTCATAGAACGGGCGGTGCGGCAAGTCAGCTTACAGCCGAAAGTAGAAGCCAACGGTCGGCACCGCAGGATAAAAGTAGGTTCGAGTTGGCCCGTAGTAGCACGGCGGGGGTGGGGGTG
>MWEZ01000083.1 GCA_002071335.1 Verrucomicrobia bacterium ADurb.Bin018
GCGCTGCCGGTTGTTGGCATCCAGTCGCTTGAGTTGGTTGCGCCCAATCACGGCATTGATTTCCGTGCTGCGGAAGTTGCCGGTAGGCCAGGCGAAGATGAACTTGGGGTTGAGGTCCGGCGCGGCGTCTTCCCACTTCTGGCGGAACTCGGGGCTGTCGGACTCGCGCACCATGCCGTGGCTGCGGAGCATCCGGCAGGCCTGGTAGAACTCCTCGTCGTCCGTGCAGACCATGCCGCCTTCGATGGTGCTCATGTGGTGCGCGAAGTAGAACGAGAAATTGGAGGCCAGGCCGAAGGTGCCGGCCTTTTTGCCGCCGTGGGTCGCGCCGTGCGATTCGCAGACGTCCTCGATCAGCGGGATGCCGCGTTTCTGCAGTTCGGCGAGCAGGCCGTCGTCGAGGCCGTCGAAGCCCTGGCAATGGGTCAGGAAGACGGCGCGGGTGTTTTCGGTCAGGGCGGCGACGACCTGGCGCGGGTCCATCGCCAGCGTGCGCGGATTCACATCCATGAAAACCGGGGTCAGGCCGGCGGCCAGCACGGAGGCGATGTCGGAAACCCACGTCAAGGTGGGCACAATGACTTCGCCGGGGCCGTACAGATGACGCACCGCCGCCATGGTAATGAAGTTGGCGGAGGCGCCGGAGTTGACGAACACGCTGCGCTGCAGGCCCAGCCACTGCGACCACTCCTGCTCAAAAGCGCGCACATTTTCCGACTGCGTCAGGATGGGATCCCCCCGCAAAAACTCAATGACGGCCGCCCGATCTTCGGCCGTGATGTTGTTTTCCATCAGGGGCAAACGCAGGGTCATGTGGATTTCTCCTGAGGCGTGGGATTGGAAAAGATGATCTGGGTGCCGGCATGATCAATGTCAAACGGGACATGCAGCAAGTGGCCCAGCGCGCGCCGGATGGCGGCGTGCCGTTCCGGGCGGGCATAGAGCAGCAGGAATCCGCCGCCGCCGGCGCCGGTTATTTTTCCGCCCAGCGCCCCGGCCTTGCGCGCGCAGCCGTACATTTCGTCGATTTCCGCGGTGCTGACGCGCGAACTGAGCGAGCGCTTGAGCATCCAGCTCTCGTGCAGCAAACGCCCCAAATCATCCATGTCTCCCTGCATCAGAATGCGAACGCCCTCATCCACCATGGCGCCCATGGTGGTCAGTTCCTTCGTCTTTCTGGGCAGGTTTTCCAGTTGTTCGCCCACCACTTCGGAAGCCACGCGTGCAAAGCCGGTAAAAAACAGCATCAGCGATTGCTGGAGCGTGGCCAGACGGGTGGCCGGCAACGGGATGGGATGCACCGCAATGGAGTCATCCTGGGCAAAGCGGATATGGTTCAAGCCGCCAAAAGCCGCGCTGACTTGATCTTGCGAGCCGACGCGGTCGCCGCAGCGGTTGCGTTCAATATGGATGGCCTCTTCCGCCAATTGCATTTTGGAGCGAAACTCCCCGCGCAAGGCATACAACGCTTGCAGCAACCCGACCGTGAAGGACGAGGACGTGCCTAGGCCGGTCATTTTCGGCAAGTCGCCGTCGTGATGGATTTCAATGCCATCATGGATTTTGAGCTGCAGGAGGCATTCGCGGACAGCGGGATGCTGAATATCCTCCACGCGCATGATGTCTTCAATGATGGAATAGACGATCCGTGACTTGTGGACAAAAAAGGGCGGCAGCCAACGGCAGGTGATGTAGCAATAACGCGCGATTGCCGTGGCCAGTACGGCACCGCCATGCTCCCGATACCAAGCGGGATAATCGGTCCCGCCGCCGAAAAAGGAAATGCGATACGGTGTGCGGGTGATGATCATGCCGGGGGTTCCAGGCGGAGGTGATTTTGCAGAATGGCATTCATGAGTTCAACCGGAGCCCACGATAGGGGCAATGGGCGGGAAAATGAAGCAAAAACCAGCCCGGTTTCAGCCATGGCGAAAGGGGAGGACTTCGTCCAGCGAGTCCGCATCGGCCAAAATCATGAGTAGGCGGTCCACGCCCAAGGCGATTCCGCCGGCGGGCGGCATCTCCGCCAAGGCGGCCAGAAAAGCTTCATCCAATGGATAGGCGGATTCTCCGCGGCGTTGGCGCGCGGCGTTGGCCTCCGCGAAACGCGTGCGCTGCTCCACCGGATCGTTCAATTCCGAATAGGCATTGGCCAGTTCCACCCCGCCCAGATACAGCTCCCAGCGTTCCGCGCGGGCGGGATCATCCGGTTTGCGGCGCGCCAGGGAGGCCTGCGGCGTGGGATAATCCAAAAGCACCACCGGACGATCCATCGGCAGGCCCGGCTCCACGCGGGTCACGAGGTCCAAATCGAAGCGATCCGCATCAAAACGCACCGCTGGATCCCAGCCGGCAAACTGAATGAAGGCCTGAGAAACCGTATATTTCTCCCACATGTCTTGCGCGCAGGAGAGAGATTTACCCTGCCAGGAAAAATCGGTACCACCACGAAGTTCGGTGGTCACAAAAGCCAACAGGGCTTTGGTGTCGGCCAGAATATCCAAATAACCGGCGGGGGCCCGGTACCACTCCAGCATCATGAACTCGGGATGATGCCAGCGCCCCTGCTCTCCCGCGCGGAAGCAGGGGCCCAACTGGAAAATGGCCTCGTGACCGGCCGCCAGCAGTCGTTTCATGGCCAGCTCGGGCGAGGTGCGCAACCACCCCGTGCCAGCAGCAATGGCATCAATATGGGTTTCCGGCGCATTGGCCGGCAAAATGAGTGGCGTGGTGACTTCGAGGAAACCGCGCTCAACGAAAAAGCAGCGGATCGCCGCATGTAGCTTGGCCCGCAGTTCCAGAACTCGGCGCTGTTGGCGCAAGGCATCCGAATCCGCGGGCCGGGGCCGCATGATGCTGCCTATCCTCAGCTTTGCTTGACGCGCTCGACGTATTTGCCGGTGCGCGTATCAATGCGGATGAAATCGCCTTGATTAATGAACAGCGGCACACCGATTTCGTAGCCGGTGTCAATCTTGGCTGGCTTGAGCACGTTGGTGGCGGTGTCGCCGCGCGCGCCGGGCTCGGTTTCCTTGATTTCCTTGATGACAAACGCCGGCAGCGTGACGCTCATGGCGCGTCCGTTGAAAAACAGGACTTCGCACTCGAGGTCTTCCAGCAGGAAATGATGCTGACCGGCCAGCACGTCTTTGTGCAGTTCGACCTGTTCGTAGGTCTTGTTGTCCATGAAAATGTATTTGTCCCCCTCCTGATAGGAGAACGCCAAGGTCTTGGATTCGATGTTGGGCTGGTCAATCTTGTCCACGGAACGGAAAGTTTTTTCCATAGTGTTGCCGGCGATCATGTTCTTGATCCGGCACTTGTACATGGCCTGCCCCTTGCCCGGTTTGACGAACTGAAATTCCGTCACTTCGTAGGGAATACCATCAATTTCAATTTTCAAACCCTTGCGTAAATCTGCTGCGGTGTATGCCATGATGCGATCCTTGTGCTAACTGGTTCCAAAAGCGGCGTTTGTTTACGCCAAAGCGCCATTTTTGCCAAGGAAAAAGCTTCGTGTTGCGCCTCACATCAGCAGCGCATCTTTTGCCGAAACGACTACCTTCGCGGGCGAGCCCGCAAACTATGTCCATCCACGCGCCAGTCCGTATAGCGCCACAGCCAACATAAGCGGCCAGGCCACCAATGCATATCTGAACTCAGCCGTATTGAATACAAACCCAAAGAAAAGGGTTCGGAGCACTATACAGGCCGCACCAATCAGGACGAACCTGCCCGGCCAACTTGTTCTCAAGATTCCTTTGTTCCGCCAAACACTCAGCATTCCACCGGTCGCAAAAATCAAAATAAATATTTTCATGCCAAACAATCCCGCGGTGATGCTTTTACTGACGAGGCGCGGGCATCGGGCTTGCGCCGTCAAATAATGCGTGGCGCTGCTCAAATTCAGCCACAAGTAAGCCGAATTATACACCCGGCCCCACATATAATAGGTCCACGGAGCCGCTGCAATCCGGGCAGCAGCTATTTCGGCAAATATATCATCCTCCTCGGCAGTCATGAATCCGCGTGATTGCACATCGTGAATAATTCGGATTGTGGCATCGCACTGCATGGGGTCAGGCAAGGCGTATTTGGCCAAAAGTCTCACATGCTCTTCATCGGTGCGTGTGCGAGTGAGGCCGCCAAATAACAGTTCCTCTTTCAACCATTGTGGCCCGATCCATGTTTTGGTCCAAAGATTGAGGCCGGGTGTGGGATGCCGAAAATGGGCAATGATCCGGATGTGCTTCTCAGTTTGCCAGTGGTAGGCCATGTTCAAACCAACCACCAAGAGGAAGGGGAGCGCAGCCAGTGTGGCGTAGCCCAACCACACCCGCCAGGGCATCCGACGAATCTCTAACCAGCCGGCCAAAACCAGCAATGCAGGCGCCAGGACGATCATTTCCGGTCGAACGGTGGCGGTTAGGCTGAGGAGAAAGCTGCCCATTGTGATGGACGTCGTTCGCGCCAACACCCAGCGAAAATGCCCAAACATTGCCAAACAAACGACACCTGCCACCGTCAAGAACATCGCCAATGTATCCGCGTATAGAGACGCGATGTGCGCGGATGTCCAAGGCTGTATGCCCAAGATCAAAGCCGCGACAATCCGAAATCCCTTGGCCTGGCTAAACTGGAATGCCACCACCAATAATAATGTCGTAACAAGCAAATCCATGGCGTACTGGACAAGGTTGTCGTGATGCCGGAGTTGGGTGATCTCATCGCCAAAGGGAAGCAGCAGCGAAATGAGCGTCGGATACCCCGGAGGACGGTAATCAGAATATTGCAACGCGCCATCTTCTGCGGATGTTAGCGGGGGGAAGCTTCCGTGCTGATAGAAGTAGCGGGCTTTGGCCACGTAACCGATCTCGTCACCCGAAATGTCATCAGGCAGTGGCGTTTGCTGTAACAGGGCCAACTTCCCCACCATGAGCGTGAAAAAGATCAACCAAGGCAAAAAAACTCCGACTTTCCTCATGCCCCTACCCCTTCGCAGGTGGACTCATTGCCGTGGCCGGCGCAGCACAAAACGTGCGCAAAAGGTCTACCAGCGGCGCCGAGCATGCCTCCCAGGTATATTGCCGGGCATTGGTGCGGGCGGCAGTGGCGAGGCGCTGCCATTCGGTATCGTCTTGCAGGAGCTGGCGCAGGGCGGCGGCGACGGCGGACACATCGTCCGGATCACAAAATTTGCCGCCCGAACCGCAGATTTCTGGAATGGCGCAAACCGTGGAACTGACCACCGGGGTTCCGAAGAGCTGGGCCTCGATGGCCGGGATACCAAAAGATTCACAGCGGCTCATCAGGCAGAATACCCGCGATTCGGCATAGAGTTGTTCCAAGCGTTCGCGGGAAACAAATCCGGCAAATTCCACGGCATCGCACAAACCGAGCGTGGCGATCAGCCGGCTGATTTTTCGTTCGTAGGCGGCATCTGGCCACCCACCAGCCAAGACCAAGCGCGCGGCAGGAATCGTCGTGCGGACAAGTTGAAACGCGCGCACAAGGGTTTCCGCGTTTTTGTGCGGCGCCATGGCCGATACACATAGAATCTGGTGCGGCTTGCGCGGCAACTGGGCCATGGCCGCATGGGCGTGGGTGGCATCGTTGGCGGCCTGATAGACCACCATCCCGCGCTGTTCGCGAAAACCGGCATTGGCGCGGTAGACCTCCTGCATATAACACGAATTGAACACCATGACGGCGGCCACGCGCATGGCACGGCGATAGGCCCGCCGCTGCAGCCACGCCTTGCCGGCATCCCGGCGGCGGCGGGCAGCCGGCACCAAAGCCCAGGGGTTTTGACAAAACACGATTTGCGGGATGGATAAACCCGCAGCCGCCATCCCGCTGGGTGTGAAATAGGCATCAGCGCCGTGATGATAGGCCAACCGTGGCAAGTGCAGCCGCTCCCACACTGCGCGCCACCACCAGCGGCGGGTGGCGGTAGGCGCGATGGCCCAATCCACCTGCGTGCTCAAAGCAGCGCGCAGTCCCGCCAGATCGTCGCGCGCCACCACGACCAAACGCAGCCGGTCGTGAAGGTGGCTGATGATTTGTTGCAAATGCCCGAGTAACACATGATGCCCGCTGGTGTTGGTGACCGACAGGGCATTGACGAGCAGTTTAGGGCGCGGAGGCAATGAGTTCCTCCGATTCCACGATATCCCACCGGACAACCCGCAGCGGGCAGGTGCGCAATACCTCGTGCAACGCTTTCTGCTCTTCCGGAGTCAATGGCTCGGTCAGGTAAAGAGCCTCGATGCGCAGGCGCGCCGTCAAAGCGGGCAGGTCCGTGACCAATCCCAACACGCGGATGCCGTGCACCGTGTGGCCGATGATGGCGGTGTCCGCGCTGACAAGGCCAATCACATCCAGCGGCTTGAGTGGCGGTTCACGAAAAACGGCTTGGCGTAAAAACAGCGATGTGCGGTAACCCGCGCCATAGACCAGTACTCGGCCGGGTTGCGTGCCGGCCGTATCGCGCGGGCGGCGTTGCATCAAATCCTGCACCACGCGCAACGCGGCGCGGGTGAACACCACCGCGGGCGCGGCCATTCCGGCCAGCAGCAGGTAGTGCAACCCCAGGGCCAAGATCCCCGCATGGGTTTGCTTGGTCAGCAAATGCAGACCGGCTGCGGCGGCGTAGCCCAGCACTACGGCAAAGCCGGTCGCGGCATACTCCGACACGCGTGCGAGATACCACACGCGTGAATAGGACCGAAACAGCAGCAGCACCAGAAACGGCAGCACCACATCCGTCGGAAAATGCCGCAGCCATGTTGTTTTGAGATCCGGCGTCGCTTGGCCGGCATAAGCTGATAACAACAGGTGACCGATGATCAACGCCGCATTGAGAATCAACAAATCGCCGGCGATATACAAAATCAGCGTCCGGTTGCGGCGCACCGGGCGCGCGAGGCCTTGCAGGACAACCCGGCCACTTTCGCGTAATTCAATCCCCGCCAAGTGGCGCACGATGGTGTAGGCCGCCAGCAGAAAGGCCAGCGCCAAGATGCCCAAGGCGCGATCATTGAACACCGTGGCCAACAAGCCGATGACCACCAACAGCAGCGTGGCCAGATAGAGCAGGCCGGCTACTTGGCCCTGCCCCCTGCCCTGCCGCAACAAGCGGTGGTGCAGATGATCGGTATCGGCTGCATCAAGCCGAGGCAGCGGGCCGGCGCCGGTTGTTGGTGTCAACAAACGTCGTACGCTGCGCCGCCAAATCGCCAGCAGCGTGTCAAACAGCGGCACGCCCACCGCCAGCATGGGCACACCCAAACCGGCCATGAAGGAAGCCTTGGCGTTGGTGGGGATGGACAGCGCGGCCAGCGTAAAGCCGAGGAACAGGCTGCCCGCATCGCCCAGAAAAAGACTGGCCGGATAAAAGTTATACCGCAGGAAACCGAGGCAGGCCCCCACCAATCCCAAGAAAATCAGCACATCGCCGGGTGCGCTGCGAAAGACCAGCGAAAGACCGATACCGGCAGCGGCAATCAAGGCAATGCCGGTGGCCAAACCATCCACGCCATCAATCAAGTTGAAGGCATTCATCAGGGCCACAAACCAGATCACGGTGGCCACGGCATCCACCCACGCCGGAAAAGCGTAACCAAAAATGTTTTGCAGATGGATGCCGGATGCGTAAGCGGCCATGGCCAGCAGAATTTGTCCGGCCAGTTTCGTGACCGGCTTAAGATTGAAACGGTCATCCAGCAAGCCCAGCAGGATCACGCCCGCGCTTAGCGGAAGAAAACGCAACCACCAGATGGCGGTGAGCTGGCCGGCAAACGGTTTCCACGGGGCCAGAAACAGCACGGCGCAGGCCACGTGAAAGCCGATAAAAATCACGATCCCCCCGCCGCGCGGCACGGGGGCATGGTGAATCTTGCGATCATCCGGCCGGTCCAGAAAACCCCAGCCGGGCGCCCAGCGCCGCCAGAGTGGCGCCAACACCAGCGCAACCAACAACCCGGAAAGAAACACAACGGGATATTTCAGGATGGCTTGCGGGGTCATGGATTTTTCTGGGCGGTTTCTTCCACCAAGGCGACCAGCCTAGCACAATTGTCTTCCGGCGTGAAGCGCGCCTGATGCAGCCGTAATGCGTTTTGCCCTTTGGCCGTCCGCTGCGCGGGATCACACAGTGCGCGGGCTACGGCGACGATATCGGCGGGAGCCGGCTCGTTGAGCAGCCAACCGGCATCGGCCGCGCCCAGCCACTGGCCGATAGCGCTTTGCGGCGGCCCCGCAAACACCACCGGCCGTCCGACCGCGCATGCCGCCGGAAACTTGCTGGGCACCACGATTCCCTGCCACGCGGGTTTCTGGGAAACCAAATGGACATCCGCTGCGCGCAAATGCGCGGCCGCATCGCCGGGCACCGCCGGCATGAATTCGAATCGGTCGCTCCAGCGCCGCGCCCACGCCGCGCGTGCGGGGCCATCGCCGGCAAACACGAAGCGGCATCGTGGTGATACCTGACGCAAGTGTTCGGCCAAAGCAGCAAACTCGGTGGCCGAATGCGCCCGCCCCATGTTGCCGCTATACAGCAGGACAATCTCGTCATCGGCCCAACCGCGGGTTTTCCGCAAGGCGCGGGCAGCGGCCTCCACTTGGGGATTCAACCGCGTGGAGGCCCACACCGGAATCATCTCTACGCGCGCGGCCCCCGTGTTGCGCAGTCGCGCCGCCATGTCGGGACCCAACGCAACGACAGCCGCCGCACCGCGGCGCTCCCGGCGGGCCCAGCGGCGCAAAATGAATTGTAAAGGATTCCAAGGGCGCAACCAACCGTGCGCGGCCAACACTTCGGGATAGAGGTCCATGCACCAGAGAATGTAGGGCAACCCGTTTTTTTGACGCCACCGCGCGCCCAACAAACCGATGAATGGCGGTGTGGTCAGACAGACCAAGGCATCCGCCGGTTGCTGCCGTTGCAACTCTCCCGCGGCGGCGCGGTAAAAATCGCGGTAATCTCGCAGCTTGCCGCGCGGACGACTCCCATGCTGGCCGGCTGTGCCCAACCGCACCACGCTCACATTTTCCGGCAAATCAGCCGCGGCGCCAGTCGCGCCGTAACCGGCAGCGGAGGTGAGCACAACCACCGTATGGCCGCGTTGCGCCAGCGCAACTGCAGCATCACGCAACAAAATTCCGGTTGGCGCCTGTGCCGGCGGAAAAAATTGATTGAGCAGAATGACCTTCATGGCGGTGGTGGGACTGGTTGGCGCAGGGCGGCATTGATCATGCGTTCATAGCCGGCCATCTCGAGGCAAAAACGCCACCCGGCGGCGCCATCAAGAAAGCCGAGGCGCAGAATATAGGCATAGACAAAGCGCAACATTGGCCGGCAGGGCAACCGGTAGGACAGCGCGCGAGCGGCGGCGCGGCGGGTGGCGGTGTCCCTCGAGACCAATGCGCGCCACGACACCTCGGCGGCGCCGGAGCGAATCCGCGTCGCTTCTGCGAGGGCGTAGCGCTGATGTCGCGCCCGCCATTCCGCCCAACCTTTGGAAAAACTGTAGTGCAGCAACGGTTCAGTAAAATAAACAGAAGCCGCGGGGTCGGCGGCGATGGTCTCACCGTGGCCGCGCATGACGAAGCGCGGCCCCTGCCGGTGAATGAGGCGCGGGACATAGACGGGATAGTCCGCGCTATGTTTCAACCAACGCTCTCCCAGCATGATCTTGCGGGCCAACTGGCCGACATTGCCGGGCACCAGCGTCGGGATGCGGCGACGGATTTCGTCCAGGAGTTCCGGCGTGACAACTTCGTCGGCATCCAGATGCAATGTCCACTCATGACGCAAGCCGG
>MWEZ01000084.1 GCA_002071335.1 Verrucomicrobia bacterium ADurb.Bin018
GTCTTGTGATTCCTTTCTTGTGGTTGATCCACATCACCATGATGCATGAACGAAACCCCATAGCATCTACAATCCAACCAAGATCGGTTTCGGGGACTGGGACACCCCAAAATGAAATTGGCTGCTGGCAATGCAACGAGCCACAACGAGATTTTCGGGGAGCGCGGGACTCAGGACGAGCGCCGCTACGAGCCGAAGTAGCGCCTACTCGGCATCGTCCGCCGCGTTCTCCTGTTTGTTCTCCAACCGGCGCTGCCGGAAAAAATCTTTGAGCAATGCGGCGCATTCGTCGGCCAGCACGCCCGTGATGATTTGCGGCCGGTGATTCAGCTCCGCCGTTTGGAGAATTTGGAAGCGCGACACCGCGCCACCGCGCAGCGGGTCGGTGGCGCCCCACACCACCAGCGGAATCCGCGCCAGCACGATGGCGCCGGCGCACATGGGGCAAGGTTCCTTGGTCACGTAGAGAATGCTGTCGGTCAAGCGCCAATCGCCGGCGGCGCTGGCCGCCTGCGTGATGGCCAGAATCTCCGCATGGGCGGTGGGGTCCTTGAGCGTTTGCGTTTGGTTCCACGCCTGCCCCGCGAGTTGGCCGCTGTTATAGATGACCGCGCCCACGGGCACTTCGCCGGCGGCCGCCGCCGCGCGGGCCTGCCGCAACGCGAGCCGCATCCGCGCTTCATGCACGACCATGCTGGGGGCGTCGTTCACGGTCGTGGCTCCTCGCCCAGCACCCAGCGCTTGTTGAACCAGAAATAGTTTTCCGGATTCGCGCGCACGGATTCTTCAAAGCGCGTCAGGATGTATTGCATGATGCGCCGGTAGTCTTCGGCTTCGGAAAGCGCAGGATCGCTTTCGATGCGCCCGGTTTTCCGCCAGCCGTGCCGTGCCCAGCCGGTGCGGGTGACTTCCGCGGTGAACACCGGCACACCGGTAGCGCGGGCATAATGCGCGGCGCCGCCGGGCACTTCGATTTCCACACCAAAAAACCGCACCGGAACACCGCCCACCCGCGAGCGTACGTCCGGCAACAGCGCCAGCACTTTTTTCTCTTCAAGCAACTTGCGGGGAATTTCGGCGATGGCGCGGCTGCGTGTATCAATGGCTTCCACGCCGGTGCTCATCCGCAGTCGGTTGATCCAGGCATCCATCAACGGATTTTTCTGGCGGCGGGCCAGCGTGACCAGTTCCACGCCCAGCGAATGCAACGCAATGCCGGCCAGCTCCCAATTGCCCATGTGCGGTACAGCCGCGATGAACCCGCGCCCCGTGGCCAGCGCCGCGTGAACGTCGTCCACGTTGCCGAGCTTCATGTGCCGTTCCACCCACGTGCGGCTGGTGCCGGGAAAGCGGATGCTCTCCACGGCGGTGAATGCCAAATTACGAAACGCCAACCACGCGATGCGCCGCAACTCGGCCTCTGTTTTTCCCGGCCCGAGCGCTTGGTGCAGCCGGCGTAACGTCCGTGCGCGAAATGCCGGTTTGAGCACCCATGCCAGCCGCACCGGCCCCCACACCAACGCCAGCGTGACGCGATGCGGCAACAGCACCAACAGCGCGGAAACGGCACGGGCCGCGGCATATTCCAACACATGTGACAGTTTGTATTTCATTCCGTAACCGGCCATTCCCGCAGCACCCGGAAGCCCACATCGCGCCCGCTGTAATCCGCGGCAAACGGCTGGCGGTGGCCGTTCTCCAAGCGGGTGGGGTCTTGCTCCGCCCAACTGCCGCCGCGGGCCACGCGCCGGGTGGCGGGTTCGGCGGCCGCCAACGCGCACCATTCATACAAGTTGCCGGCCATGTCGTACAATCCGAATCCATTGGCGGGGAACAAACCGCCGCGGCGCGCGGGTGCGTTGGTCGCAAACTGCGCCAAGCGGCGCGGGTCCCCACCCCACCCCCACGGATACGGCGCGCCCCGCACCCCGCCGCGCGCGGCCCATTCCCATTCGGCCTCGGTCGGCAGGCGCACGATGCGACCGCTCGCGCGCGACAACCACCGGCAATAGGCCTCGGCGTCGGCGGGCGTGACTTCGGCCACCGCCTGCCGGGCCGTGCTTGGCCGCGCGGCATGACGCCCGCCGGCCAACCGCCGGATTTGTGCTGTTTCCGGAAAATCGGCGCGATCCCCCGCATTTAAAAAGCGGACAAACTCCCCCACGGTCACTTCGCCGGCGCCCAGTTCAAAGCCGGCGACCCCCTCCGGCGGTGGAATCTCCCGCCACGCGCCACGGCACCCCGCCAACCCGATCAGGGCCACCGTCAGCGCGATTCTTGTCCGCCATTTCATTCCGCGGATTAAAGCGCATCGGCCTTTGACAATCCACCGTCTTTTCCGCATACTGGTTTGTTAGTCAATTCAGCGAAAGGCGGATGACATGGAGCAGCGGAAGTCGAAGAGTAGCAAATACGGCATGTTCACCGGCATTTGCCGAATCATCGGACTGGGCATTATTTTGGGCGTGGCGTTGGGCATTCCGTTCAAATCGAACGATGGCTGGAGCCAATCGGAACTCGCCGCGTTGGCCGCCACCGGCATTGCGCTGGCCTACGTGATTCTGGCCGCGATTGATTGGGCGCTGCAACGGCTGGCGCTCGGCAAGAATCCGCTGCCGGACGATTTGGATTTGGCGGACCGCGCCGTCGCGCGCGAACGTTGCCAGGCCCTGAACGGCAATTCGCTCCTGCAACGGCATTGCCGCCGGTTGCTCGCCGCGTGGGCGGCCGGTGCCTCCGGCCCACAAGTGACCATGATGGCCGCCAACCAAACTTTCCGGATGCTGGGCCTGCTGGCCGCGGAGCCGCTGGCGATTCTGGCCCTGTTGTTTGCCACCGCCGGTTTTCAAGCGCCGGGCCCCCTGCTCACGCTGGGCACGGGCTTGATGGTCCTGGTGGCGCTGGCGGGTTTGGCGCGGTTCCAGTTGGCCGCGCACGCCGCCGGCTACATTGAATCCAACCTGCTCGCGCGCATTGGCAACGATACGCCCGCCGCCGCCGCCGCTGATTTCACCAAGAACGCCGCGAAGGCCGTCGCGGATTCCATGGACAGCCTTGCCGCCGCCCAAGCCAAGTTTGCCGAGCAGTTGACCCAGGCGCAGCAGCAAGCCACGGCCCAGTTGGCCAAGGCGCAGGAAGCGGCGGCCGCCCAGATCGCCAAGGCGCAGCAGGACGCCGCCGCGCAAGTGGCCAAAGCGCAGGAAGCGGCATCCACGCAGATCGCCAAGGCGCAGCAGGACGCAGCCGCGCAAGTGGCCAAGGCCCAGCAAGAGGCCGCCGCGCAAGCGGCGCAAGCGCAGGAAGCCGCGGCGGCGCAAATTGCCAAAACCCATAGCGACGTGGCCGCCAAGCTCAGCGCCACGCAGCAGGAAACCGGCGCGCAGCTCGCCAAGGCGCAGGACAAGGTGGCCGAGCAGTTGGGCCGCGTGACGGATGTCGCCGCCTCGGTGGACCAAGTGCTCAAGCTGCAACAGGCGGTGGATGGCACGCTCAAGGGCGTGACGGTCACGGACGAATTCAAGTCCACGCTGCTGGAGCTGAAGCGCCACCTGGCCGAATCCGACCAGTTGCTGCGCAATGCCGCCAAGCCGCGCACCATCCGTTTGGTGGAGAAGGACAACGAATAGCGTCCCCGCCAACGTGGCCGCTGAATCCGCCCCCGCGCCTGCCGGCGAACCGGGGGCGGCTTCGTCTGAACCGCTGCCACCGGGGCTTTATCTGGTCGGCACGCCGATTGGCAACCTCGAGGACATCACCCTGCGCGCGCTGCGCGTGCTCCGCGGCGTCACGCTCATTCTGGCCGAGGATACCCGCCACAGCCGTCGCCTGCTGGACCGCTACGGCATCACCACGCCGCTGCTCTCCTACCACAAATTTAACGAGCGCGCGCGGGCCGACGACATCCTGCGCCGCATCCGCGCCGGCGAATCCCTCGCCCTGATCACCGATGCCGGAATGCCCGGCATTTCCGACCCCGGCGCGCGCGCCGCCGTCGCCGTGCGCGCGGCGGGGCTGTACGTCACCGTCATTCCCGGCCCCAGCGCCCTTTCCGCCGCGGCGGCGTTGTGTGGCGCCACGCGGCATGACGGCTTTGTGTTCGCCGGATTTTTGGATCACAAGACCGCCGCCCGCCGCCGCCGCTTGCGGGAGCTGGCCGGCGGCGGCACCCCCGTGGTGATCTATGAATCCACCCACCGCATTTTGAAACTGTTTGCGGAAGTGGCCGAAGAACTCGGCCCCGACCGTCGCCTGTTCGTGGCCCGCGAGCTAACCAAAAAGCACGAGGAAACCGTGGTCGGCACCCCCGCCGAACTACAGGCCCACTATGCCACCCACTCGCGCAAGGGCGAGTTTGTCGTGATTTTGCTGCCGGCGGACTAGGCCGCTTTTCACTTCCCCTGCCCGCCAAAATGCGCCACTCTTTGACCACCATGAAAACCGCCCGTGTTGTTCCGTACGCGCTCTTGGGCCACCCCGTGGCGCATTCTCTTTCGCCGGCGATGCACAACGCCGCATTCAAGGCCCTGCGCCTGCCGGCGCATTATTCGTTGCTCGATGTCGCGCCCGGCGACATTCCGCGCACGCTGCAAGAGCTGCAAACCCGGCAATACGGCGGGCTGAACATCACCATTCCGCACAAGGAAGCTGCCTATCAGTTTTTGGCGGCGAACGGCCAACTGACCGCCACCGCCCGCCTGCTTCGCGCGGTCAACACCGTCGTCTTTCGGCGCAACGGCGTCATGCTGGGCGACAACACCGACGCCCCCGGCTTCCTCGATGCGCTCCAAGAATCTTTCCGCACCACGCCGCGCAATAAAACCGTCCTGCTGCTGGGTTGCGGCGGCGCCGGGCGCGCGCTGGGCCTGATCTGCGCGTTGCGCGGCGCCAAGGCCATTTATTTGGCCGATCTGAATCTCGCCGCGCGCCGCCGCCTGCGCCTGGCCATCCAGCGCGCCGCGCCGACGGTGCCGGTGACGTGCGTCTCGCTGGATCGCGCCCGCCGCGTCGCGGCGGATTGCACGCTGATCATCCACGCCACGCCCGTCGGGATGCACGCCGGCGATTCTTCGCTGCTGCCGCCCGAGTCCTTCCGCCCCGGCCAAATTGTGTTCGACCTGATTTACAATCCCGCCGTCACGCCGCTGCTGGCCACCGCCCAAGCCGCCGGTGCGCGCACCGCCAATGGCCTCGGCATGCTGCTGCACCAAGGCGCGCGCGCCTTCCGGCAATGGACTGGTCGCCGTCCGCCGGTGGCCGTCATGCGCCGGGCGCTGCTCAAGGCGCTGAAAGCCCGCACCCCATGATGCCCCTCACGCCAGCCGGCGAAGCCGTTTGGACGCTCTTTATTTTTCTGGCCGGGCTGTGCCTGGGCAGTTTTCTCAACGTGTGCATTTGGCGCATCCCGCGCGAGGAATCGCTGGTGTGGCCCGGGTCGCATTGCCCCGCCTGCCGGCATCCCATCGCGCCGTGGGACAACATTCCGCTGCTCTCGTGGCTGGTGCTGGCCGGCCGTTGCCGGCATTGCCGCGCGCCAATTTCGTTCCGCTATTTTGTGGTGGAACTGCTGACCGGCGCACTGTTCACCGGCCTGTGGCTGGTGCACGGCTGGACGATCCAAACACCCGTCTATTGCCTCTATACCGGCGCGTTGCTGCTGGGCACCTTTGTGGATTTGGACCACCTGATTTTGCCTGACCGCGTCACGCTGGGCGGCATGGCCGCGGGGTTGGTGCTATCCGCCGCATTCCCCACGCTGCAAGGGCAGGCCGATGTTCTCTCCGCGCTGCGCGAATCGGTGCTGGGCCTCGTGGTGGGTTACGGCATCCTGTGGCTGGTGGCCGTCGTTGGCCGCCTCGTGTTGCGCCGCGACGCCATGGGTCTCGGCGATGTCAAACTGCTCGGCGCGATTGGCGCGTGCCTCGGCTGGCCGGCCGTGCTCTTCACTATCTTTGTTTCGTCGCTGACCGGCACGCTGCTCGGCCTGGGGCTGATTGCCGCGCGCCGCAAAGACCTGCAAAGCAAAATCCCCTACGGCCCGCATCTGGCGCTGGGCGCCACGCTCTGGATGTTTTGCGGCCCGGTCTGTGTTGATTGGTATTTATCGTTGGCGTCGGCCGCTGGCCGCGCCGCCACCCTCCCCCCCTAGGAAACCGCCATGCCAGAACCCCAACCTCTCCTGCGTCCCCGGAACTTGAGCGCCTCGGCGCTTTCCCTCGGCATCCTTGCGCTGATTGCCGTGGGCACCGTCCTCAAACTGGCCCAATCCGTCGTAGTGCCGTTGTTGATTGCGTGGCTGCTGAGCTACTTGCTCGCGCCGGTGGTGACGTTCCTCGTGCGTCGCCTGCGTTTTCCTTCGTTCCTCGCGGTGGCCAGCGTGGTGGTGTTGCTGCTGTTGGCCGCTTGGGGCGCCGGCCTCGTGATCCAGGCGCGCCTGCTGGAGTTCGCCCGCGTGTTTCCCGAATACCAAAAGCAACTCGCCGCGCTCACCGACACCTACGGCAAGCTACTCGACCTGCCCACCGCCGTCCTCAAGGAGGCCGACTGGACCGCGCAACTGGGCCCCCTCGTGCTGCGCACCTCCAAATTCTTTTTGGCGTTCATTGCCAACGCGATTCTGGTGCTGATTTTTCTGGTGTTCATGCTTCTGGCCAAACCCTACGCCAACGACAAACTGCGCGCCGCGCTGCCCGACCGCGCCGATGGTCTCATCGCGCTGACCAACACCATTTCGCGCCAGATCGGCACCTATCTCGGCACGCTGTTCGTCATTTCGCTGCTGACCGGCCTTTGCGTCTGGGGTGCGCTGGCCGCGCTCGGCGTGGAATTTTCGTTCACGTGGGGGTTGCTGGCGTTTGTGCTGAACTTCATTCCCAACATCGGCTCCATCGTGGCCAGCATTCCGCCAGTGCTGATTGCGCTGGTACAATTCGCCCCCGCACTCTGGCCCGCCGTCATGACCGCGCTTACGCTCCTTGTGTTGCATCAGGTGGCGGGCAACCTGATCGCCCCCAAACTCTACGGCGAACGGCTCAACCTCTCGCCCGTGGTGATCTTGCTCTTCCTGCTGTTTTGGGGTTGGCTGTGGGGAATCACCGGTGCGCTGCTGGCGGTGCCGATTGCTGCCGCCATTCAGATCACGCTGGCCCACATCCCCGCGCTGGCGCCCCTGGCTGTGCTGATGGGCTCCGGCCGGCGCTATGCCCGCGCCGCCCCGCCCCCGCCCCCCGCGGCCCCGGACGCGCCGCCGGCCCCGCCGACCGAGGGTTAAGCCAGCGGCAAGCCCGCCGCGCGGAACGTCCGCCGCACATCGCGGAAGTGCCGCCGCACATCGAAGCATGCCGCCAGTTCGCGCGGCGTGAGACGCGCGGCCACCACGGCATCCGCCGCCAGCAATTCCGCCAGCGGCTGCCCCGTGCGCCACGCCACCATCGCCGCGCCTTGCACCACGCGGTACGCCTCCTCCCGCGCCAACCCTTTCGCCACCAGCGCCAACAGCACCTGCTGCGAATGAATCAGCCCGTGCGTCGAATCCAGATTCTCCTGCATCCGCCGTGCATCCACCTGCAACCCCGCCACCAGCGCCGCCAACTTGTCCAGCATGTAGTCCAGCAGGATCGTCGCATCGGGCAGGATGATCCGCTCGGCGGAGGAATGCGAAATATCGCGCTCATGCCACAGCGCCACATTCTCCAACGCCGTCACCGCGTGGCCGCGCAACACGCGCGCCAGCCCGCACAACTGCTCCGCCACAATCGGATTGCGCTTGTGGGGCATCGCGCTTGAACCCTTTTGCCGTCGGCCAAAAAATTCTTCCACCTCGCGCACTTCGGTCCGCTGCAAATGGCGGAACTCCTGCGCCCAGCGCTCCACGCTCGCCCCCACCAGCGCCAACGTGCCCACCAGCTCCGCGTGCCGGTCGCGCTGGAGGATTTGGGTGGATACCGCCGCCGGGCGCAGCCCCAGTTGCCGGCATACCGCCGCCTCCACCTTGGCGCTCACGTGTGCGTGCGTCCCCACCGCGCCCGACAACTTGCCCACCCGCACGGTTTCCCGTGCCGTTTGCAGCCGTGCCAGCGCCCGCCCAAACTCGTCATACATCAGCAGCATTTTCAACCCGAACGTCGTCGGCTCGGCATGTATGCCGTGGCTCCGGCCGATCATCGGCGTGAATGCGTGCCGCCGCGCCACCCTCGCCACCGCCGCGCGGACCTTGCCCACCCCCGCCACCAGCAAATCCAGCGCCCGCACCAGATTCACCGCCAGCGCCGTATCCACCACATCCGAGCTGGTCAGCCCCTGGTGCAGATACCGCGCTGCCGGCCCGACATTCTCCGCCACGTTCGTCAGAAACGCGATGACATCATGCCGTACCTCAGCCTCGATCTCGCGGATGCGCGCCACATCGCAGCGCGCCTTGCGGCGGATCACGCCGTACTCGCGCGCGGGAATCTCGCCGCTTTTCGCCTGCGCCGCCGCCACGGCCAGCTCCACCTTCAACCACGTCTGAAACTTGTGCTCGTCCGTCCACAAAGCGCCCATCTCGGGCCGCGTATAGCGCGCAATCATGCTCCACCTCCCACACCAAACGATACGCGCCGGAACCCTGACGTTTTCCGGCGCGTGTTCATCCAGCTCGCTCCTCGCGGCTAGTCTGTGGCCGCTTCGGCCGCCGGCTCCGCTGCCGCCGCCTTCTTTTTGCCGGCCGACTTCTTCTTGGGCGGCTCCACCGCCGGCGCCGGTTCATCCGCCTGCGGCTCGTCAGTCACCTGCGCTTCAGCGGCCGCTTGCGGCTCCTCGGCTTCCTTTGCCTTGGCGGCAGCCTTCGGCTTCTTCGTCGTGGCCTTGGGCTTGGTCGCCTTCTTTTCCACCGCCACTGGGGGCGTCGCCGCCTCAGTCACCGTTTCTTCCGCCGCCGGCGCACTGGCCGCGGCCTGCTTGGCCCGCTCCGTCTTCTTCAAGAAAAGCAACCCGGATTCCGCCTGTTCCTGCCACGCGCTATCCGGATTTTCCGCCAGAAAATCCTCGTACACCGCCCGCGCTTCCGCGAAGCTCTCCATCTGCTCCAGACACCGCGCCGCTGCAAACAGCGCCTGCGGCCGTTGCGGATTCTCCGGATACTCCGCCGCGAAAGCCTGATAGCCCGCCACTGCCGCCGCATACTCATCCAGCGCCTCTTGGCATGCCGCCACGCCGTACTTCGCCTCCGGCGCCAGCATGTTGCTCGGATACGCGGTCAAAAAATGCTCATACGCCGCCAGCGCCTCATCGTAGCGCCCCTGCGCATAATACTCCGCCGCCGCGGAAGCCAACGCCAGCGGCGCGGTCGCCGCCTGCGGATCACGCAACGCCAATTGCTGAAACTCCTCCGGACTCTGACTTTGGAACAACGCCTGCACTGCCGCCTCGGCCTTGCTGGCCTGCCGCCCGCGCCACACCGAAATCCCCGCCAGAATCACTGCCGCCAAAACCAGGCCGGTCAGCGCCGGTTTGCCATACTCGGCCATCCACTTGGAAAATTGCTGCATGTCCTCGCTGGGACGTGCCGGGGCCGCCCCCTGCTCGGTGGCCGGGGTCTTCTCGATATCATCCGTTTTCTTGTCCATGACCGCTTCTTTCTATGGGCTAGAGAATCGGGGGCGGATTCTCCCCACTCCGCCATCAAAACGCAAGCCAATCGTTGCCCCCCTGCCGTGTAGTTTTCAAACCCGCACTTTTTTGTAGTTAGCAAAGTCGCACTTTTCACTTTGGGCGATTGGTGAAT
>MWEZ01000085.1 GCA_002071335.1 Verrucomicrobia bacterium ADurb.Bin018
TGAATTTTGCATTGGGGTTGAGCCCCTTTGTGACCGCCTCACTGATGATGGCGGTGCGTTGGTCGCGCAACAGTTTGTTCTGTTGCTCCTTCGCTGCAATGACCCGATCAATTTCACCACACTTTTCGTCCAGATAGGCCGCGATTCGGGATTGTTCATTTTCTGCAGGATACGGGACAAGAAAATCGTTCAACGATCGACTAGAAAGCTCTAAGAATGTCGTCCCCTGGCCAAACATGTTCAGGGTTTCTGTTTGAGTCCGCAAATAATAATAGAAATATTTACTGCATACGGATTCAGATGCCCGAAGACTCTTGCAGCCTTGGTTGGTGCATAGTGGTACGCCCGCCAATGCAACTTTTCCAATCGGAGCACGATTTGAAACAATTATTGATTCGACAGGGACGAGTTCTGCCGCGCATGACTCAAGACCTTCTCGTGTTATCTTTCGTTTGGAGTCTTTCAAATAAATTTTATCATCACTCATATCGGCCGGCGTTACCCACGGAATATCGCCGTCCCAATAGTCAACATTCCCGCTTGCCGGAGTTGCACCTCCAAGCACTTGAAAAATGGTCTTAATCTTGCGCGCTTCCCACCCCTCCGGGATCAGGCCAATCCAGGGGATGCCGCTGTCCTTCATTTTGCGGGGTTTCATGGGTTGCCGTTCCTTCCGAGCAGGCTGGCGAGGGTGTCACGGATGTCATCTTCGATGGCGACGACTTCTTGAAGGATGTCGCGGGACGGTCTGGGGGGGGCGTACCGGTAAAAATAGCGGGTGAAGGGGATTTCGTAGCCGATTTTGGTCTTGGAATCGTCCACCCACGCATCCGGAGCGTAGGGCAGCACTTCGCGGGCGATGTAGTCGGCGATTTTTTCCTTCAGCGGCACGTTTTCGGTGTCGCGCAACGCGGAATCGGCCTGTTTTTTTCCTTTTTTCAGGACAATGTTGCCCTGTTCGTCGCGCAGGGGGCGTTCGACGGTCACTTTGTGGTAGCCGAAGTCCTCCGTTTCGAGAATCTTCACCCGGTCGCCTTCCTTGAACCCGCGGTAGAGTTTTACAATCTCGGCCCGGTGTTCGGGGGTGATTTCTTTGCGTTTGTTGCCCAGTGATTTCGGTTTCTGCTCTGTCCAGCACCCGGTGGCATCAATCAACTGCACTTTCCGGTGCCGTTTTTGGGCCTTGTTTTTCGAGAGGATCCACACGTAGGTGGAAATCCCGGTATTGTAGAACAACTGATCGGGCAGGGCCACGATGGCCTCGACCAAATCGTTTTCCAGCACGTAGCGCCGGACTTCGCTCTCCCCGCTGCCGGCGTTTCCGGAAAACAGCGGCGAGCCGTTCAAGATGATGGCGATTCGGCCGTCCTTCTCCGTCTTGGCGATCAGGTTTTGCAGAAACAGCAACTGGCCATCGCTGATGCGCGGCAGGCCGGCCATGAAGCGCGAGCCGTACTTGGCCTTGAATTCCTGCTCCACCAAGGCCTTGTCCGTCTTCCATTCGTAGCCGAAAGGGGGATTGGTGATCGTCAGATCGAACTTTTCGCCCTTCAGCTTGTCGTCGGTCAGCGTGTTGCCTTCGTGGATGTTGCGGGGGTCTTCGCCCAGCATGAGCATTTCGGCCCGGCAGATGGCGTAGGATTCCGGGTTGCTGTCCTGCCCGAACAGGCGGATGCCCTCGTCGGTGCCCAGCAGTTCCTTGAGTTTGCGCTTGGCCACCGTCAGCATGCCGCCGGTGCCGCAGCAGCCGTCATAAACGCGGATGATCTTGCCGGGTTTCTTCAGTTCCTCGGCACCCTCGGCCATCATCAGGTCCACGCACAGCTCGATCACTTCGCGGGGGGTATAGTGGTCGCCCGCCTCGGCATTGGCCTTGTAGGTGCGGATGATTTCCTCGAACACATAGCCCATCGAAAGCGGGTCGGTGGTTTCCGGATGGAAGTCCACCGCCGCAAACGCCTTGACCACCTCGAACAGCAGTCCTTTTTTGATCATGAATTCGACTTCTTCGCGGAACTTCAAGCCTTTCACGATTTCCGCGATGTTTTTGGAATAGGCGCCAATGAATTCCAGGAAGTTGGCGCCCAGATTGTCGCTGTCGCCCACCAGGTCCTCGAAGGTCACGCATTTGGCATTGAAAAACGGCACGCCGCAGGCTTTTTTGACGGCCTGTTCCTTGTGCTCGTCGTCCGCTTTCAAGCGCTCCATTTTCGCCAGAACCGGCTTGATGGCGGCATTCTTGTCGGCCAGCACGCAGTCGAACCGCCGCAGGATGGCCATGGGGATGATCACGTTCCCGTAGCGTTCGGGCGTATAGGGCCCGCGCAACTTGTTGGCGATGTCGGTGACCAGCTTCGCTTTTGTTTGGATGTCGGCGTGGTTCATGTTTCTTCCTTTCACGTTAGTAGTCCCGCCTTTAGGCGGTGTTTTTTTCGAACCTTCCGCCTGAAGGCGGAACTACGAACACGTTCTTTTCGCTTCCGTTTGTAGCCCCGCCTTTAGGCGGTGGTTTTCGCTCCTTCCGCCTGAAGGCGGAACTACGAACACGTTTTTTCTCTTCCGTTTGTAGTCCCGCCTTTAGGCGGCATTTTCCGATCCTTCCGCCTGAAGGCGGGACTACGAACATGGGGTTACTTTCATTCATCGTGAAAAATCCCAAGCAACACTTCGTTCAGGAAAACCTTATCCCGCCCGCTTTTCTCTTCGCGCAGCACCCCTTTTTCAACCAGTTGCCGCAGATGCCGCGAAGCGGTTTCGCGGTGCAACTCATTCAGGTCCGAAATACGCACGTAGGGCTTGCTGAAAACCGTGGCCAGGACTTTTTGTAGCTCGCTCTTGCGGCCCCGCAACTGGTTCAGGAACTGGTCGCTGGTGTGATCGGCCGTCAGCTTGCCGATCCGGTTCACGATTTTGAGCGTTCGTCGCGCGGTGTCTTGGAATATCCCCAGCATAAATTCGGCGAACCGGGCCGCGCCCTGTTCCTCTTCCGGCACGGTGAAGGCGGCATAATACTCCTCCCGCCGCCGCAGGATTTCCCCGCTGGCGTACAGCACCGGCAGGGCCAGATACCCCTTCTGGCAAAGAAACAGGATATTCAGAATGCGCCCCGTGCGCCCGTTCCCGTCGTGGAACGGGTGGATGCGCTCGAACTGCATGTGGGCCAAGGCAATTTTGATGAGCGGGTGGGCTGGATACATCTCGTCATTGTACACATATTCCAGCATGTCCAGCAGCAGCCGTTGCAGGAGCGGCTTGCCGTGCGGAGGGGTATAAATCACTTCGCGTTCACCGCTCTTCACCCGGGCCACCCGCGTCAGGCTGCTTTCAAACTGGGGCAGATTTGTGCGCAAACCCGGCGCATTCGCGGCGAGTTGTGCATGGATGGTCTCGATATCCCCCACGGACAACACGCCGCGCGCCTTCAGGATGTCCATGCCGGCAAACAGGGCGGTCTTGTAGCGAACGACCTCCTTGGCGGTTTCCGTGTATTCGCCAAACGCCAGACCTTTGTACAACTCGTCATTGGTGGTGACGATGTTTTCGATCTGGCTGCTGCCGCGCGCCTCCTGATAGGGCAGCAGGTCGAGCAACAGATTCGGAGAAGGCATTTGCCCCACTTGGTAATTCAGCAGCGCAATCGCCACCCGGGTCTCTTCCGCCAGCCGACGCAGTCCCGCCGTTTCCCCCATCGTCCGCGTCGTCAGCAAGGCCAGCCCGTTGTTGGGCACCATCGCATTCATCTTTTTTCCCTTCAAAATCTTTAAGGGTGGCCGGCCAATCATAACACTTGGCCGGCCACCGTTGACCACGCTACTTGAGCTGGTCGTTACAGGGCGGCTTATGAAGTCGAATAAGGTCTTCTTCTTCCGCCTTTCGCACTGCTTCTCCGCCCGTTGTCACATGGGCGTGGACATGAGAGGCACCATATCGCTTTGCGCATGGCTCCTTCTCATGATTGGCCAAACGGTCATGGAGATTCTCCGTTTGTCCAATGTAGCAGGCTTTCCACCTGCCGTCTGAAATGGCGGCGAAGATGTAGTTGCCTGGCTTTTCGGCAAAGGTTGTTCCAATCAGATGAACCTCATAATCGTAGGTTCTTCCAGACTGGCCCTGCCAACGTGCTGTTTGCTGAGTCATGTTTTTTTCTCTTTCCCAGCGGCAAATCTATTGACAAACCTTCACCCGAGGCATACCTTGCCCCTGTCTTCAATGAGTGATGTGGGCCACTGGTTCCACACCTCGGGCGGAGTTGGTGTACACAACCTTCTCCGCCTTTTTTGTCGCCCGCAAGTCAATCATACTTTCGACCAAATGTCAATATAAAAATACGACAAATATATTTTATATGTCGTAATCAATAATATAATCCGACATATAGAAATTATTTTATACAATGATCTCAATACGTCTTCTGCATCATTCTTTTAGGCTCGCAGTATGCCAATCCGGCTTCGTCGCCAACGGCCGGGCATCCGTGGCGGACTTATGGCGTGAATGATCCGGGTTAGAAGCCGCCGATTTCGAGCATGGTGGGTTCGTCCACTTCGCTGCCGGTTTCGCTAAGCTGGGTGGCGAGCTGATAGGTGATGCCATCGCTGCTGATGTGAATGGCGCCGTCGGTATCGGTGGCGACGTTGATGGCGTCGGGGAGGGCATCTTCGGCGGCGCGGCGGGCGAGGCTGGCGATTTTGCGGGCTTCCTTGTAGCGCAGGGGTTCGACGGGGCGGGGGTTGCCAAATTCAAAGATGACGGCTTCGGCGCCGGTGGCTTTCAGGAGTTCGCCGGTGGAGTCGGCGAGGCGTTGGGCCATGTCGTCGGGGAGGCCGAGGGTGATGTCCTCGATGCCGGCGGTGCCGTGGTGCGGGGCGACGACGACTTGGGCTTTGAGTTTTTCCGGCGGGGTGCCGGCGAGGAAGGCTTTTTGCTGGGCGAGGGTGAGGTCAGAGAGGACGAGCATGGCGTAGGCGCCATATTCGATGCGCAGGGAGAGGGGGTTCTCGCCGGCGGGGTCGGCGGGGCCGATGGCTTCGATGAGGATGGGCTTGCCGGCGTATTCGGCGCGGTAGATGACATCGCCGGGGGCGACGGCGCGGGGGGCGAGGGTGGTGCCGGAGAGGCGGTGTTTCAGGCGCGCGGGGGAGCGCTCGGCGAGGAGGCCGGCGACGGGTTCCTCGCGGAGGAGCGGGGCGACGCCGGGGGCGTAGGTGAAGTGGTCCACCGGGATGCCGGTGAGGATGGTGGCGATGCCGGCGCTGTGTTCGGGGTTGGGGGTGGTGACGATGAGTTCATCGAGGCGGGTCATCTTGCGGGCGTAGAGCTGGGGCAGGATGGTGCGCTCGGCGTCCACGCGGGTGGCGGGGCTGGTGACGACCATGCCGGTATCAATGAGGACGGTTTCGCGGGTGGGGGTGTCGAGTAGGATGCTGGAGGCGTAGCCGAGGGAGAGGACGGAGATTTCCAGTTTGCCGGCGGGGCGCATGCGTTCCATTTCGGAGTGGCGCTTGGCGGCGACGCCGCCGCCGAGCAGCAGGAGGAGGGCCACGAAGATGACGCGACGGGAGCGGGGTGCGTTGCGCCAGCCGGGGCGCACGATGCGGAACCAGAGCGGCCGCCACCACACGAATACGGCGCAGAGGGCGAAGTAGACGCCCAGATCAAACACGGTGGGCTTGATCATGAAGGGATAGGAGAACCAGCGGGAGAAGTAGTGGCCGATGAGCAGGAAGCCGATGGAGAAGACCCAGTTGGCGGCGCTGAGGAGCAGGGCGAGGTAGATGCCGATGCCGGGGATGAGCCCGAGCAGGCCGGCGAGCATCGAGAGCTGGAGCACCACGCCGACGAGCGGGATGGCGATGAGGTTGGCGTAGGCGCCGGCGACGGGCCAGCGCATGAAGTAGTAGGGCGAGAGGGGAATCATCATGCCGATCTGGATGCCGAATTGGGCGGCGAAGAAGCCGGCGATGGCCGGGGGGATGTTGGCGAGGCCGTAGTCGCGCAGGGGGGTGAAGCCGATCTTGGTCAGGAAGCGGGCCAGCGCGAACAGGGCGATGCCGAACACCAGCAGGAACAGCCAGAAGCGCAAGGTGGTGACCAGGAACCAGTGGGCGGCGAAGGCCCACGTGAGCACGCCGAGCAGGATCACCAGCGCGGCAAAGTTGTTGCCTTTGAGGCGCTTGAAGAGGTCGAAGAAGGGCTGGGTCATCAGGGCCAGGGAGAGGATGGCCATGAAGGAGAGGGTGAAGGAGGGGTCCACGCACATGGCGGGGTTTTGCAGCAGGATCATGAGGGCGGCGACGGGCACGCCGAGGAGGGCGGAAGAGCGCACGCTTTCGCCGAGGTAGCCCCAGGTGAGCAGGAACAGGGAGTTCATGATGACGGCGCGCAGGGTGGAGGGGCGCGCGCCGGTAATGACGGCAAACACGACGAGCGCGAAGATGATCATGGGCACGTACACCTTTTTGGAGACCTTCAGCAGAATGAAGATGCCCATGAAAAGGACGGTGATGATGGTGACGTGCAGGCCGGAGACGGCGAGGACGTGGTTGATGCCGGAGTAGCGGAATTCGTCGGCGATGAGGCGGTCGGTGTGCTTGCCCAAGGGGATGAGGGGGGGCACGGGGGAGGTTTTATACATGTCGTTGGCCATGGAGACGGTGCTTTGCATGCCGTAGCGCAGGCCAAGGGTGAGGGCGCCGTGGAAGGCGGAGTTGGGCTGGGGCGTGGTTTGCTTGATCACGCGCACGATTTCATCGCGCAGGTAGAGCGAGAATTCGACGAGGCCGTTGCCCTGCCGGGGGGCAGCGGCGCCGGCGGGGGTGACGATGGCGATGGGCGCGGGGCCTTCGCGCGGCACGCGCAGGCGCATTTGGCCGCCGATGTTATAGCTGCGCAGATAGTTGGCTTGGTCAAAGCCGGCCTTGTTGGAGGAGTGCGGGGCGGAGACGAGTTCGCCGGTGACGTAAACATCGTAGCCATAGGCCGCGGAGCAAGCGAGGCGCTCATAGCCGGGCGTTTCGGGGTCCACGGTGATGCGGATGTTTTGCCGGTCCACCGGGAAGAACGGGCCGTCGGGCTGGTATTGGATGAAGTCAGGTTTGACGGAAAGGATGGTCTTGAAGGAATAGACCCAGGGGTCGCTGTTGATGCGGCCAAGGACGCTGATGGGCACCACGGTGTGGCCGGAGCGGGCGAACAGGGCCACGGTGTTTTCGGGCTGCAGGATGGCCAGCTTGACCGGCTGGGCGGGGGGCTGCACCAATTCCACGCGGTCGAGGTGGGTGAAGGCTTGCTCCACCAGCACCACGCTCCGGGCGGGGGTGCCGGCGGGGATGATGATTTCATCGCTGGTTTGCGGCAGGTTATACTGGGTGAAGGTCCAGTTGCCATCGGCATCCATGATGGGCACGCCGGCGGTATCGCGGTTGGGTTCCAGCGCTTCCAAACGACCCACGAGGCGCAGATGGATGTCTTCCTTGACGGGCGTAAGGTTGACGACCTTGAGGAAGGAAGTTTGCGAGATCGGGCGGCCATCTTTCCAGGTTTGTCCGGAGGAGGTGACGGCCAGCGTGCCCACGACGGTGTCGGGGGCCTGAATGAAGGCAATATAGCGGGTGTAGCCGAAAATCACCGCGGCCAGCAGCATGAGCACCCACAGCGTGATTTGCTGGCGATTGGGCGGGGGGGCGCCAAAGGCGAGTTCTTCTTCGACGTTGCGTGGGTGGCGGTAGACGTAGACGAACGCGGCGATGGTGGCCAGCGCGGCGAGGCCGGTCAGGCCCCACAGCAGGGTGAGGGCGTCCGCCTGCGCGGGGTAGAGCATGGCGAGGCCGATGCCGACGATGAAGAAATAACAAAACGAAATGAGTTTATTGCGGGTCATGGCACGGGCGGGGGATTAGGGTTGAGCAGCCGCTTCGCGGGCGGCGGCGGGGATGTTGCGGTCGTCCACGGGCAGCACAGGTTTCCAGGGAGGCATGCCGGGCAGAACGATGTCGGGATAATAGTCCGCGTTGGATTTCCAGATGGGATTTTCCTGCGGCGTGCCGCGGGCCAGCGCCAAAAAGGCTTGCCGGTATGAGGGGTTGAAGGCCGTGACGGACACCCCCAGCAGGATGGCCACCAACAGCAGCTTGGCGATTTTTGCAGCGCCTTGTTCCATACGAGATCCTTTCTATGATGCGGAGAGCCGCCGGCGGCAGGCCGGCGGGGGGAGTGAGGGGACGGGGGCATCAACCGATAATTGGGCCCGCCAATCCGGCCGTAAAGCCGGGCGGCTGGTGTGGGCATGCGTGGGACCTGATTTCATGGTCAACTGTCAAAAAAATTAACTAGCCAGCATACGGTTCCAGATGGAGGTTGGCAATGGTTTCTTTGCCGAAGCGCTGGCGCAGGGTATGTTCGAGGGCATCGGCGATGTCGTGGGCGGCTGCCAGCGATAAATCGGCCCGCATCTGGATATGCAGATCAATCACGCAGATGGGGCCGACCATGCGGGTGCGCAGGTTGTGCGGTTCCATGATGCCGGGGGTGGCGCGGGCGAGGGCCAGGATTTCCTCACAGACTTCCGGCGCGAGGCTTTGGTCGGTCAGAAAGCCAATTTGAGTACGGATGATCTGCCAGGCTACGCGCAGCAGGAACATGCTGACGAACAGCGCGGCGATGGGGTCCAGGATGAGCCAGTCCGCGCCCAGAAAAGCGGCGGCGCCCACGCCGACCGAGGAGGCCAGCGCGGAAAAGGCGTCGGAGCGGTGGTGCCAGGCGTTGGCCACCAGCGCGGAGCTGCCGGTGGCGCGCGCCACCCGCATGGTGGCGTGAAAGAGCCATTCCTTGACGCCAAAAGAGGCCAGCGCCACCCAAAAGGCATAGGTGGCCGGGCGCGGAAGCTCTTTACCGTGCAGCGCGCCGAAAATCCGGCCGATGGCCGAGGTGGCGATTTGCACGGCCACATAGGCGAGGGCCAGTCCGATGATGGCGGCCACGATGGTTTCATATTTGCCGTGGCCATAGGCGTGGTCTTCATCCACCGGCTTGGAGGAAAAGCGCAGGCCGATGAGCACGGCGATGTCCGTGGCAAAGTCGGAGAGCGAGTGGACGGCATCCGCCAACAGCGCCTGCGACCGGCCCAACACGCCCGCGGCCAGCTTGATGACGGTCAAGACAATGTTGACCGCGATGGAAACCAACGTGATTTTGCGCTCGGGGGACGCCATGGCGGGCGGCTAGGTGCCGGGGGGCGGGGAGGGAGGGGGGGGCGGGTTAGCCGCGGCTTCTTTTTCGCGCTGCTCGCGGGCGAAGTCTTCATCGCTCTGCCACCAGGGCTTGGCTTTGGCGGCGGGTTTTTGGGGCATGAGCAGCATATACACAAACAAAAACGGCACGCAGGGCAGGTAAAACAGGATGCCGTCCTGCGAGCGCAAGGTTTCGCCAGTGCTGAACGTGGAGAGCCAGACCAGGTAGGCCACAAACCCGACGGTATTGAGCAGCAGCACCACGCGCTTGACCAATGGATTCATCCGCACAACCTAGCGCGGCGGCGCCCTCTTTGGCAACAGCGGGTTTTGGGCGGGCGGGGCGCGAACCTGGGTGCACGACATAAAAGTCGGTTATTAAGCCGCGCGATCATCCCAGAAGCGGTCGAATAGATTGGAGAGGAAGC
>MWEZ01000086.1 GCA_002071335.1 Verrucomicrobia bacterium ADurb.Bin018
CTGCTGGTGGCCCTGTGGCGCTACGGCGCACATGGGGTGATCCCCCAAGGGGTGCTGATCAAAGCCGCCTAAACGAGGCCAAGAAAAGGGAAACACAACGGAGAAGCTTTGGATGTTCGAGAAACCGGCACAGCCCTGGGTCGCGCACATGCCGACCGTTTTGTAGATGGGTTCTTCTCGATATAGATTTGAGTCTGAGCATGAACATGCGCAAGCAGCAACAGGTGTTCCACTTCGGTGGGCACGGATAGAAGGTGGTAAGCAAGGGCGGGGTAATTTCCGCCGACGTACCTATCTCAAATCGCATCCAGATCCGATCCGCTTGGAATAAAATAGAAAGGACAGTAAGACAATAAATCCATCGCCATGACTTGACGGCCCCCATAGAAGGGCTGGAATGGTCGCAGACCTTCCAGCCGTTCACGGCGGGAAGGTTTCATTCTTCAACCATTCCCGCCCTACAAAAGCCCGACAAGAACCGCCACGGCGCAATGCGGAACTCAGGTTTTCCTTTCCTGTTATTCTGCATTTCCCGTTTTCCTACTTGGTTTTTCCGATCCCGCCGCCGGTACAACGGCGGCCTACATCAAATCCGCACGTCGTATTTGCAGGCCAGGGTTGCACCCCCCGGCGGGCGGTTATTTCGGGCCATGAATTGCCCAGTTTATTAATTTATAGGACCGACCCCTTCGTTTTCCCGCCCTACAAAAGCAGCCGGGTAGATTGTGGGGCTGGAACGGTCGCAGACCTTCCAGCCGTTCACGGCCTGCAAAGGCCCCCGAGAGGGAAACTCAAACCAGCATCACGTTCCAGCTCGACAACTGACGCGCCCGCCCCACGGCGCAAACGTCAATACGAATAGTAGCCGTCGTCTTCTTCGTATTCGATTTCGTAGCCTTCGTCATCTACCGGCGGCAATACACCCTCTGCCACCAATTTGGCGTCGTTTTCCGGAGTCAGTTGCACCGGCAATGGCGGCAGATTGCCGCCGCGCAAAATTTCCATTTGGTATTCCTGCAAGTGGCGCTCCAACTCTTCGCCGGTGTAAATGGGCTTGGGCACTTCCACGGGCTTTTGCCGTTCCAGCATCCGCTGGCGACGGCGTTCCGCGTAGGAGGTGCGCAGTTCGGCGGCCTGCCTGATGGCCTCGCGCCCGGCGCTGGCGGAGAGCACTTGCCCCCCCGCGGTGTCATTCATTGAAAGCACCACCACCTGGCCGTCTTTTTGCAGGGTGGCGCTCTCCGCATCATAATCGGCATCCTCCAGCATGATGCCGGTGCTGCGGTCCTTCTCGCCCACCATCAGGGAAAAGTAGCTGTTGTCTTTTTTGTCGGTGATGGCCACGCGCAGGTTGCCGTCGGCCAGCTCATAGATGCCGGAAAGTTGCAGCGAGGCCGCAAACGATTCACTGACTGGCACCGTGCGCTCCGGAATTTGGGAGGGATCCGGCGGCGCGCCGAACGGCTTGCGGTCCAGGATCACTTGATAATCCTCAAACGGTCGCACCGGTGCGGGAGCCGCCAGCGTCGTGGCGCACGCGCCCAGAATGCCGAGGATGACCAACCGTTTCATCAACCAACTATGTACCGCGCCGGGCCCGCTTGCGCAACAGCTATCATGCGCCCCGCCCAGGAGTGCTCCAGATGAAGGCTTCGCGGAAAAGACCCTGCACATGGCCGCGCACCAACACCAGATGGTTGCCCAACGGTGCGGAAAGCAACTCGCCGGCGGCCGGCGGCGAAACACGCACCACCACTTGCGTGCGGCACAGGTCCGGCGCGCGGCGGTTTTCGACCAACGTGCCCTCCGCGCCCCACCAGCGGTCGAGATTGCTGCCGCCGAGCCGCAGCAAGGTCACCGGGCCGGATGCAAATTCGCCGGCAATGCCCAAGCCAATGCCCGACTCAAAGTGCGTGCGGAAACGGTAGCCCCCCACCATGCCCAGCGGCACGGTGCAGTGCGCCAGCAACAGCTCGCCCTTGGGCACATCCACATCAGACGGATTGGCCATCCACCCCGCCTGCCCGGTCAGATGCCACAGCCAGCGCAACAACACGGCGCTGGGGATATCGCCCTCGCAGCCGGCAGTGATGCCGGCATCGGCCAGCAGCGCCAGCGCGAGGCAGCCGGTCACGCCATCTTTTTCCACCAAATCGAAACAGCGCAGCGTAAGCATCGAAAGCTGGTGGTTCTGCACCAGCGCGCGCAGGCCGCGCGTCACCCGCACGGCTTGGGCAAAAGCCTCGCGCGTGAGGCCGTCTTTGCCGTGCGCCCGATCCCAGAGGTCAAATTCGGGGCCATCTTCGGGCAGCGGCTGTTGCGCGATATACGCACGCAATTCATCCACCGCAAACTCCTTGACCCACATTCCGAAGCGGCGCGCCACCAGTTCGGCGCGCGGCGAGCTGGCCACAAGCCAATCGGAACTGGGGCCGATGATCCCGAACCGGTCCTGCGCGAGGCGGTTGTTGGCTGCCAGCGCGCGTGCGGTTTGCGTAATCTCCGCCAAGGTGCGGTCGTCCTCTTTGCCCTTCAGCAAAAAGATTCGCCCGGGCCGCCCTTCCTGTTGAATGGCCGCCAGCATTTCCAGAGCCGCCGGCAGCGAATTATGCCCCGGGTGGGCAATCAGCAGCAGCGGGCCGCCGCGGCCCTGCTGGATGCGCGACCGGTGCCGGCGCAGCACATCGTGCTCCGTGCCGCCGGTCTGCACAAAATAAAAAGGCACGCCGGGCGCGTCGGCAACTTCGCCCACGCCGCGGTGACCACCCGCGCCAACCAGCGCCTGCTCGTGTCCGGCCAGCAGCGCGGACAGGCTGCGCGCATCGTGCAGCGCCGAAGCCACCGGGATATACCAAAAACTTGTCGCGGGGGCGGTGGACGGATTCATGGCGCAATCTTATCGAACGAATCCACAAACTCCACCGCCGGGAAAAAGGCATCCGCCTTGAAAAACGCGGCCGGGATTTCTCCATTGGCCACCGGGCTGTCCACCCGCGTGGTTTCCGTACGCTCCATGCCCTGCACCGTCACCTTGGCCTGCTGCAGGCAGGCAATCCACACGCCGGGCGCCACCTCTTGAAACGCGGAGAAATCGGTTTGCGTCAGCAAGTCCGTCATGGCCGGCGAACCATACAGTTCGAAGCGCGCCAAGCGGCCTTGTGCATCCAGATTCAGCACGGCAAACGATTTCTGATTGTCGTAGCCCGCGCGCACGGGAAATTCGGCAGTGGGTTCCAGCGGCACTTCCGTGGCGCCACGCAGCACCTCCAGCATATTGGCGGCTGAGCCGGGCACCATGCGCAAGTTACGCAGCATCTCCCCATCCAGCTCCGCCACCGGGCGCGAAAACCCTTTCGGCGCGCCCTCGGTGTATTGCCGGAAAACCGTGCCGTCCGAAATGGTCCGCCGCTTGACGGGGCTGAAGTTTTCCACGTGCAGCTTGTCCGGGCGCTGGTAATACACGCGGCTCAGCATCCGCAGCGTATTGCCATCGGGCAAGGGGGTGTCGCGCCGGATTTCGCAGCTCATGGACTGCACGGAATCATAGGGCGCGAGCACTTTCTCCAACACGGTTTCCGCGCGCGCCCCCGCCGCCGGCGCCAAAACCAAGATCAACATCATCCTCATCCAGCGCTGCATGGTTTTCCTCCGCAATGAACGGGAAGATTCGCACAACCGGGCCCGTGCTTGCAAGCCGGGCATGGCTGCGGCATGATGCCGCCCCATGCCCCTGCCCCGCACCATCCTGTTATTGCTGCCCCTGCTGCTCACCGGTGGCGCCGCCCGCGCCATGGAACCGGAGCGGCTGGAGTACGACATCACGTGGGTCGGCATCTCCATCGGCACCATGGTGGTGCAAAATGAGTTGGATGCCGACGGCCATCCCGTGCGCTTGCTGCGCATGTGGAACCGGCCATGGATCGCGCGGTTTTATCCGGTGGATACCACCATCGAATGCAGCATCATCCCCGACCCCGACGGCTCTTGCCACGTGGTCCACAAGCACGTCCGCGAAAATACATTCCGGCAAGACGACACGCTCCAACTGTGGCCCGCGCAAGGCCGCGCCATCTGGAGCAACCAGCTTACGCAAACTGCCACGGAATTCACCACGCCCACTGGCGCGCATGATGTGGTGACGTTCTTCTTTGATTTGCGCAACATGCTCTCCAATGCCCCCGGCCCCGCCGGCGGCGATTATGAGCTGGTGATGGACGACGGCGTTCACGGCCTGACCATCCACATGGGCGAAGCCCAGCGCATCCGCACGCCCTTCGGGCGGGTGGAAGCCGTCCAAGTGAAGGCCATCTCCAAGTCGCCAACGCTATTCTCGCGCAACCGGCCCAAGGCTGTGTGGGTGGCCACCAGTCAACCAGTGGTGTTGTTTGCGGATGTGGATTCGCGCTTTGGCGCGGTGCGTGCCACGCTTACCCAATGGACGCGCGGCAACAAGCCCGTGCAAGCGGAGTAACGCGGGCCGACTTACGGATTTTCTTCTTCCGCCACCAGCGGCAGGCTGGGATCGGCCTCCCGAGCCGGTGGGTTGTCCAACCCCGCCAGAACCCGCAGACCGGCCGCCGCCGCCACCATGGCGGCGTTATCGGTGCAAAAGGCCAGCGGGGTCAACAGCAGCCGCGCCTGATGGCGCCGCGCCAGCGCCTCCAGCTTGCCGCGCAGCACCGCGTTTTTCGCCACGCCGCCCACGCAGGCCAACGTGCGCGCGCCGGTTTGCGACAACGCCCGCGCCACGCGCGCCGCCAGCGAATCCATCACCGCCTCCTGATAGGCCGCGGCTAGATCGGCCCCATGTTGCTCGCGGTCGGCCGGATGATTTTTCAGGTGGTAGAGCAGCGCGGTTTTGAGCCCGCTGAAACTGAAACATAGCTCGATGGCCAAGCCGTCATCCGTGGTGCGTTGCTTGGCATGTTCCAGCCCGCGCGGAAAGCGCACAAAACCGGCATCGCCGCCGCGCGCGGCTTTTTCGATGGCCGGCCCGCCGGGATAGCCAAGCCCCAGCAGGCTGGCGCCTTTGTCGAGACATTCGCCGGCGGCATCGTCGAGGGTCTGGCCCAGCAATTGGTAGCGCCCCACGCCCGGCATCAAAATCAGGCACGTATGGCCGCCGGACACCATGAGCACCAGCGCCGGGCACGCGGTGGCCGGCGGCGGCGCGGCGGAATCCAAGAACATGCCCGCCACATGGGCTTCCAGATGGTTCACGCCCCACACCGGCTTATCCAGCGTCTGCCCCAGCGCCCGCGCGCCGGAAAGCCCGATGAGCAGCGAACTGACCAACCCCGGGCCGTGGGTGACGGCAATCGCCGTCAATTCTTTCCACGCCACGCCGGCTTGCGTCATCGCGGCAACCACCACCTCGGGAAACTTGCTGACGTGCTCGCGCGAGGCAATCTCCGGCACCACCCCCCCCCACGGCTGATGGCTGGCAATCTGGCTGTGCACCACGGAGGAAAGCACTTCGCGGCCGTCGCGCACCACCGCCGCAGCGGTTTCGTCGCACGAAGACTCTATGCCCAAGATCAGCACGGCGCGCTTCCCGCGCAGGCGTTAGCGACGCTCGAACACCAGCACCCCGCGCAAGATGTCGCAGGCGCGATCCAACTGCGGATCGGTCACCTTGCTCAGGTCCAGCACGTCGGCGCTGGTGGCCGCCGGTTTGGGCATGGGCGGCGGCGCCGCGCCTTCTTCATCCATCCAACCCTCGTCGCTGGCCGGAGGGGCGTCATCGCCGTTCTTTTCCTCGGCCTTGTTGCGGGCGAGAAGAATATCGCGCCAGTTTTCGCCGGACATCGGCACCACGATATCCGGCTCGATGCCCACATCGTGGATGACGCGTTCGCTGGGCGTGTAATACTTGGCGGTGGTCAGGCGGATGGCGGTGCCGCCATCCTGCGGCAGGATGCTCTGCACGGAGCCCTTACCGAAACTTTTTTCGCCCACGAGGATGGCCCGCCGGTTGTCTTGCAGCGCGCCGGCCACGATCTCGGAGGCGCTGGCGCTATAGCCATTGATCAGCACCACCATCGGCACGTTGGGGAACACATGGCGGGCCCGCGCGCGGTACGAACGCTCCATGCGGTTGTCGCGCCCGCGGGTGAACACGATCAATTCGCCGCGTTTCAGGAACTTTTGGGCCACATCCACGGCCGCAGTCAGCAGCCCGCCCGGATTACTGCGCAAATCCAGCACAAGCGCTTTGACTTTTTCTTTTTCCAGTTCGTCGAGCGCCGTTTGCAGGTCGGCGGCCGTTTCCTCGCCGAATTGCAGCATCCGCACATAGCCGATGCCGCCATCCAGCACGCGGGTATCCTTGACACTCGGCACATTGATGATGGCGCGCTCCAGCTCAAACTCTTTCATCAACTGGGTTTTGGGCCGGAAAATCTTGATTTTGACTTTGGTGCCCGGCTCGCCGCGCAGGCGCTTGACGGCCTCTTCCAGCGCCAGCCCGTCGGTGCTTTCGCCGTTGATTTCCACGATCTTGTCGCCGGAATACAGCCCGGCCTGGAACGCCGGCGTGCCCTCCATGGGGGCGATCACCGTCAGCAGGTTGTCCTTGATGCCGATGGTGATGCCCAGCCCGCCGAACTTGCCGGCAGTGTCCTCGCGCATGGCGGTGAAGGCCTCTTCATCCATGAACGTGCTATGCGGGTCCAGCGACTGCAGCATTCCGCGCAGTGCGCCATAGATCAGGTCCTGATAATTGCTCTTGTCCGCGTCCACATAGTTGGCGCGCACCTGTTCGACCACCTTGGAGAAAAGGTTGTACATCTCCAGCGGCGAGTCCTTGGGCGGCTTTTCGGCGGCGGTTTCCTGCGAATAGAGCCGGGCGCCCACGGCAAGGTTCAGCGCCAGGACCAGCGTCAGCAACAGCCATTTATAGTTACGTGCGAATGTTTTCATGATGTGTGGAAAGAATACCTCAGCGGGGGTTCAATGTCATACTTGGCCGTTCATGTCGGGGCGGAAGCGGAAATAGACCGCGCCCAGCGGCGGCACGGTGACGGGGATGGAGTGCTCGCGGCCCTGCCACTCGCGCCGTTCCGTGCGCACAAAGCGCGGGTTGCCCATGCCGCTGCCGCCGTAGATGGTGGCGTCGGTGTTGAGCACTTCTTCATAGGTGCCCGGGCGAGGCACGCCGATGCGGTAGCCCTGTCGCGGCACGGGCGTGAAATTGAAGCCGCACACCATCAGGTCATCCGGCTCTTTGCCCTTGCGCAGCGTGAAGAGCATGCTGTTTTCCCAGTCGTTGAGGTCAATCCACTCGAACCCCTCCCACGAGAAATCAATCTGGTGCAGGCAGGCGAAGCCCTTGAGCATTTCGTTGAGGTCGCGGGCCAGGCGCTGCAAGCCGGAGTGCGAATCATATTGCAGCAGGTGCCAGTCGAGGCTTTCGCCGTGCTGCCACTCACGCCACTGGCCGATCTCCATGCCCATGAACGTCAGCTTCTTGCCCGGATGCGCGAACATATAGGCATAGAGCAACCGCAGGTTGGCGAACTGCTGCCACATGTCGCCCGGCATCTTGGCCAGCATGGCGCCCTTGCCGTGCACCACTTCATCGTGCGAGAACGGCAAAATGAAGTTTTCGTTGAAGGCATAGATCATCGAAAACGTCATCTGGTGGTGGTGATATTTGCGGAAGATGGGGTCCTTGTGCATGTAGTCGAGCGTGTCGTGCATCCAGCCCATGTTCCACTTGAAGTCGAACCCCAGCCCGCCCAAATACACCGGCCGCGACACCATCGGCCACGCCGTGGATTCTTCCGCAAACGTCAAGAAGCCGGGATATTCCACGTGGACCAGCTCGTTGAACTTCTTGAGGAAATCCACCGCGTCGAGATTTTCCCGCCCGCCGTACTTGTTGGGAATCCACTCGCCTTCCTTGCGGGAATAATCGAGGTAGAGCATGGAGGCCACCGCATCCACGCGCAGGCCATCAATGTGGTACACATCCGCCAAAAACATGGCGTTGGAGAGCAGGAAGGCGCGCACTTCGTTGCGGCCGTAGTTGAAGATATAGGTGCCCCAATCCTTGTGCTCGCCGAGGCGCGGATCGGCGTGTTCATAGAGGTGCGTGCCGTCAAAATAGGCCAGCCCGTGGCCATCCTTCGGGAAGTGCGCCGGCACCCAGTCCACAATGACACCAATGCCGGCCTGATGGCATTGGTCCACGAAATACTTGAAATCGTCCGGCGTGCCGAAGCGCGAGGTCGGCGAATAGTAGCCGATGGTCTGGTAACCCCAGGAACCATCGAACGGATGCTCGCTGATCGGCAGCATCTCGATGTGCGTGTAGCCCATCTTTTTCACGTAGGGGATCAGCGTTTCCGCCAGCTCGCGGTAGCTCAACATGCGGTTTTGCTCGGCCGGATTGCGCCGCCACGAGGAGAGGTGCACTTCGTACACACTGATCGGCTCATCCAACCAGTGCCGCTGCGCGCGCTGCGCCAACCATTCCGCATCGTTCCACTGATAGGCCTGGATATCCCACACCATGGAAGCCGACCGCGGGCGCAGCTCCGAGGCAAAGGCATACGGATCCGCCTTCTGCGCGAGGAAAGCCTGATGGCCCTTGACCTCGAACTTGTACAAATCGCCCGGCTTGAGGTGCGGCATGAAAATTTCCCACAGCCCCGAGTTGCCGCGCTGCTGCATGGGGTGGATGCGCCCGTCCCAGTTGTTGAACCAGCCCACCACGCTCACGCGAATGGCGTTGGGCGCCCACACGGCAAAATGCACCCCCTCCACGCCGTCCACCGTCAGCGGGTGCGCGCCCATCTTGTTGTAGGCGCGGACATTGGTGCCCTCGCCCAGCAAATACATGTCCAGATCGGTCAGTTGCAGCGGAAACCGGTACGGGTCTTCCAGCTCGGCGACAGTCTTGTCGAACCACGTCAGCCGCAGTTTGTAGGCAAACGGTTTTTCATCCTCAAAAAACAACTCGTAGAGCCCGTCCTCATGAATCCGCGGCATATCGAAGGCCTGGCCGTCGCTTTTGCGGATCAACTCCACCTGCGTGGCATAGGGCCGGAAAACCCGCACGACCACGCCCGGCTTTTTCGCCCCCGTTTCGTGCATGCCCAGCAGCGAAAACGGCGCCCCGTGCATTCCATAGATGATCGCTTGGATTTCGGCCGTGGATAAAATTGGTTTTGTGCGCATAATCCTCTCCCGGGCCGGAACATCGCCAGACGCGCCAGCCTCCCGTCATAATCCCACAGCGCCCCGCCCGCCGTAAAGGCTGAAAGGTTCGCGGGGTGCACGAAATAAAAGTTGGTTAAGTGAAAATCTCTCTTTTTTTGGGGGAAAATATGTAGTATATATAACTAC
>MWEZ01000087.1 GCA_002071335.1 Verrucomicrobia bacterium ADurb.Bin018
GACGACAGGACGCAAGGAACTGGTACGCTGGGTCCTGTCCTGGATGCCGGACGTGAAGGTGCTCGCCCCGAAGAGCCTACGGGATCGGATTGCGGAGAAACTGCGGGATGGACTCCGGGCACAGCAATGAGGCAAGATGGCCCAACAACACGCTACTCACCTACACCTTGCCGCGGACGGTCAAGGTGAGGGAGAGCGTGGACGTTGAACGATAAGAAATGAAGATACCCCTAACCACTTTACTTGCAATAGCGGCACTTGCGTTATCTGCGCTTAGTGCGGAATACCAGTTCTATATCCCTGGCGCTTTTCTGGTTTCTCCACATGGGACACTCAATGTCTCCGCACCGGATGGTTGGAGTGTAACTAGCATGTACGATGAAGATGATGGAACTACGACTAACTCTACGCCCCCGCAATTCCCAGGCCCCAGCATTGTGGCGAAGAACTCAACCGGCGCTGAAGTTTTTATTCGGCTCATGGATATAGAGGAAAGAAACGTCATTGCCCGCATTAATGATGTTTTTGGGAAAGACAGCAATGGTATTCCCCTGCCATGGGCCCCTATTCAGGGTGCTTATGCCAAGGGGAACATATGCTTCCAGAATCCCGCCAGCCCTACCCGCGCTCATGGCGACCTTGAAACAGGGCGCCTGCTTCTCGCCTTTTTTTCGACGCTAAGCGACACAAACGACTGGCCGCAGATTCAAAGCATCTTGGCGTCATTCCGATTCACAGAAAATATAGGCGTTCAACAATGGGGTCCAGGGTACCCTCCACAAGGTGTCGGGTCCCCTGACCCCTGACGTTCAGCAAGAAAATGAAACTAGATAAATTCATTAACACTCACAAGGACTTGCCCATCCATGGAAGCGGTGCCAATTAAAGTCGGGATGCTGGTTTCTTTCGACTACCCATATGTATTCCACTCTTTGCCTCTGCTATATGAGCATGCAGACCGCATTACGCTAGCGATCGACCATGAATGCCGCTCTTGGACTGGCTTGAAATTCAACATCGCCGATTCGTTTTGGAGCTGGCTCAGGAACCTCGACTCCCAAAAGAAAATCGATGTCTACCGGGATGATTTCTACCGGCCCGAACTGGATGCCATGTCGAACGACACGCGCGAACGGAACATGCTCGCCCAGCACATGGGCCCAGGCGGCTGGCATGTGCAGGTCGACAGCGACGAATATTTCCTGGATTTTGCCGCGTTTGTCCGGTTTTTGAAGCAACATGCCCGGTGGACATCAAGCGGTAGCGCCCCCATCGATATTGGTGCGTTCTGGATTCCGCTGTTCCGTCAAACCAGCGACGGATTCCTCTATGTCCAGAATGCGCACGAGTCTTTCCCCTTGGCGACCAACCGTCCCGAATACAAAGGGGCTCGGGGTAGCGATCACTATGTTCGCTATACGCCTTTTTGTGTGTTTCACCAGACCTGGGCCCGGACAGAGGCAGAAATCTGGACCAAACTGAAAAACTGGAGCCATACGGCTGATTTCGACATCCAGAGTTATTTCAATCTGTGGAAATCCATTGATCGGCACACCTACCGGTACATCCGAAATTTCCACCCCTTGATTCCGGCGGTTTGGCCCCAATTGGCTTGGGGCCCCGGGAAGGACATCCCGGAGTTCATTGAAAACTATCGCCGACAGTCGCCCTTGACCGTGCCCCCCCTGCTCTATCTCCGCAGACGGCTGGGCCAAGCCAAGAAATGCTTGCGTGGATGACTCGGCTCGATCTCGATTTGCCCTTTCCCTCGCAGCGCACCGACGCCATATTCTGACGGACATCAGATCTGCAGCCACCATTACGATGTTTGCCTCTGATTTCGTTTTTCATGTTGACCTTGTGCAGAACCTTACTGTTCGCCGGGCAGGCCTACTTTCTTTGCTACTGGCTACCAGCATCCTATGGGGGAAAAATGTATATGGCTGTGAAATTACATGCCACTATGGCCCCGGAAAAAAACGAGTGCATTTTAGCAGTTTGAAAAGTATATTTCTTTCATGAATTGAGGAAATATGCGAATGTTGTTTTTCGTCCATTATTGCTTAGAAGACAGGTGAACAGATACCGGGCCGGCCTGAAAAGCGGTGAAAGATTCAAGGTTGTTTTTGGAGGGCATTGGTCCCAACTACCGGACTGGTTGGTCCTCTCCGAGATCAGGCAAGATATAACCAAGCCGCTGGTTTTTGCCTCGGCAAGCGTAGATGTGGTTTTTTCCGAGCATGTCATCGAACACATAGGCTTCAAGGAAGGCGTTTCGTTTATGCGCGAATCTCTCCGAATATTGAAGCCAGGGGGAACATTCCGCGTCGTCTGTCCAGTCATAGAAAAAATCCTGTCGTTTTCGCCTGTGGAGAGAAGAGATTGGGAGTACCTACGAGGAACCGAATGTTTTTATCCCGTTAACAGAGATTTTTTCAAGGAACTACAGTTTGACGGATTCAATGAATTCAACCAGGTGTTTCTAATCAACCGCATCTTTACTGGCCATGGGCATAAATTTATTTGGAGCGCCGCCCTAATGGCCAAGGTGCTTTCCTCGATCGGATTCCGTTCGGTCAAAATCCATGAAATAGGCCGAGGGAAAAGTCAAGAATTCTGCATTGAAAGAAGGCGCCGCGGAATATATCTGGGTGATAACCCACAAGAAGACCGAGCAGCCGGCTATGTCTACGATGCTGAGAGCCTGGCGGTGGAAGCCCAAAAATAGCGCCAGCCCGGGCATATCTCCGGCGGTAGGTTTCCAGCGATTCAATGCTCATGTCCACACCTCCTTTTCGAGTGTCATCTATTTTGAGGCAACGGCTATTTCCTCCCCTTCTCCGATCTCCCCCTCCGGTGTCATCTTTTGTGAGGCAATGCGCGCGTGGGACGGTTATACGCGCACGCTTGACTCAAGCCCCACTTGTTCTAAACTGCTCCGGCAATGTTAGTCTCGCATCACATCCTCAACCTTCGCGCACGGTCAATTTCCACGAGACCGACCGGCGCATCCGCGTTTCCGCCGGGCGGTTGGAACCCTACGGGGAAACCCCGCAGAGTCTTTTCACCGGCGATATCCCGACCCTGCCCCTGGGCGACTGACCCAGGCGGGAAAAACACGATTCGCAGCCCCATCACGCGCTTGACTCCACTTTCTTATTCTCGCACTATCATGCCCATGTTGGCCCCACATCACAACCGCTATCCGAGCACCCCGGCTTCTCCTCCTCGCGATGGCTTTTCGGCTTCCATCCCCGCCAGCAATTCCCACCTTTGCTTTCCGCTTACGACCCCGCGATCGAATCCGCAGGAAGCCCGATGAGAATCCTTATCACGGGAATTTGCGGCTATGTGGGCGCCCATCTGGCCATGCGCTTTGCCGACTCGTTGCCAGGCGCCGTGATTGCCGGGATCGACAACCTGTCCCGGCGCGGCTCCGAACATTATCGGGATCGGCTTCGCGCCCGGGGCATCGCCGTTGTCCATGGCGATGTCCGCATGGGGGCCGACTTGCGCGCGCTGCCCGATGCCGACTGGGTGGTAGATTGCGCGGCCAATCCGGCCGTGCTCTCCGGACTGGCCGCGGCCGGAGGTTGCGCACCGGAACAACTGATCGGACACAATCTACAAGGCACCCTCAACATCCTTGAGTATTGCCGGGAGCGCAACGCGGGATTGGTCTTGCTGAGCACAAGTCGGGTCTATTCGATTGCTGAGCTTTGCCGCATCCCCCTGAAGGAAGGCCCCTCGCGCCTGGAATTGGCGCTGCCCATTCCCGACGATTTGCGGGGCTTTTCCGCGCAGGGCGTGGCGGAGGAATTCTCGACGGCCGCCCCCATCTCCCTCTATGGCGCGACCAAGCTGGCGTCGGAAACCATGGCCCTTGAGTACGGAGAAGCCTTCGGGTTCCCAGTCTGGGTGAATCGCTGCGGGGTAATCGGTGGTCCGGGCCAGCTGGGCCGGATCGATCAGGGTATTTTTTCCTTCTGGGTCTACTCCTGTGCGCTGGGTCGGCCCCTCAAGTATATCGGCTTTGGGGGGACGGGCAAGCAGGTGCGCGACTGCATGTCCGCCGACGACGTCGCCACATTGACCCTGCGCCAGATGAATGCCCCTTCGAAACCCGTCCCCCGGGTCTTGAATGTCGGCGGCGGACTCGAAGGAGCGCTTTCCCTGCTTGAAATCACCCGCATTTGCGAATCCCGCTTCAACCGCAAGATCGCCGTGGAGACCTGCCAAGAAACCCGGCCCTACGACATCCCCTACTATGTGACGGATGCCCGCCGCATCCGCGAAGCATGGGGCTGGAAACCCTCAAACTCCGCAACAGAGATTGTGGAGCAACTATGCGAATGGACCTTGCATAATCAAGATTTCGTTCGGAATCTGTTTCCATGACCTGTCCGACGCCATCCCTGCCCTGCACGCTGGTAACCCCCCTGCGGAACGAAATGGACAACATCGCCCGGCTTTGGGAAACCATCCAGGGACAGACGCGCCCTCCAGATGAGTGGATCATTGCCGACAACGGCTCCAGCGATGGGACCTACGAATGGCTTTCCCGCCATGCCGAAACTAGTCCATTCCCCGTGAAAGTCCTTTCCCTCCGGGGAAAGACAATCGCGCAGATGCTCAACCTAGCCATCACCCAGGCACGACATGACATCATCGCCTGTTGCCACGGCGGCACCCGGATTCCCGCCGATTGGCTGGCCCAACTCCTAGGGCCGATGCAGGAAAATGCAGAGGTCGATGTGTCGGCTGGAGTTTGGGAGCCGTACGGAGAAACTCCGGGAGAACGCTGGGTCGCTCGATCCATCTATAACGACTGCGAACTCGCCGATGAAAATACCTACTGTCCAGCCTCCCGCTCCATCGCATTCAAACGCTCCTCATGGGAAAAGGCCGGAGGCTTTCCGGAATGGCTGCCTAAATTCGGCGAGGATTTTCTTTTCGCCGTCCGCCTGCATGCTGCCGGCTGCCGCTTCCGCGTGGCTCCGCGGGCGGTGGTCGGCTGGCGGCCCAAACCGGCATTATGGCCGCTCATGCGGCAACATTTTTATCATGGGCAAGCCGATGCGTGCCTTGGATTGACGCCGTTGCTGAAACCGGCCCGACTTCGCCCCTTTCTCCCTTGGGTGGGCTTAATCGCGGCCCGCTTGGCCTTTCACCACTGGCTCCCGGCATGGCTGGTTTTCTGTGCGATTCCCCTTGCCGACCATTTGTTGCTGCAAGTCCTTCGCAAACGGGTCTATCATTCCTTTCTACATTACCTGCTCTGGGAATGGTTCGTCCGTCTCGCTTGGATGGCCGGAGGCCTTCACGGGCTTTGGCTGCTGGCCCGGGGGCACGTCCACCGCCCGGCTTCGGATGAAGCCGCAGTCCAATTCCTTCAGGCCCAACTCCAGGGAACAACCTCCGCATTCTCAGGCAGGGCGCCCTGAATCGCTCCTGCGAGCGGCACCGGACTTCAAGACAAACTCGGGGTGGCGATCAGTGTCAATTCGTGGTTTTCCCAAGGGGCGCATTGCTTTTCGATTTTGAACACATAGCCCAAATCAAGTGAACGCAGCAAGTCGTAAATGCCCCAGAATTCCTCTTGGTTGTGATAGATGCTCAGGCTGAGAATGGGCCGGTCCCTCCGGATGGTGCCGATGGAGCCTTTCAGCATGGCCAATCCCATTCCTTCCAAATCCGCCTTGATGAAGCCGCACGCGACATTGGATAATTGCTGCTGCAGGTATTCGTCCAGAGTCACCAGATCGACGCGGACTCCCCCTTGCGAGTCGCATGTGCTGCCGCTGTTGTTTTCGCAGAAACAAACCTCGCCCGTGGAATCGGACAAGCCCCGCACGACCAATTCTACCCGGTCAGAAGGGATGGCATTTCGACGCATGGTTTCCTCAAATTGCCGGGCGATGGACGGAACCGGCTCAAATGCGATGATTTTGTCTGGGCCGTATTCCAGCATGACCAGCGAGGAGTCTCCGACGAAAGCTCCCGCATCGATGAAAACCTTGCCACGAATGTATTCTTTAAGACCCGGCGAAAGGTCTTTCAAACCATGGTGATAGACCAATGAAGACAATTCGTTGGCATCTTCTCCTAGCTGATATTTGCGCTTGGCTTCCAGCATCTGGGTTTCCACTTCGGCCCAGATTTGGTATTCCGGCCCCGAACATAGCGCGGGCCAAATGAACGGATGGTGGAACCGGGGATTAGCCAATGGGAAAACCCGCGTCTTCAAGATAAACTCCTTAATCGTCCGAAGGGATTGCGCATCCAATCCGCAGAAATGGCGGTCTATCTTTTCCAGAGTCACATCCTGCCATTTTCGCCGGTCGTAATTGACCATCAGGCTGTCCGGTTCGTTCTGCAGGAGATAGATCAAGAGGGCCATTTTGTTTTTCGCGCGCTCGGGAAACATCTTCAGTGCGGCATATGTGATTTTGCCGGCCCAATGTTTCGCTGTGTCGAATACCTTCATGTTATCTCCGATGATGTGGAACGGGGCCGCGGACATTCGCTCGCCACCTGGAAACTTATAGACTGGTTTTCCGACAAGGACAACGCGCTTTTCCGGCAAATGCCTTCGTCCGGCGCATAGTAGTTCTGCAGATGGTTTCCCGTTCGGGCCAGAGGCAACGGCTTTGAATGAGGACGGTTGAAGGCGGTTTTGGGGCGGTTGAAGAACCGGGCTTTGCCCGATTCGATGGACAGTTCAATCCAGCGATCGATACGTTTTCCGAACTTCTTGTTGGCCGCAATCCAAGCATTGAGCTAATTGCAATATATTATCAGCCATTGTATTGTATCATTTTCGCCTTCAGGCGATTGGTCTTTCGTGCTTCCGGCTCCAGCACGCGGGGGCCAAGCCCCAACGGTTTGCATCACCACGCTCAAGAAACGAGGATGAGAGAGCGGATCAACCATGAGGTGCCCCGTCCTGTAGCGCGGCAAACGTCTGGCCCACCGCTCCGGCAAACCGCTCGAACGAGAAATCCTTCATCACTCGGGGATGGCCGGCGGCGGCCAGCCGGTCGCGCAATGCCGGGTCGCGCAACAGGGCCGCGCACGCATGCGCAAAATCCTCCGGACTCTTGGCCACGCGAACCGATACTCCGTCTTCCAGGCATTCTTCGTATCCGCGAAAGGCGAACGGGGTGAGCACACAGGGCCGGCCATAGGCATAGGACTCGAACACTTTCACGTTGATGCCTGCCCCGGTCCAGATGGGCGCGATGGTGAAGGCGCATTCCTGGTAATGGGGAACAACACTCGGAACCGGGCCCAAGACCCGAACGCCGGACATGCGGCTGTAAGCTTCTGCGCGCCGGACGGCAAGCCCCGGTCCGATGACGCGGAACTCCGCATCCGGCACCTCCGCCCGGACCAACGGCCACACCTGCCGGATAAACCAGTCCAGACCCTCGGCGTTCGGGCGGTGGTAATACGAACCCAGCAGCATCACGATACGGCTCGCGGGATCACTTGGCGAAAGCGGGGGGAGCCCTTCCTTTGGCAAACAGAACGGAACCCCAATCGTTATTGCGTTTTCAAGGCCGGGGATGGCAATGTCCGAAGATTTAACCAACCAGAGGCGTGAAAATCGGCGATAAAGATTCGGAACAACAGTTTTAAGCTGCGCCCATCGCCATGCCGCCACCATTCGCACAACCCATCCGCCATTCGGATAGTCGATCTGGGATTGGAACCATTCCTGCTCCGCATCGTCCACATCGAGCACGAAAGGGAAATCGGGAGAGATGCCTGTTTTCATTGCAAGAGCCAGCCCTTTGCAGACCACAACATCATACCGATTCTGCTCCATCGTTTTCTTCAGTTCAGATGACAGCCGGGGATCAGAAAGATAATCCTTTCGCCGGTTCGCCAAATAGTCAGCAAGACGATCAATCAGTCTCGGGGCCAATGGCCTAAGGAACCGCCATGGAGCTAATTGGCTTCGCAACAAAGGCGAACTCAAGCCAATCAATTTGAATCCTTTTCGTATTTCGACCAGATGTTGAGTGGGCAATTCATGTTCGTCAATAGCCAGGAAGAGATCGACTTCGCCATTTTGCGCGAGAGCCCGATAGAGCCGGGCCGTCCGCTGATTCCCCGCAATCGTCAGAGGGTAAGGAGGGCTGCGGGTGATGTAGAGTATTTTCATGGCCTTATAAATGTATTGGATATTCCAAATTAGACGATCGGATGGCATGGAAACGCACCCGGGAATCCTCATCGTTTCGCGAAAGGAGGACGTGAACACCAAACTTGGCCAGTAAGTATGCCTTTACCAGCCTGAACCCGCCGCGATGTTTCTTCAAATAGCGGAAGAGGCTTGTGTAGTAGATGCGAAGGCGGTCGATCTGACCGGGTTTGAAAGAGCCCTCCACATGGTGGATGATAGATGTCTCCGGCGTGAACCACACCTCGTATCCGGCCTGCCGGATGCGCGTGCAGAGGTCGGTCTCCTCCGAGTATGCGAAGAAGGATTCGTCGAACAGGCCGAACCTGTCGAGCACGCTTTTCTTGACCATCAAGTCCGCGCCAACGATATACTCGACTTGCAGCGGCTGGTGCACTTTCTCGGGGACCACTGCGCTGGGCCGACGGCCCCACGGGATCCAAAGTGCGCCGGAAATCGTGATCCAGAGCATCCGTCCCAAGGACGGCGCAAAGCCGTAGGACCATTGCGGCGCGCCGCCAGCATAAACCAGCCGCCCGCCGACCACGCCGATCTCCTCGCGCGAGACAAGAAATCGATACAACTTCAACAGCGAGTTTTCGATCAATTCCGTGTCGCTGTTTAGGAGGAGCACCGCCCGACCCGTCGCCACTCGAATTCCCTGATTATTCCCCACCGCGAACCCGCAGTTATTGATAACTAGAATACAAGACCAATATTCAGTGTCTGCATGTTGGGAAATAGCACCAAATGTATACAATGTAGGTGTTGGTTATGCAATATAATTGATAAGAAATCGCTTTTCAGGCGGCACGGGCACCCGCCCGCCTGCCTGTGCGTGTCCGCACGCAGACAGGCTAGAACCGGTCTGAATGAGCGCTTTCATGGTGGA
>MWEZ01000088.1 GCA_002071335.1 Verrucomicrobia bacterium ADurb.Bin018
AAGGACGCAAGCGGAAGATGAAGAAAGATTCTCGCCAAGACGCGAAGGGCGCAAAGAGGGAGAGAAAATAAAACCGAGCAGGAACGCAGGAAAATCAGGAAAACAGGAAAAGAGATTGATTGGTTAAACAGCCGAAGAAACGAAGACAGTCAACGCAAGAGGCGCAAGAGATACATAACGACGCAAAGAAAACTGAAATCAGCTAACGCAACAGGCACATCAATCGCATGCGTCTGATAGCGTCTCTTGTGCCACTTGCGTCAAAAATTATTGTTTTTCGGAGGCTTGTTATGGCTGTTTCAGCCTCTTGCTCTTTTCCTGCTTTCGTGGGTTTCCTGATTTCCTGGTTGGGTTTCGGATCGCTTGCGTCTGATAGCGTCTCTTGCGTTTAAGGCTCTGATCAGATTTTGGATTGCTGGCGGGGTTAGGGGCGGATGACGCGGTAATAGCGTTGGCGGTTGGTGGGGGTGGTGTCGCGCAGGGGAAGAGTGTTGTTGGTGGCGGTGGCGGTATCGGCGGGGAACCAGGTGGCGGGCGCGAGGTTGGTGGCGTATTGGAGTTGGTAGGCCACGCCGACCACCGCCGGGATAGTGATGGTGAGTCCGTTGCCGATGGCGACTGGCGCGGAAATGCGGGCGGGCGGAGGGGTGGGAATGATGGCGAGGGTGGTGACGCTGGCGGTGGCGGAGTTGGGGCTGGTGCCGCCGCTGTTGACGGCGCGCACGCGGAAGAAGTAGGTCGCGCCGGCGGTCAGGCCCGTCACGCTGAAACTGGTGCTGGTGAGGTTGCGGTTGGAATAGCCGGGGACGAAGTAGGGTGTGCTGCCGGCGCCGGTAAAGGTAATGTTGGTGCCGACATCCAGCCGGTAGATGTTGGCGTTGCTGACGACGCTCCACGCGGCGGTGAAGTCCGTGGTGTTGGTGGCGGAGGCCCATAGGGCGGCGGGGGCGGCGGGGGGCGTGGCTTGCACGGTCACGCTGACCACCTGCGTGGCGCTGCCGAGCAGATTGGTGGCGCGGAAAGTAAATGTGCGCTCGCCCAGATCGGTGGCGCGGGGCGTATAGACGAGTTGGCCGCTGGTGGGGGAGAAAGTATAGGTGCCGGTGAGGGCGGTGGTGTTGAGCAGCGTCAGCACGGGCGCAGGTTTGCCGCCGGCGGCCACGGTGAAGGCCACGGTCACGCCAGCGGTGGCGGCGAGGGGGCCGGGGTTGGCGGCGAACGCGGGCGCGGCGAGATCGGACGGCGTGCCGGGCATGCGCAGGGCGGGATCGCCCAGCAGATTCAGGCCGAATTGAATCCACCGCTCGCAGCCGTTGATGCCGGAGAGACTGATCATGTCGGCCTTGTGCATGGCAAAAGCCACGCCGAGCGTGCGGTTGGTTTCGTAGAGCCGCTGGTAAAAACGGTAGGCATATTCCGTGGAGGGGCCGCCGCGGGCGTAGTTGTCGGCGGGAGGAGGGTCTTGGTCGCCCCAGCCGTAGCGTGCGCAACCGATATAGGCCAATGCACCGCCGCGCAGGGCGGCGTTGCGCAAGAACGCCTCGCCGAGACACGGCTCGGTGGTGTAGGTGGTGCCGTCAATTTTGTTGGAGTTTTTGTCGAAGTGACCGGTCAGGCAGGCATCGGTATAGACTACCGCGGCCATGCCCGTGAGGCTGTCGGCTTGAACGTGGCCAAACGAAGAATCCTCCAAACCCCAATTTTGCGGCGAGCCATGGCCGGAAAACATCAGATGCGTCCAGTTGCGATTGAACGCGGCAATGGTGTTGGTGCGGTTTTGGGGGTGATCGCCGCAGGAAGATTTGTCCCACGAGGTGATGGTGTCGCACAGCAACGAAGGCTTGGCGGGCCAGTTGGAGCGGATGCCGTCGCGAAATAGCCGGCGCAGCCAGGCTTCGGAATCGCTGACGTAAGTATGTGGAGGGCTGGTGGAGCGGAAGCCGGGATGGCCGTCGCCGGTGACGTTGTCGCTGGGGCGTTGAGTGCCGGAATAGGTATACCACGCTTTGGTGCCGCCGAGCAGCAGGCGGTTGGTCGGGGGCGCGCCCGCTTCGTACGCAATGAGGCGGGCGACATAGTTGCTCACATGGGCGACGGTACGCATGGGCAGGCGGCCGACCACGACATCCCACGCCATGTCCACTTGGTCGGTGACTTCGCCAAAGATGGAGTTGCCGTTGGCATTCCAGTTACCGCCGAGCCCGGAGTAGTAGAGGTCGGTGGGCATGTTGGTTTCGGTGTCGCCTTCTGCGGTGGCGTAGCAGTAGCGGACGGGCACGATGGTGTCATCGCCGCCGAGCAGGACCATGATGGTGCCGGAGTTGGCGACGGAATTGCTGATGCACGCGCGGATTTTGGCGGGCAGGTCCGCGCCGGGGAATGACGCGGCGATTTGGTTGGTGGTCATCACGCGCGTGGAGTACGCACCGCCGGCGGCGGTGGCGCGGTAGTTGGCGAGTTGCTGAAAGGCGTTGCTCAGGGCGGGAGCGGTGATGATCAGATAATCCAGCGTGGCCTTGGGCGCGGCCATTGTGGCGGGTGGCGCCGCGGTGTCCAGCGCGTCGGGATTCACCACGAGGCTTTGCACGAGCGGGCCGAACAGCGCTGCTTGCCGGGGAGCCACGCGGCGGGCGGGGGCGAGGTCATAACGCACGGTGACGGTGATTTTCTCGCGCAGGAAAAGCGTGCGGGTTGCGCCGATATAGGCCAACGGATTCAGCCGCACGGAAATGAAGCGGTGGCCTTGCATATCGTGCACGCCCTGCAAGGCGGCGAGATCGGCAGGCCAAGGGGTGGCGGCGGCATAGCGGTCATTGGGCGGCACGAAGGCGGTTTTGGGGCGGCTCTTGGGACGACGGGGCTGGGCGGGGGTGGGGGTGATGTCGTTGGCGAGCGGCAGCCACTCGCCGGCGGCGGTGCAGGAAATATTTTCCGCGCCGGCGGGCAGCAGGATGTTGGCGAACACGGCGGGGATGGCGGGTGCGCCCGCTTCATCCACCACGCGCGCGCCACCGGTCAGTTGCACGGCGGTGTAGGCGCCAGCGGGTGTCAGGGTGACATCAGCGGGGGAGTAGGTGAACTCCACGCTCAATTCCGCCGCGCCGGCGGTCAGCGTCCAAAGCATTGCGAGGCTCAACACCAGCCGCCAGACCGGCGGTTCCCGGCGTGAGGAACGGCGGATTGATGAACTCATCCAACCCATAACCGGAGTCTAACCGAACTTTAACAATTCCGCTATGACAATCGGTTGCCATTCACCGTCAATTATTCAGCAACATGCGTCCATGGCTGTTCTTGCATGTTTCGGGAGGACGGGAATGATTGAGGGAGGAAACCTTCTCGCCGGGAACGGCAGGAAGGTCAGCGACCGTTCCAGTGCGACAATCCAACCCGGATCAAGCTAATCCGTAAAAAAGGCCGCAGAGCAGATCGGCGCCGGAAGTGTGGCCGAAAGCGCATACGCGGCGTGCCCGGGCGGCGGTGGGTTTTTGCAAAAACTTGTTGAGCGGGGCATGGATTCGCCCGCGCGCGGCCAAATCCAAAAACAAGTTGGCGATACGGTTATTGCCGCGGGCGGCCTGATGGATTTGTCGCGCGGTGGCGAGGTTGCGGCGCAGGCGGCAGGCCAGCATCCAGCCGGCCAAAAAATCATCGCCGGAGGGGGTGAGGCCGGCGCCACAGCCGCGGATACGGCGCACGCCCGCAGCGAGATTGCCGCGGGCCGCGGCGCGAAGGGCATTGCGGATTCGCTGATCGCGCCGCTGCTGGAAGGGGGGGAGTTGCGGCCGGGGCCAAAACAGCGTGGCTAGGCTGTCCGGCGGCGCAACCCGCGGGAGGGCGGCGCGTAGGACGCGAACGACCTGCTCGCGCGCGGCGGCGGGCAGGCGGGGCAAACGGGAGTCATAGATTGGCGCAGCCCCGCGCGCGGGCAGGGTCAGCGTATCGGTCGTAACGAACGCATGGGGGCGCGCCACCACGATGTTGAGCGGCCCGGGGCCAATGGCGGGCGGCACAACAAACAATGCGCGCCCGGCCCGGTTGAACAGCAAAATGCTGCGTTCAAAACGGGTGTGGACCGTATAAACGCCGGGTTGGAGGCAATCGCCTTGGGATAAAATATTCATGGACAAAATGTCGCGCAATTAGTGCGAATAAATGTCACGAAATCGCCCCGGAGCGCAACCTTTGTTCACAAAAAAGTCGGCAAAACATGGTTTTTAACGGGTATAACCCGATTCTTTACAAGTTGTTGTGGATTCTGGCATGTACCCTGCTCATGGCAAAACGCATGGGCAAAAAGCCCTTTTGGACTGAGCCAAGGAGCAAAGGACGCAAGCATGATCAAAGTAGAGCATTTGGTAAAAAAGTTTGGTTTGCGAACGGCCGTGGATGATGTGTCGTTTGGCGTGGAAAAAGGGACGGTGCTGGGCTTTCTGGGGCCGAACGGGGCGGGCAAGACGACCACGATCCGGATGATAGCGGGCTATTTGCCGCCGACCTCCGGCACGGTGATGGTGAACGGGGTGGATGTGGTGGCCAACCCGGTGGCGGCGCAGCGGCAAATTGGCTACATGCCGGAAAACACGCCGCTCTATGACGATATGACCGTGAGCGGCTTTCTGCGGTTTATTGCCGAGCTGCGTGGCCTGCGCGGCAAAGCGCGCGACCAACGCGTGGCGGACATCATGGAGCGCTGCATGCTGACCTCGGTGCGGCACCAGCCGGTGGACACGCTATCCAAGGGTTACCGGCGGCGCACGGGGCTGGCGCAAACGCTGTTGCACGATCCGGCCGTGCTGCTGCTCGACGAGCCGACCGAAGGCCTCGACCCCAACCAGAAGCAAGTGGTGCGCGAGATGATCGAGCAGATGGCCAAAGATAAAATCATCATGCTCTCCACCCACGTGCTGGAAGAAGTGGAGGCGCTGTGCACGCGCATCATGATCATCAGCGAGGGGCGGTTGAAGCTGGATAGCACGCCCGAAGACCTGAAGAAACGCAGTGCCAGCTATAACACGCTGACGCTCGACGTGGTGGCGCCGGGCGCGGATCCCGCGACGGTTTTGGCGCAGATTCCTGATGTGGCCCAAGTGGATGTGGTGCAGCGCGCAGGTGACAAACACGTTCTGCGCCTGATCCCGCGCGACAAGCAATCGTTGGCGGTCAGCGCTATCGAGGTGGCGACTCAGCACAAATGGCTGGTGACGGAGCTGCGCGCCGATCCCGGCCGCCTGGATGATGTGTTCCGCGATGTGACCACCACGGCGGATGTGATCCGCCAAAGCGCGTGAGTGAGGAAAGGAGTAGCCAGCATGAGGGTGTGCAATCAAGTTCGGGCCGTTGCCAAACGCGAGTGGAGCGCGTACTTCAATTCGCCGGTGGCCTATATTTTTATTATTATCTTTTTGGCGCTGGCGGGATTCTTCACGTTTTCCGTCAGTAATTTTTATGAAGCAGGTCAAGCGGATTTGAGCCGCTTCTTTTTCTGGCATCCGTGGCTTTATCTGATCTTGGTGCCGGCGGTGGCCATGCGCCTGTGGGCGGAGGAGCGGCGGCTGGGCACGATGGAGTTGCTGTTCACGTCGGCCGTGACGCCCGGGCAGGCCATTCTGGGCAAATGGCTGGCGGCGTGGGCGTTCTTGGCGCTGGCGCTGGCGTTGACGTTTCCCATCCCGCTGACCGCCGCGTGGCTGGGCCAGCCGGATTGGGGCGTGATTGCCGCGGGCTATGTCGCCAGCTTGCTGCTGGCTGGCGCGTATCTGGCGGTGGGGATGTTCACCAGCGCACTGACGCGCAATCAGGTCATTAGCTTCATCCTGGCCGTGGTGCTGGGCCTGTTCTTGATTTTGGCGGGTTTTCAGCCGGTCACCGAACTGCTAAGCCAGTGGGCGCCAGGATGGCTGGTGGATGGCGTAGCCGCGTTCAGCTTCATGCCGCACTATGAAGCCATGCAGCGCGGTGTGCTGGACCTGCGCGATTTTGTGTACTTCGGCAGCGTGGTGGGCTTCATGCTCTTCCTGACCCACCTGGTGTTGGGCAACCGGTCAGGACGCTGAGCGGCCGACGAAAAGGATGGTGCAAAGATGAAAAAGACAACGTCCAAATTGTTCACGGGGCTGGCGGGGGCATTCGTGGTGCTGGGGATTTTGGTGGTGGCGAATATCCTGCTGTCCAGCGTGCGACTGCGTACCGATTTGACGGCGGAACGGCTCTACACGCTCTCGCCCGGCACGGTGGCCATGGTGCGCGAGCTGGAGCGGCCGGTGACGCTGAAGTTTTATTTTACCAAAGGCAATCCCAACATTCCCGTGCCGTTGAAGAACTACGTGCAGCGCACGCAGGATTTCCTGCGCGAGCTGGTGGCGCGCAGTGGCGGCAAGCTGGCGCTGGAAATGCTGGACCCGCAGCCGGATTCAGACGCCGAAGAATGGGCGCAGCGCTACGGCCTTCTGCCACAAGCCACCGGGCGGCTCGGCGCACAACCGGACTTCTACCTCGGCCTAGTGGCGGTGGCGGGCACCCGCGAGGCCGCAATCCCCGTGCTGGACCCCAGCGCGGAATCGCAACTGGAATACCTCGTGGTGCGGCTGGTGCAGGAAGTGACCCAAAGCCGGCGCCCGCGCATCGGCATCATGAGCTCGTTGCCGGCGCTGGCCGAAGAAACCATGCCCTTCCTGCCGCCTTCCCAGCAAAAACAGGACTGGCTGTTCGTGACCGAACTCAAGCAGCAATACACCGTGGTGTCCGTACCGCTGGATGCCAAGGAAATTGCCGACGACATTGATACCCTGCTGGTCATTCACCCCAAGGGCATCAGCCAGCCCACGCTGTTTGCGCTGGATCAGTTTGTGCTGCGCGGCGGGCATCTGGTGGCCTATCTGGATCCGCAGTGCATCGCGGATGCGCCGTCCGACGAAATGCGCGGAATGCCGCCGCCATCGTCGGACATCAATGGCCTGGCCCAGGCGTGGGGCGTGACGGTGGATGTCTCCCGCGTGGTGGCGGATGTCGCCGCGGCCACGCCGATCAACATCGGCGAAGGGCGTGCGGAGCGCCTGCCCGCGTGGCTGACTTTGCGCGGCGCGGAGAATCTTAACCCGGCGGAAATCACCACCGGCTCGCTGGAAAGCCTGATGGTGCCGTTTGCCGGTGTGATCCAAGGCAAACCAGCGGAAGGGCTGCAAATGACCACGCTGGTGACCGCCTCCAGCAACGCGGTTACGCTGAATCTTTATCAGGCGCGCAACGCGCTGGATGCCAGCACCCGCGATGGCATCCCGGCGCCGAATGCCGCCATCGCGGTGCAACTGACGGGCAACTTCACCACTGCCTTCCCGGATGGCCCGCCTGCGGCGGAGGGCGAGGAAGCCGATGCCGACAAGCCCGCCGACACCAACACGTGGCTCAAGGCCAGCGCCGCCCCCGGCGCGGTCGTCATGGTGGCCGATGCCGATATCCTGGTGACCGACTTCATGGCCCGCGGCATCAATTTCTTCGGCCGGACGCTCTACCAGCCGTTCAACGACAACCTCAACTTCACGCTGAACATCGTGGAGCAGATGTCCGGCAGCCCGGCGTTGATCGGTCTGCGTGGTCGCGGGAAGTTTGATCATCCGTTTGATCGCGTGCTCGCGTTGGAGAAGGCCGCGCAGGAGCAATGGCAGGCGCAGGAGGAGCAGTTGCAACAAAAGCTCATGGAAACCCAGCAGCGGCTCAACGAACTGCAAGCCGCCAAGAGCGACGACCAGCAACTGGTCCTGAGCGCGGAGCAAAAGGCCGAGCTGGAAAAATTCCGGCAGCAGCGTTTTGAAACCCAGCGTCAGTTAAAGGATGTCCGCAAGAACCTGCGGCACAGCATTGAGTCGTTGGGACTGCGGCTGAAAGTCATTAACCTGATGGCCGTGCCTCTCGTGGTGGCGGTCTTCGGGGTAGTGTTGGGCTGGCGGCGGCGGCGGCGCGCGGTGGCATAGGCAAGGGAGGTTCACATGTCCAAGAAATCATTATGGGTTTTGGTGTTGGTGCTGGTGGCGCTTGGCGCGCTGCTGTGGTGGCAGGGTCGGCAGGAGGCTCAGCCGGTGACGGCTTCCGCGCAGGCGGCCACGGCCCCGCTGCTGGCCGGCGTGGATTGGAACGGCCTGACTACCATCATGCTGGCGGATGGCGTGGCCACCACGCATCTGGCGAAAGTGGATGGCAACTGGACGGTGGTGGAGCAGGACGGCTATCCTGCCGATGTGAACCGCCTGCGCCAGATGCTGCGTTCGCTGGATGATCTGGCCGCCGGTGAAGTTGTCGCGGCCGCTACGGATGACTTGACCGAGTTTGGGTTGGTACCGGCGGGCGATTCTCCGCCCACGCGCCTCCTTTTGGAGCAAGACGGCCGGGGTTCCACGCTTTGGCTGGGCAACATGCGCGCGCCCAAGAACGACATGCAAATGTGGATGCGCGAATCTGGCCGCTATGTGCGCGTGAATGATGGTCCCGTGCGCCTGATCAAGGACAGCATGGCCCGGATCAGCACCACACCCGACGAGTGGTGGGAGCGGCAGATCGTGGCCGTGGAGCCGGCGGATGTGGATGAAGTGGCGGTCACGGCGGGCGATGAGTCTTATACCATCGCGCGTGACGACACCGGCGTTTACGCGGTGCGCGACGGCGCGGATGGCGAGACCGTGGACGAGGCCGCCGCCGAAAGACTGTTCGGGTTGCTACGCGATTTACGCGCGGACACCCTCTTGAGCGCCGAACGCGCCGCCGAACTGGAGTTTGCTCCCGTGGCGACTTATCGCGCGGAAACCGCCGCTGCCACCTACACCGTGGAAATCAGCGAGGCGTTGGCCGATGAAAATAACGGCTGGCCGCTGCGTCTGACCGTGACAGCCCCCAATGGCGAGCCGCCGGCCGCGCATAAATCCGCCGGCCGGACGTATCTGGTTGCGCCGTACATCGCCGAC
>MWEZ01000089.1 GCA_002071335.1 Verrucomicrobia bacterium ADurb.Bin018
GGGGGCGGTGGTGGGGGCGGGCAATACACCACCGGCGGCGGGGGGCGGAAGTAGCAAGGGGGCGGCGGAGGTCGGTAGTGCTGCGGCGGGCGCGGCGGCGGCTTGGTGGGTTGCGGCCGGCAGGCCGGGGGGCGGCGTGGCGGCTCGTGGCGTTGTGGCGGGCGGGCCTCGGCCAGAATCGGGAGCGCGAGACTGGCGACTGCCGCAAGGAGCAAGGCTGGGCGGAGCGGTTGGCGTTTCATGGCGAGGGTTCCTTTCATGATCTTTTCCCTTCGCCCATGACAGTCGCCCCCCGTGTTGGGAAAGTTACACCGCCATTCTTGACTTTTGTTCCGCCGGGGAGTTTGTTGTGATGCGCTTATGAATTTGCACCCTGCCCATCATCCGTTGCTTGTTGGTTGCATTGATTCGGAAGAGTTGTTGCGCCGCTGCGCGCGCCAAGCGCCCGCGGTCTGCGATGTGCTGGAAGTACGCCTTGACCTTACTGGGCTTTGCGGCGGCGCGTGGCTGGAGCTTTGCGCGGCCATCGAGCAGCAAAACAAGCCGGTGCTGCTGACCATTCGCTCCCGGCGGGAGGGGGGGGAATGGCGCGGGCGCGAGGCGCAGCGTTTGGCGCTCTATTTGCGCGCGCTGCGCGTAGTGTCCATGCTGGATGTGGAACTGGCGGCCACCGGCACGGTGTCCATGCTGGTGCAGGCGGCCAAATCGGAAGATATTGTGCTGATCGGGTCGTTCCACAATTTCCGTAAAACGCCGCCCCTCCCGCGCCTGCTGGCGGTGGCGCAGCGCGGACGGCAACTGAAGGTGGATGTGGTGAAAATTGCCACACGAGTGAATACGTCCGCGGAGCTGGCTATTCTGATGGCGCTGCCGGCGTTGGTCAAAGGCCCGCTGAGCGTCATGGGCATGGGGCCGCTGGGGGGACTCTCGCGTGTGGCCATGGCCGGTGCGGGTTCCCACATGGTCTATGGCTCGCTGGCCAAAGCCACCGCCCCGGGGCAGCCCCCGTGCCACGAACTGGCCAAGGAATTGACGCGCTGGGGCCTGCGCAACTAACCCGCCGCTGGCCCGCGCCGGCATCGGGAAACGCATTGACAACGGCGGGCGTTGGGGATATTTCCTCACCCCGTTATGGCTTGTAAGGTTCAGATTGATCTTGGCGAACGCTCCTATCCCATTTGGGTGGGCGCGGGGGTGCTGAGCCACCTGCCGGAGGCCGTCAACGGGCTGCGCGGGCTGGTGGTCACTGATGCCCATGTGGCCGCCTGCCACGGCGAGCGCATTGCCGCGTTGTTGGGAGGAAACTGGCCCACGGTGGTGCTGTCGCCGGGCGAAACTTCAAAATCGGCGGCGTGCTGGGCGGATTTGTTGGAAAAAATTGCGCAGGCGCGCCTCGACCGGACGGGGGTTCTGGTGGCGCTGGGCGGGGGCGTGGTGGGCGATATCACCGGTTTTGCTGCTGCCACCTACATGCGGGGAATTCGTTTTGTTCAGGTGCCAACGAGCCTGCTGGCCATGGTGGATAGCTCCGTGGGCGGCAAAACGGGTATCAATTTGGATGCCGGCAAGAACTTGGCCGGTGCTTTCCACCAGCCCATCGCCGTTTGCGCGGATACCGACACGCTGGCCACCTTGCCGCCCCGCGAGTTTGCCGCGGGCATGGCCGAGGTCATCAAGTATGGCGTGGCACTGGATGCCGCCTTTTTCGCCTGGCTCGAAGCCCACACCGCGGCCATTCAGGCGCGCCAGCCGGCCGCCTTGGAGCGCATGGTGGCCCGCTGCTGCGAAATCAAAGCCGATGTCGTCGCGCGCGATGAACGCGAGGGCGGCCTGCGCGCGGTGCTCAATTTCGGCCACACTCTCGGCCACGCGCTGGAAAAAGTGACGTCCTATTCCGGTTTGCTGCATGGCGAGGCCGTCGCGCTGGGCATGGATTTTGCCTTGGGGTGGTCGGTGGCACACAAGGGCTTCCCGGCGGCCGATGCCGCGCGGGCCATCGCGTTGCTCAAACAGTTTGAATTGGACCCGGTCCGCTTGCGCCCCGCCAACCTCGATTGGCAGGCTGTCCGCGCGGCGATGGGCCGCGATAAAAAGGCTGCCGCCGGCGCCGTGCGCTTTGTCCTTTGCGACCGCCTCGGCCACTGCGGCTTGCCGGAGCCGGTTTCTCCCGCAACCTTGGATGAATCGTTGAAAGGATGGTGCGCACATGGCATCGGTCAATGAATGGATTGTTCGGGAATATCTTGAAGCGCTGGGCTTTTTGGTGCGCCAGCCGCGCAAATATCAGGTGATGGCGCGCGCCAAGGGCGCGTATGAGGAATTGGATTTGCTGGCGGTGAATCCGGCGCTGCCGCAGCCGGGGGCGCTCTCCAAGGAGCGCATCTGGGGCGCGGCGGAACTGGCGCAGGTTTCCAGCGCCATCATCGCGATTCGTGGCTGGCACTCGGAGAAGTTCACCGCGGCCATTCTGGCCAGCCTGCCGGATATGTACCGGTTCGCGGAGCCGGAAGTGGTGCGGTTGGCGGAGGCCGATCTTGGCCAGCCCAACCCGGCCAAGATTCTGTGTCTGGCCGATTTGCCCGCGGACCCCGACCAACGCGCGCAGGCGCTGGCCTTCCTGCGCACGCGCGGCATTGATGGTGTGATTCTTTACCGCCCCATGTTGCTGGAACTGATCGAGCGCATTGACGTCAAGCGCAACTACGAAAAATCTGATTTGCTGCAAATTTTGCGCATCCTGAAAAACTACGATTTGCTCAAGAGCGGCCAGCTCGAATTGTTCACGCCGTTTCGCCGGCGCCGTGCCACTCCGGCCACCCCGCCGGTGCCGGAGCAAACGATTCCGCTGCCGCAGTCGCTCGAGGACGAAAGCAGCGCTTTGGACGACTAAATCCCAACTGACCGCCAGCCCATGACTCCCCGCGCCGCCTATATTACGTTGAACCAGATCGAGAACATCGGTCCGGTTCGCGTGCGCGCGATGGTCGAGGCGCTCGGCTCGCCGGAAGCGGTGCTGTCCGCCCCGGCCGCTGTGCTGGCCACCGTGCGCGGCATCGGCCCCAAAGTGGCCGAGGGCATTGTGACGCAGCGCGCGACTGTATCCGCCGACCGCGAGGAATCGGCCGCCGCCGCGCTGGGCGCGCGCATCCTCACGCCGCTGGATGACGAATATCCTGCGCCGTTGAAAACCATTTATGATCCGCCGCTGTGCCTGTATGTGCGCGGCACGTTGACCAAACAGGACGAGCAGGCGTTGGCGGTGGTGGGCACGCGGCGCGCATCGCACTATGGCATGGCGCAGGCGGACAAGTTGGCCTATCTGGCCGCCAAAGCCGGGTTCACCATTGTGAGCGGCCTGGCCCGCGGCATTGACACCGCCGCGCATTTGGCCGCGCTCAAGGCCGAGGGCCGCACGGTGGCCGTGCTGGGTGGCGCATTGGATAAACTCTATCCGCCGGAAAACCGTGAGCTGGCAGAGCGCATCGCGGCACACGGCGCGGTAATCAGCGAGTTCCCGCTGGGGCGTGAGCCGGACCGCACCACATTTCCGTATCGCAACCGGATTGTCAGCGGCTTGTCGAAAGGCGTGCTGGTGGTGGAGGCGGGGTTGGATAGCGGCGCGATGAACACTGCCGAGCAGGCGCTGGAGCAGGGGCGCAGCGTGTTGGCGGTGCCCGGCCGCGTGGATTTGCCCGGCGCCAAAGGCCCGCACCGCCTGATTCAAAATGGAGCGCGGCTGGTCGAGGATTTGCCTGATATCCTGCGCGAGTTCGAGTTCCTGTTCCCACCGGATGAACAGGCCCGCCTTGCTCAGCGGCATGATGCCCGTCAACGCCTCACCCTGACCGGCCCCGAACACGCCGTAGTCCGCGCGCTGTGGCCGGAACCGGAATTGGATTTTGATGTCTTGATTCGCAAGACTGGCCTGCCTTCGGCGCAACTGATGACGCTGGCCATGCAATTGGAAATGAAGAAGATCATCCGGCGGCTGCCCGGCCGCCGGCTGGCTTTGATGGACGATATTCGCCGCTGGGATTTGGAACCCGAGGCGGCTTCACCCGTTTGAAGGAAAGGATGCAGAACTCATGGCAAAAAGTCTCGTAATTGTGGAATCGCCGGCCAAGGCCAAAACCATCAACAAGCTGCTGGGCGGCGACTATATTGTGAAGGCCTCGCTGGGCCACGTGCGGGATTTGCCCGAGCGCGCGCTGGGCGTGGATGTGCAGCGCGGCTTCACCCCGCAATATGTGCCGATCAAGGGGCGCGCCAAAGTGCTGGCAGACCTGCAAGCGGCCGCCGCCAAGGTGGAGACCATTTATCTGGCGCCCGACCCCGACCGTGAAGGCGAAGCCATCGCTTGGCACCTGCGCGAGGCGCTCAAGGGCAAGGTGGGTGAACACAACTTCCGTCGCGTCACCTATAACGAAATCACCGCCCCCGCCATCCGCAAGGCGTTCAGCGAGCCGACCGAAATCAACCAGATGCGGGTGGACAGCCAGCAGGCGCGGCGGATTCTCGACCGCGTAGTGGGCTACAAAGTCAGCCCCATGCTTTGGCGGCGCGTGCCGGGCGCGTCGAGCGCCGGCCGCGTGCAGTCCGTGGCCCTGCGCCTCGTTTGCGAGCGTGAAAAGGCCATCCGTGATTTCCAGCCTGTGCCGTACTGGGTGATCGGCGTCAAGGCCGCCAAGCAGGTGGACCCGCGCGCACCGTTCGTGGCGCAGTTGGCCAAGCTCAACGATGCCAAGGCCGACATCAAGGATGAGGCGCTGGCCCTGCGCCTGATGGCGGAATTGCAGCAGCGCACGCTGCGCGTGAAGGATGTGTTGCGCAAGGAAGTGCGCAAAAACGCGCCGCCGCCGTTCATCACCAGCAGCCTGCAGCAGGCTGCCAGCAGCGCCTTGGGCTTCCCGCCCGCGCGCACCATGCGCCTCGCCCAAAAACTGTATGAAGGCATCAACCTGGGCCACGGCACGGTGTCGGGCTTGATAACTTACATGCGCACCGATTCGTTCACCATCGCCCAGGAAGCCCGCGAGCAGGCGCGCGAGTTCATTCGCCGCGAGCATGGCCCGGAGTTTCTGCCCGAGACTCCGAATGTCTTCCGCAACCGCTCCAGCGCGCAAGAGGCGCACGAAGCCATCCGCCCAACCGATCCCGCCCGCACACCGGAGAGCCTCAAGGAAGTTCTCGAACGCGACGATTGGCGGCTCTATGACCTGATTTGGCGGCGCTTCATGGCCAGCCAGATGGCCCCCGCGCGCATTGCGCAACGCACGGCCGAAATTGAAGCCGTCGGCTCCGGGCCGGACACCTTCCTCTTCCGCGCCACCGCTTCAGAAATCGTGTTTCCCGGCTTCATGCGGGTTTCCGGTCTTGAACAGCGCAAAAAAGAAGAGGCGGAAAATGGCGACAACGACGAAGTCGCCAGCCTGCCGCCGCTCGACCCCGGCGAGGCGCTGGATGTGGTTGAATGGCTCAACGACCGCAAGGAAACTCAGCCGCCACCGCGCTTTACCGAAGCCTCGCTGGTGAAAGTGCTCGAAGAAAATGGCGTGGGTCGCCCCAGCACCTATGCCCAGATTATTTCCACGCTGCTCGACCGCAAATATGTGGATCGCGAAAAACGCGCCCTCGTGCCGACTGCCCTCGGTCTCAAGGTGTGCGACTTCCTGATCAGCCACCTCGACGCGCTCTTTGATGTGCAATTCACCGCCAACATGGAAGAACTACTCGATGAAATCGAAGAGGGCAAGGTGGCCTGGACGGAAATGCTCACCAACTTTTATGCCAAATTCCAGGAGTGGATGGGCGCGGCGCGTGGCCCGGCCGGCGATTTGGCCGCGGTCGAAAAACTGCTGGCGGCCTTGTCCGCCGTCACCACGTGGCAGCAGCCGATGACGCGCGGCGAGAAAACCGTCTATAGCGATGAAAAATTCGTGGAATCCATTCGCCGGCAAATCGCTGAAAACAAACGGCCGATTTCCCGCCGCCAGCAGGATGCGCTGGCACGCCTGCTGTTCCGCTATCAAGACCAAATCCCCACGGCGGCCGCCGTGGCCGAGGAATTGAAGCTGGAAGCCCCAGCCGAATCCAATCGCGAAGGTCCGCCGCGCCAAGAGACCATTGCCAAGCTCGCCATGCTGGAAAACGTGACCTTCGACCCGCCGCGCAAGTTCGGCAAAAAGGTGTATGACGACCGCGATTTCGTGGAGTCCCTGCGCGGACAGGTCGCCGGTGGCAAACGGCTCTCCACCGCGCAAATCGCTTATCTGGACAAGATCATGCGCAAGTATGCCGAGCAAATGCCCGACTTCGCCACGCGCGCCGCCGAGCTGGGGCTGACCGCCGAAGCCGCCGCGCCTGCCGATGCTCATTTGGATGAAATCCTCGCGCTGTTCGCCGCCGTCCAAACATGGCGTCCGGCCACCAGCCGCAAGGGACGCAAATGGGACGACCGCGAGTTTCTGGAATCGCTCAAGGCCCAGTATGCCCAGCGCAAGCAACTTTCCTTCAAGCAGGTCAGCGCGCTGAAACGCCTCGCCTTGAATTATGCCGCGCAAATTCCGGGCTATGCGGAGCTCGCGCCCAAACTTGGCCTGCCCGAACCACGCGTCGCCAAAAAGGAAACCGCCAAGGCCCCGCCCGCCGAATAACCGGCTGGCGCGGCAAGGAGTGGGAGGGTAGTGGCCGGCAAACGCCCAGTCCAGTTGTCCGCAGTGGTGTCATCGGATAACGCCGCGGACTCAGCAACCTCGGTGGCTCAGGACCCGGCAGTGGCGCAGTTTGTGCAGCACTTGCGGGCGGAACGCAATGCCTCGGAGCATACCGTGGCGGGCTATCTCTCCGACATCGCCCAATTTTGCCGGCAGCTTTGGGGTGAGGAGACCGCGCCGCCATTTCCGTGGAAAACGCCCGACCGGTTTTCCGCGCGGCGTTTTTTGGCGTCGTTTCAGAAAGCCGGCATGGCGCCCACCACCGCCAGCCGCAAGATGTCCAGCTTGCGCTCGTTTTTCCGTTTTCTGGTGCGCGAGGGGATGGTCAAGGATAACCCTTTTGCCGGTTTGCAGCAGCCCCGCCTGCGCCGTCGTTTGCCCCAGGTACTAACGCGGGACGAAGTCTTGCGCCTGCTGGCCGCGCCCGCGCAGGTTCAGGTGAACGAAAAAAAACGGAGCCGTCCGGCGTCCGCTTTCGCCGCCTATGCCGTGCAGCGGGACACGGCCATTCTGGAATTGTTTTATAGCACCGGGATGCGTATCGCGGAGCTGTGCGGGCTGACCACCGCCCGTCTCGACCTGCTCTCCGGCACCGCACTCGTGCGCGGCAAAGGCAAAAAAGAACGCTTTTGCCCCATTGGTCGGCCCGCCGCCCAAGCCCTGCAAGCCGCGTTGGACGCACGGGATCACTGGCTAGCCGAACGAAATTTCCGTCGTCCCTCCGCGGTTTTTGTCAGCTCGAAGGGCGGGCCGCTGACCCCGCGCTCCGTGGAGCGCTCATTCAAAAAATATCTGGCGGTGGCTGGCCTGAATCCCGCCATTACGCCGCATGTGTTGCGCCATAGCTTCGCCACCCATTTGCTGGATGCCGGCGCCGATTTGCGCAGCGTGCAGGAGTTGCTCGGCCATGCCAGCCTCTCCACCACTCAAATCTATACCCATGTTAGCGTGGAACGACTCAAGGAAGAATATGACAAAGCCCACCCGCGGGCGTAGGCTCAACAAGAGGAGAATAAAATGAAAAAGAAAAATGTTTGTGTATTGGTGGCTGATGGTTCCGAGGAAATGGAAGTGGTCATTGTGGTGGACGTGTTGCGCCGCGCGGGCGTGAGCGTGTTTTTGGCCGGGGTGGGGGAGGAAACGCGGATGGTCACCACCTCGCGTGGCGTACGCATTGCGCCGGATGGCGCATGGGATCCTGCCGAGGCCAACCGCTTCGACGCGCTGGTTATTCCGGGCGGCATTGGCGGCACCGAGGCCATGTGCGCCGATGCTTCCGTCAAACAGGCCGTGCGTGATTTTGTCGCCGCGGGCAAGTGGGTTGCCTCCATCTGCGCCGGCCCGACGGTGCTGCGCGATGCCGGCGTATTGACCGGCCGGCGCTTCACCTGTCACCCCGCCTGCCGCGAAGACTTGCAAAGCGCCGGCACCTGGGTGGATGAGCGGGTTGTGCGCGATGGCAACATCGTGACCAGCCAAGCTCCCGGGACTGCCTTTGCTTTTGCGCTGGCGTTGGTGGAGTTGCTGGAGTCGCGGGCCACCGCCCAGAACGTGGCCGCCGGGATGCTCTATCCGCTCTGATCCTCATGCGCGATATTCTGGTCCACGCCTGCTGCGCCCATTGCTTGGGTAAGTTGCTTGCGGCTCTCAAGGCCGGGCCGGAGGCGTGGGCCCCGACCGTCTTTTGGTACAATCCGAATATCCATCCATTGATTGAATTTCGACGGCGACTCAAAGCCGTCAAAATGCTGGTGGAACGAGCGGCCCTGCCGCTGATTGCCGACGAAACCTATGGCCTTGTGGACTTTTGCCGCGCGGTGCACGGCCACGAAACGGCGCCGGAGCGCTGCCGGGAATGCTATGCGTTGCGCTTGGGGCGTACCGCGCAACAGGCCCGCGCGGCTGGTTGTCCCGTCTTCACGTCCACCTTGGTGACCAGTCGGCATCAGGATCATGAACTGATCCGTGCGGCGGGAGAGGCCGCCGGGACTGCCGCCGGCGTGGAGTTCCTCTATCTGGATGCGCGCGCTGCCGAGGCCGATCCCCGCCTAGTCCACATGCTCTATCACCAGCAATACTGTGGCTGCGTTTTCAGCGAATACGATCGCTACAAAGACACCACCACGCATCTTTGGCCCCCTTCGGCGGCGCCAAAGCAAACGAATCCTGCGTAATGTAGGAATGGATCGCTGGACAGAAAGTGGGCATGCCGCCTGCTGA
>MWEZ01000090.1 GCA_002071335.1 Verrucomicrobia bacterium ADurb.Bin018
AACTCTTTCTCCACTTCAAAGTTCCGATTGCAATCCGGGCAAGCCCGGGACCGGCAAATCAAGTTGAAGATGATCTTACCATGCCCCCCGCGAACCGTCACGAATTTTGCAGGGATGTTATTGCCGGCCATGGGCTCCACAATATTGTCCCCAATCACCACCCAATTCCATCGTTTATACGGATAGGTGGTCATGTGGTTGCAATTACCGGCGATTTCCTCGAGCCGAGGGCTAACTATAACGGTTTCTCCCACACAGCCGCTCGGAATATCTGGCATGTCAATGGTAATGGAGGGACACAACCCCTTCGTCATCCCGGGCAGGAAGAGGGCCGTAACCAATGCGATCGGGAAAAAATGAGAGGTTTTCATGGCAACAGCTTCAGGTCCTGAAGGATATGGAGCCTGATGGTTTCGAGCAGAGCCGGCGGATAGGCGATAGTCTGGAGGTCCACGCGAGCGACATCGAGGTCCGCCAGCAACAGCGCGGACTTGGCTTGCAGCTCTTTCTCCTGCATCAGCCCACCCCGAGCGCCGGAGGCCAGCCGAAGGCAGGTCGCACAGCGGTCGCGTTCCGGCTTGTCTTGCCGCGCATGGGCCTCCAAGGCCTTCCAATACCATGCCAACGAGCACAGATCATGGGTGGGAGCTTCGGCCAACAACCGCTCGAACAGCTCCAACGCTTCGGACAGCCGCCGGCCTTGAACCAAGCATTGCCCGAACGGGATACCGACATGCACCCGACCAACCGGCGGAGTTGCCGGATCCTGGAGCCATTGTCGGGCAAAGGATTCCACTTGGCCGGACGAACCGTCCATGCCATAGGCCCGCACCAGCAGGCCCAGATATTCCCAGAAGCTGGTCCGCAGTGTCCACAACCAGTCTTTTTTTTCGTCGCTCAACCCCTCCCAAAAGCTAATGGCGTCGGCGCCGCGATCGAAATCGATAACCTGCCGTCGCGTCAATCGAAAAAGGATATCAATCGCCACAGAGGGATGCGTGGCTTCCTGGAAGCGCTGCAAGGCCCGCGCCACCCCTCTGTCGAACCATGCCGTCGCCCATTCTTCCAATTCCGGGGACGCGACATAAATCTGCCGGGCGAAGTTCATCAGGACATCGGGATCCTGAATGCCAGCCAAGGCGGACTCCATGGCCGGTTTGGCTTCCATCAGACGATCTGGCTGCCCGGCGGCCAACAGGGCTTCGGCCCAGAGAAGCCGCGCCTGAAGCCGGAAACGGACGGGGATGGAGTCTTCCTCGAATAGCTGCTGGTAACGCTTGGCGGCTGCCGAATGATCCCCAAGTTGACTTTCCATCCGGGCCAAGGCCCAGACGGATTTACCCCATTGGTCATTATCCGTAGGCAGGTTCTGGACATTGGGCAAGAGCAGTAAACGAGCCAGATCGGGGCGTTTGGCCGCCAAGCACGAAAGCGCCAGACTATGCGAGGCCTTCGGGACAAAATCCTCGCCATATTTCGCCTTGGCCTGCGCCAGCAAAGGCTCGATTGGGACATTGCGATCTTCCCAGAGGCTGGCCCGGACCAACTCCTTGCTTCCGGCCAACCACTCGCTGGGACTCAGTTCCGGCGTTTTCAGAAGTTGCTCGGCCCTCTCTCTTTTTCCCGTTGCGTTTGCTGGCTCGGCTTTGGCCGAAGCCAAAAGCATCTTGCGGAGTTCCGCCTCGACGATGGGGAACTGGGTGCCTTCCCGGGCGGACCAACGCTCGGCCACTTCGCGCCACTGGTGCATATCGCCTTTGCGCAATTCGCGTACGATGGTTAAAACCGTGCGGGCCCGCAGGCCGGCCGGGGCGGAATCCAAGCCCTTGAGAAGCCTCTCGCTGATCTTCCAGCCACCCATCTGGCGTCGGGCAGCGATCACCGTTTCCCAAGCGGGCAGAGTTTTGGCCTTGAATCCGCCGTCACGAATGGCCTCGACGGCAATCTCCATCGCCCGCGGAAAATCCCTCCGGGCCAACGCAATTTTCGCCAATCCCTGGCGGGCACGGTTGGCACCACCCTTGCTGGCTTGGATGGCCTTCTGGAAAAACTCTTCTGCGGCCTCCGGCTCGCCTTCTTGAAGGAACAAGTAGCCCATTCTCGTCGCCACCACGCTGACTCGAGGCGGCACCATTGGTACTTTCACAGCGAGATTTGTTTCCAGATTTCGTCGCGACATCCGAACCTGCTCGTCGAATTTGGCCCTTTGGGTCTCAGCCACCGCCACCGCATGGTGGGCCATGACCAGCGCCTGTTCCACGGCAGGCATCTTCAGCAGCGCCCGCACTTGGCCGATGTAGGGGCGAAGCCACAAGGTGGCATGGCCGATACTTTGCGCCGCTGCCCGCAGGTGGATGCGAACCGCTTCGGCATACCGGCCGCGGCGATGTTCGCTATCCGCCACCAGCGATAAAACGCGGGAGCACTCCGGATTGTCCAAGTGGGGATCGGCCATGAGTGCGGCGGCCCTGGCCAATGCCGAGGGATAATCGCGACGCTGAATGCTTTCGCCGATCTGCCGCAACGCCATGGAAAGCGGAGTCTTATCCCTCGGCAACTGGTATGGACGTTTGCGATATCTTTTCCGGTCTGCGTTCATCTTACTTGTTCCATACTTAAAAAGGCGGCCGGATGAGCGTCCCTCCTCGCAGGAGTTGGCGTTCCGGCCAATGACAATGGGGTGCTTCTCTATTGAGAGATCCTCCCAAAGTCAAAATTTAACATGGTTACTCCCAGTATAGTTCCGCCGTCATTCGCCGCGCGGCCACGGCCCGCATCGCATCCGCCGCCGTGGCAAATCGAGCGCGCTGAATAAACGCTCTTTCAGCAGGAGTCAGATGCCCGAGAGGAACGAGCGAGCGAACCCGGATATTCTTCTGATGCCGCCGATTCCGTCCGCCACGACCCAGCGCCGGCAACGTGGCCACCAGCATGGCGACTCCGGCGGTCTGCAAGAACTGTCTGCGGCTGATCGCTTTCATTGGCCACCATCGTGCATTTCGCCAATATCCGGCGCAAGTATTTTTGTGTTAAATTATCATTAACGACAATGGGGACGGGTCTTGTTGTAATTCCTGCACTTTGGGTTTGCTTTTGGAATCGTTCCCGTGCTGAATCGCAAGCCTCCCTTTTGGGCACCCTCCAGTCGATGCAAAAATGAAGCAAATCCCTCCCCGAACCTGCCCTAAACCAAAGTGCGAAAAATACCGGACGTGGCCCTTGCGTGCCGCGTAGCGTTTTGCGGCGGCACTCGCACCACCGACCACGCCCGGATTCACCAACAGCAGCGCCAAGGGAACAGAACGCTTTCTGTTCCAGCCCGACCTGCCTGCCGCGACGCCTCGCGGCGCAGGCAGGAAGGTTGCCGGAAGGCCGAAAAGTGTGGCGCGTGCGCGCGCCGGACTTTTCGGCCTGGAGGCAACGCGGGGGTGCGCCAGAAAGGGCAACGTGTGAGGGAGTCTTCGACCGAACGAACGCATAACGCGCGCCGTTATGCGACGCTGCCCGGTGGCGGGCCGGACGTAGTTCGGCCCGACATTCAGGCGCGGCCACGCGCGGCTTGGCACTGCGTCCACCGCACTACCCACCACGTTCGATGAATCCATAGCCGCAAAGCGTGTAGCGGCACGCCTGTCGAGCGCAAGCAGTGAGCGGCCACGTCTTCGGGGACGCTCTCTGCTGGAGCGAGTCCACACGGGGAGACTGGCGCGGCATGTGCGTAAGCAGATGCCGTGTACAGGCTCGGGGGCGGTCATTGCTACATGCTACCAACGATGCCTTGCATTACTGAAAGCACGGAGGCGTCTTTCTCTAATGATAATCTGCGCCTTATTGTATCAATAGCCTCTTTCGAACCGATCTTCTTGAGAGTCACAATTACTTCAATTCTTTTTACGGAATCTGCACTCGGGTTATTTAACGCCGATGCAAGCTCTTGGACCCAATCAACTGGCTTCCCTTCGTCATACAAGACGTATTTTGCAAAATCAGGCACGTTGCGAACTGCCTGAACAAAAAGCGAATCAACAGGCATTCGAATCACCTGAAGCACTTCTTGGAAGTAACTCGGATCACCTAATGTGCAAAGCAACAAGGCCATATCGAACCTGTCCTGCTGATTGGCGGCCTGCCGATACAAAGCCTCCGCGAGAGGCTTTACTTCTCGATGCAGGATTGTGTTGATTGCACGCAATGCAGCGCCGCTTACGAGTTGGTCATCGTTGGTAGCAAGCTTGCCCAACGAACCAACTGTATCGAGATTACCCAAAATACCCAATGCTCTACTTGCTGCGACACGAGCGGCGCGTTCTTTGTGTTGCAATCCAACGGTCAACCCCTCCTGTGTCAATGGAATGCCGTATATTGTCAATTCTCCTTGAAGCATGTTTAGCGCCTCCGCCCTGGGTGTAGGCGCATCCCCGGGCGCAAGTAAGCCCTGATTCTCTGCCATCGATGAGTTTTGCAGCATGTTACAGAATACTCCCAATAAAAGAGTTTGTCTAACACATCTCAATTGATAACTCAAATTCATATTGTTTCTCTCCTTCTCGAATTATGGGGTTACTTGAACGATAACAGAATCGCTACCCGACCCCGGAACACCGCCAGGGATCGAGTAAATAAGGGTGATAGTATTGACACCGGGGGACGGCCACATCGTCGAGAAGCCCGTGCCGTTTCCTGCGGCCGGAGTTCCGCCGCCACTCCAGCTATAGTTTCCTCCAGGAGGATCAACGACAGCCGTAAATATCGCATTCTGATTTGTGCCGATACTGCTAGGACCACTGATTGAAACACTTGGATTGCCGAAACGAGTGGCAATAGCGTTATTTCTTGCCGTGTACTGTGGGTTGCTGTGGTTGTGGGCACCTGTCTCATTCCATCCAGCATTCCCAAAAATCCCCCATGCCGCATCGTGTTCAGTATTTACTTGATTTTGAACATCGGCCTGCCGGGTTGAAGAAACTCCCGCCACCGTTTTCTTATTAGGATCGCTACAGTCATAGGCGAGTATATTGGCTGCATCAGTCTCGGCCCAAGATTCAAACACCTGCATTCTTGGAGTCCAATAATTGTTATGAAAATCATCAACATGGAAGTTCTCATGACTTTGAGTTATGTCAGAACACCAGTACGAAGTGCGAGGCGGTCCAGATGGTGTGCCAGACGGTGGTGGCGTGAGATCGGTCATGACTGCCAGAAAATTGGCAACTGTAAGAGTGGAATCCGTTGGTCCCAGAATATCGGTACGTCCACCGCTCTGTATTCCTGTCCTGCTTACATGTGTGACCGAATCAACGCGAAGAATCCATTTGTCACCATCCAGATATACAGAAAACGCTGGAGATGGATCCCCACAACCGCCGCGATGACCCCACATCACACCAAACGGGCTGAAACTGCCGGAAGGTACCGCAGTCCCAACAGTATTTATCAGCGTCGCTGCGTTATTCGCTGGAGGAGCTATCGCATCAACGACATGAATGCGGATGGTCTTGCAGACGGTGCCATTCACAAGAGCGCTGACGTCGTAATCTCCAGGAGTGCCCGAACTGACGATTCTTTGCAGATTATCCGCCCCCGGTGTGCCTCCGCCCCATGAAATGACAGACGGATCAACAGACGGGGTTAATGTAGCCGTAACTATTACATCGCCGCTGTTTTTCAGCTTCAGGTAGTGATCGTCCTTGCCGACCTCCTTTGTTGTGTTCGCACTCAAGTCTACAGAGAGGACGTTCACCTCGCATTCGTCCAAGCAGTCCTCGAGGTCAGCCGATTGGCATTGGACGACGTATTTCCCGGGGGGGAGGTTGCTGGGGACGAAGGTGATAGTCTTGTCGGGGCCGCGGCCGGATATCCCGTCCGGGGTGCTGCTCCAGACATAGCCCCCGGGGGAATAGCTGTCGCCTGACAGGCTCAGCGACGCCAGGGAATCTTCGGCGCAGACGAAGATGTTGGTGGTCGGTATATTCACCTTGATCACATGGACTTCGCACACGTCGGGGCAGCTCGGCGTTCCGTCATTCGCCGCTTTGACCGTATAGGCGCCTGGAACCAACTGGCTGGGGCGGAAGCTGACGCTACTGCCGTGGCCATGGATTCCGTGTGGCCGGCTGGTCCACACGACCCCGTCGGGCGCATGGGTATCATCAGTCACGTTCAAATATGCCCAATCATCTTTGCCGCATACCATAAGACTGCCTTGTTCGATCGCGACGTGTACGACGTCGAACTCTTTCTCCACTTCAAAGTTCCGATTGCAATCCGGGCAAGCCCGGGACCGGCAAATCAAGTTGAAGATGATCGTACCATGCCCCCCGCGAACCGTCACGAATCTTGCGGGGATGTTGTTGCCGGCCATGGGCTCCACAATATTGTCCCCAATCACCATCCAAGTCCATCGCTTGCAAATCATTCCCCCGCCGCAGCGACGCAATAAGCGCCCCCCCCCGCACCTGCCTCAAACCAAAGTGCGAAAAATCCCGGACGCTACCTGGCCCGGAGCGTCGAGGCGAACGACCAACAGGAGCGAACACCGCACCCGTAGGCCTTGGCGCAAAAGGTGCGTACTTGTCCTGGGTAGCTTGTAGAGCGAAGCAGGAAGCAGATTTTGTGTACAGGTCCTGAGGATAAAGCCAAAGTGACGAGGTAGCGGCACGAAGGCGAAGCGCACGTCGCGACGTGTGCGTAAACAGACGCCATGTACAAACGCGGAGCGGGGACAACGGCACGAGCCTGTGCAAACAGGCGTAGTGCCGGAGGGAAATTACGGTTTGCTCTTGTCCTTCTTTTCCTTCAACAGCCTCGAAAGGTCGGGCTTTTCAGGGCGTTTGTTCTGGCGGAAGGCATTCTTCGCCTCATCGGTCAGTTGCTTGGTCACCTTGTAAGGAAGGTCGGTCTCCGGCTCAAGATTTCTGTCGCCATAGGGATTCGTTACGGACTTGCCGCTCAGTCGGAAGAATTCCTTGTTGACGTTGATATACTCGATTTCATAACAGGTGTAGACTGCCGGGTCACGAGTCTTGAGATAGACGTACTTTGCCTTTGGAGGCTTTCGATCTTCGAGCCTGAAGGTGTATTCCGCCTGATAGCCGCTGTCCGGTGCTTCGTACAGCAACTGATCGGATACGATGATTCCCCCGTTGGTACCTCCGGGCGAAAGGATGACCGTCCACGTGGTATCGTTTGTGTTGAAGGTTGCCTTGACTTGGAGGTCGGCCACGAGCGCTGCCTCGTCACCCGCAGGATTCGCAACGTTCCTGATCGAACGGCGTTGAACGAAGTCATAGCTAATCACCTTGCCGGATTCGGCAACTGGAATATAAAATTCGAGATAACGGTCCTCTAGCAGGAAGACTGTCGGACCTTTTTTGCGGACGCGAAAGATAACCGGATCAGCTTGATTCGGTGTGAAGTTCTGATCCTCGCCTGAGAATCGATATTCTTCAGAATTTTGCATTACCGAAAAGGCATACCCTGTTTTCCGGATTGCATCTATATAAATACTGTGTCCCTTTTGGTTGGTGACCGTGAATCGCCCCTGAGAGCCAGTCTTTACGAGTACTTCCTTGGTTTGCCCGAACAACTCTTCCACGTTGGGGCTAAAGGCTGTAATGTGCAGAACGACTTCAGCTCCTTCAACCGGCTGATCAAATTGATCCTGAACCTTTCCATAGAAACGGATGTCTACATCCAGCCGCCTGAAGATTTCTGCCATCCTCATCAAATAGTTTACATCGGCCTCGCATTCGATCTTGTCGCGCCCCGTTTCGGCGCCGTTGCCTATGAGTGGCAACAGGCCAGTAAAGACGAGAAGTACGATAATTATATGTTTCTGCATGATAATCTGCTTTCCATTATCGACTCAGCTGCAGGTCTAAACTTACAGCATACCAAAAGGGCCATTCGGCGACAATGTTGGAACGAAATTCGGGTGCACGAAATAAAAGTTGGTCAATTGACAAAGTAAATGCACCCCCCAGGGTCTCTTGGGGGTGCGTTTAGTCTACCAAATGGCGGGGGTGCATTTAGTCTGCCAACCCCTCCGGGGTTGATGAGGGAGGGAATCCGCAACTCCTCTTCCCCCCCCTCCCCCGGGGGAGGGGGGGGCATTTAGTCTGCCAAGTTTTTGGGTCATTCTCCTGACCAACCCTGGGGCAACCCAGCAACATAAGGAGAACCCAATGAGCAAACATCAACACCTCACGCATGAGGATCGGATCGAAATTGAAGTCTCTCTACGGCAGGGACATTCCATACGGCTGATTGCCGCCCGCCTCGGCAAATCCCGCTCCTGCATCTCAAGGGAAATCAGAACCCGCTCCGTGCACAGCGAGAAGGCCTGAGTTCAACAATGGGACACCCAGAAGAAAGGTAAGGTATTCACGCCAAAAAGTCACTGGATGCTACATTCTCCAAAAAATCTGCGTCCGCGACCGGTTTTCAGTCTGCAAATGACGATGAATAAGCCGAGCTGGGGCTCGGCGCACCCTGCTGGGAACGCCGCGCCCCAGCTCGGCTCATAGCAATCAAACAATATCTTCCCCTCCAGACCCTCAAAAAGAAGATTTGGGAGTGATCCAGGCTCAAAATACAACGACTTCTCTCGATTTTCGGCTTTTCTGCTTTTGTTTTCTCCCTCTGAATATTCGGGGAAAACCCTCTATTTTTATGATCGGGACACCCCAAACAGCAAAATTCAAAAAATTATACATTGCATCCCAATGTGTTATGGCTTCTTAGATTGGAAGTGTCGAACTCAGGAAAGGGCCATTCGGCGACAATGTTGGAACGAAATTCGGGTGCACGAAATAAAAGTTGGTCAATTGACAAAGTAAATGCACCCCCCAGGGTCTCTTGGGGGTGCGTTTAGTCTACCAAATGGCGGGGGTGCATTTAGTCTGCCAA
>MWEZ01000091.1 GCA_002071335.1 Verrucomicrobia bacterium ADurb.Bin018
TATTCCGCCGCGCCGTGGGCTAATCGGACAGGCGCGCCTATTTGCGCTTTGGAACATTTGGTCGCTTTACGCGGCCACTTTTCCTCCGTTTACCTTGTCTTACCCGAGCATGGCCCGTTGGAAAAACTGGCCGTGGAAGCAGAACTTCCCGTATGGGTTTCCCCATTGGTCTACAAAGGATTGCGCCAGGGGGGATTTTCGCGGTTCTGGCGTGGCATCGGCCCCGTTTTGCGGTCCCGGTGGCAGTATGTCCGTGGTCTTGTCCGTCAATTGCGCAGCCAACCAGGGATTCTCCACATCCACAGCCGGACCACCCATCTCCCGTACGCACTATTAGCCGGATTATTGGCCCGCGTCCCAGTGGTGGTGACCATCCATGAACCGTGGACGAGGGGCTTCGAGGCGTGGTTGGATGTTCTATTGATTCATTGGCTTGCCGACCGGGTGATTCTTGTCTCCCAGAACATGGCTGACGATTATCCCCGTTTTTTGCGGCGTCGGGCGGCAATTTCATATTATTTCAGCCCAGTGCCAGTTCTTCTGACTCGTCCTGAGTCACACTCACCATTGCGGATTGGAATGTTGGCCCGGATGGGGCACCGTAAGGGTGCGGATATTTTTCTCGCCACCTGCCGGCTCCTGCGGGAACGCGGCATCCCTTGTGAAGCCTGGGTGGCGGGTGGCTGGAATTCAGAGGCCGAGCAAAAGGTGGCCGCCGATTATATTGCGGCCCACCAATTGCAATCGGTCGTTCGCGATCTTGGTTTGGTGGAGGATATGCCGGTGCTCTATCGGCAGTTGGATGTTTTGTTTTTGCCGGCCCGCCGCGACCCTTTGCCCCGGGTGGTGATGGAGGCCATGTGCCACGGCTTGCCGGTGGTTGCCAGCCGGGTGGACGGGATTCCGGAGATGGTGGTGGATGGCGAAACCGGCATCTTGGTCGAGCCGGAAAATGTTGAGGGTTTTGCTGAGGCCTTGGCGAGGTTGCTGGCAGATCCGGAGTTACGTCATCGAATGGGCACCGCGGGCCACGCCCGCGCGCAGGAAATCTTCACCATTGAGGCTTATCGCGACGCAATGATGAACGTGTACAAAGGACTACTGCCGACCGCGCCGTGATTGGGCTTGTGGGGCAACCTTCGAATGGGATAGTTTCGCACGAAAGGATGGGCAACAGGAAATGAAGGCACTTGTAACAGGTGGCGCAGGCTTTATTGGTTCCCATGTGACAAGGGTATTGCTGGAACGCGGGGCGCAAGTGACCGTGTTGGACGACCTGAGCGGAGGATTCGCGGAAAATGTGCCTTCCGGTGCGACATTCGTCAAAGGTTCGGTGACCAATTCGGCCCTTGTGGAGCAACTCTGCGCGGCCAATCAATTTGATTATGTCTTCCATTTGGCGGCCTACGCCGCAGAAGGGTTGAGCCATTTTATCCGGGAGTTCAACTACACCAATAACGTCGTCGGCAGCATGACGGTGATCAATGCGTGCGTGCGCCACAAAGTGAAGTGTTTGATTTTCACTTCTTCCATTGCGGTTTATGGTGCCAATCAAGTCCCCATGCTGGAAGACACCGTTCCGGCGCCCGAAGACCCCTACGGCATCGCCAAGTATGGCGTCGAAATGGATTTGGCAGCCGCGCGGCGGATGTTCGGCCTCAATTATCTGATTTTCCGCCCGCACAATGTGTATGGCGAAAACCAGAACATTGGGGACCGCTACCGCAATGTGATTGGGATATTCATGAGCCAGATCATGCGTGGCGAGCCCCTGACCGTGTTCGGCGATGGCGAGCAACAGCGGGCGTTTTCGCACATTGATGATGTGGCCCCACCCATGGTGGAAGCGGCGTTGACTCCCTCCAGTTGGAACGAGGTGTACAACATCGGCGCGGATATCCCTTATTCGGTGAACCAATTGGTGGCGATGATTGGCGAAGCGTTTGGTCGAACCCCGCGGGTGGATTATCAACCTGCGCGCGAAGAGGTGAAAGTCGCCTATTCCAGCCATGACAAAATCCGCAAAGCCGTGCGGTGCGCGCCGCCCGTGCCTTTTGCCGAGGGCATCCGCCGGATGGCGGAATGGGCGAAAATCCACGGTCCGCGCAAAGGCGAAGTTTTCACGAGCGTGGAAATTCGCGAAAACCTACCGCCGATTTGGGCCGCAGATCTGCGCGACTGACCAATGAACTCTCCCGCGCCCAAAGTTGGCATTGCGCTGCTGAACTGGAATCAGTACGACGACACCGCTCTTTGCCTGACCTCGATTCGCGAGTCGGCATATCCCCCAGCCATCACCATGGTCTATGACAACGGGTCCGAGGATGGGTCGCCGGACCGCCTCAAGCAGGACTTTCCGGAAATTCAATTGGTGCGCGGAGAAAAGAATTACGGTTATTCCGAAGGGAACAACCGGGCGGTCAAAATCCTGCTGGATGCGGAGATGGATTATATCTGGGTGCTCAACAATGACACCAAAGTGCCGCCGGATTGCCTCGGCACGCTGGTGCAAGTGCTGCAAGACGACCCGGAAATTGGCGCCGTCAGCAGCAAAATTTGGTTCATGGATGAAAGTAAGCCGCTCTATTACGCAGGCGGGACATTCAACCGTTGGACGTTCGACACCCAGTATCACGGTCTCCGCGAAAAAGATGTCGGGCAATATGACCAGCCGCAGGATACCGAAATATTTTCGGGATGCTGCATGCTGATCCGCGCCGATGTGCTGCGTCGGATAGGCCTCTTTAATAAAGCCTTCTTCATTTATGCGGAAGACATCGAGTGGAGTGTGCGGGCCTTGGAAATGGGTATCCGACAACGCTATGAACCGCGGGCAACCCTGTGGCACAAGATGTACGGTTCTTCCGTCAAATCCGGCAAACGCGAAGTGCCTAAATCTTCGCCGCGCGTAGAATTTCTGCTTGCCCGCAACCGGTTTATTCTGGTCCGCCTGCACACCCGCCCGTGGAGCATTCGGCGGTTTTTCGCCTTGAGCTATCATATTTTTATTAGAGGTATTCCGCGGGGGTTGGCTTTGCTGCTCAAGAAAGACCGCCGTGCAGCCGGGCTGGCCCGACTCAAAGGCCTTTGGGCCGGGTTGTGGCTGATACCGGATCCTAAAGACTGTCTGCTCTAGAGACGGTCGTTATGCGCATTCTGCTGTGCAGCAACTTTTATTACCGGCGGGGCGGGGACTGCACTTATCTGCTGGCGTTGCAACAATTGCTCGAAGAGCATGGGCATGAAGTGGCCATTTATTCCATGCGGCATCCGCAGAATCTGCCCTGTCCGCAAGAGAAATACTTCGTGGATTTCTTGGATTATGCCGCATTGAACCGACAGAAAAGTCCATTCAATGCGTTGCGCGTATTGAAGCGGAGCATCTGGTCGCGGCAAGCACGACGTAACATTTCAAAGCTCATTGCCGACTGGCGACCCGGCATTGCTCATTTTCAAAATATCCATGCCTACCTGACGCCCTCGATCATTGGGCCCTTGGAAGCCGCCGGCGTGCCCATTGTCTGGACTTTGCACGATTACAAATTGATTTGCCCCAATGACAACTTTTTCAGCCGGGGGCGGGTCTGCGAGGAATGCAAAGGCGGGCGCTTTTGGCGCTGCACCAAAAACCGGTGCAAAAAGGGATCGTTGGCGGCCAGTTTTGTGGCCACGTTAGAGGCCTATATCCACCGCACCTTGCACTTGCCCCGCCGAATCTCGCGACTCATTGCACCGAGCGAGTTTTTAAAAAATAAATTTATCGAATTTGGGTGGCCGGCGGATTTGTTGGCCGTATTGCCAAATTTTTTACCGGCCATGCCCCAATCGGTGACGCCTCCGGTCAAAGGCTACGGCCTCTATCTTGGCACTTTGTTGTCGACCAAGGGGGTGGACGTGTTGATCCAGGCGTTGGCCCAAGTGCCGGGTCAAGAGTTCCACATTTTGGGCGATGGTGTAGAAAGGGAACATTTGGAGAAAATGGCGGCCGAGTTAGGCCTGCAATCCCGTGTCTTTTTCCGGGGGTTCCTGCGCGGGGAAGAGCTGAATGCGGTAATCGCTGGGGCCAGCTATGCGGTCATGCCCAGCGTGTGGTACGAAAATGGTCCATATTCAGCCATGGAAATGATGGCGCAAGGCAAGCCGTTGATTGCATCCAATATCGGGGGGATTCCAGAGTTGGTACGCGATGGTGAAACCGGACTACTCTTCCCCCCGGGTGACGCGGTGGCATTGGCCAAACAAATAGCTCGTTTCCAGCGCGAGCCCAGCCTGATCCAGACCCTGGGCCGACAGGCTCTGGAATTTATCCTGAAACGGTGCGATCCCGAACGCTATTGGCAGCAGCTTGAACCCATCTACATACAAGCGTGCCGGCACTCTGCCCAATAGAACCAGCGGGACAGGGTTACGCTTGCGGTGGTGAATTCCGCAGGTCTTGCAGCACCTGGTTGATCAAGGTGCTGGAGGTCCCCTTGGTGTAAGGGAAGTAGATAATACGCACCCCGATTTTTTTGAATTGGGACTCCAACTGTTTCCACTTGGGGGTGTTGTACCAATCGTCGCCGACAAACATCAGGTCAAAGTGGTAGCGCGTCCACGCGGCCATTTTATCCATGCTGTCTTGTGGCACGGCGGCATCCACAAACTTGAGGCTGCGGATGATTTCCAAGCGTTCAACAAACGGGATCACCGCCCGTTTGTTCTTGTAGCTGACCAACTCATCAGTCGTGACGCCCACAATAAGTTTGTCGCACAAGCTTTTGGCGTTTTTGAGCATGTTGACATGCCCGATATGGAACAGGTCGAAGACACCCGTCGTATAGCCGATGGTCAATTTTTTCTTGGGTTTGGCGGTTTTCATTGTGGCAGGTAGGAGGGGCCCGGTTGCAATCCCCGCAGGCTGATGTTTTCCCAGCGATACGGGGGGCGATAGCCCAACAGTGGCGTCTCGCGTTCAGTAATGTCATTCAACGGGAAATCGTCCGAGACAATGCGCACCGCGCGCGGCGTTTCGTGGGCGAGGTGGCGCAGATATTGAATCTGGTCGGCATCGTAATCCATCAGCCGCACGGCGGCGAGGTCCGTGGCCAGAAAATCCTCACCGGTCAGGATGATTCCGGGGGCGATGGGGCAGGGGAAGTGTGGGCCGTCAGTATCGCCGCCATGGATTCCGTCAATGACCGAGAGTGTTCGCTGCGGTCTGGCGCGTACCCCCGCCAAATCGCGGACAAAGAGGTTATAGACGTCGCTGGTCATGCGCCAGGTGGTGTCATTTAGTGCCGCCGATCCGCGCAGCATCCGCTTGCGTTGGGCTTCTATCTGGAATCCACGCATCAGGGCGCGGCCCCACCCGGTTTTGCGCAAGGCGTTGCGACCGGCCAAGTGCCAACGCTCGGGCAGATAATCCAGCAGCAGATGTTGGAAGGACAGCTTGGGAAGATCGGTCCAGCGCGCAGGCTCGGGATATTCGTCGCCGCCTTGCGATGGAAACCCGATTTGCCAATGAACCAGGCCGTTTTTGTTGGCAATGGTGCCGATGAGGCCTTTGATGTTAAGCGTGGCGCCCACCTTGGCATGTGCCTTGAGTTTGGGGATGGATATGAACACATCGGCATCGAACATGCTCTTGGAAAAGGAATAAATATGCCGGCCGCGCCGGTGAAAGCGTTTGGTTTCCCGGCGGTCGTTATAGGTGCCCCGGAAGCGGGCGTTGGACAGGCCGTGAAACAGGGACTGGGCGCCCAAGTCCACTTCACGGCAGCCTGCAGGATCGCCGGGTAGGGGGATGCGGCCAACCTTATAGCCGTACAGATCAAGGTCTTCGATGGTCCACAGCCGGCAGTCGAGAAATGGGATATCCACCTGCCGGGTGGCGCGGAAATAGTCGGCCAACTCGGGCAAACGGCTCTGGCGGCTCAACTCGGCGAATTGGGTATCCACGTGGGGATTGTCGCCAATCAGCACGCGTCCAGAGCCGCGCAGCGCCAACAGAACATAATCCACCACGGTCCGAATGACCGATGGATGCGTGATCACACTCCAAAGATCATCACCGAAACGATGCTTGTGGTCCACCCAGTTGGGTTTGATAAAGACGGTATCGCCAGGGCGGATGAGGTGGCCTAATGGATTCCAGTTTGGAGTTCCGAAGTGAGCGGCATCAAAGCCAAGCAGACGGAAATTTTCCCGGACAGCATCATAAACACCGTTGGGCTGTGTTGCGATGTCTTGTCCGGGATATTCCGGGTAGGCAACAGATGGCGAATAGGGGAAGTCGGGGTAATCCGGCGCCCGGCGGGTGACAGCAATCGAATGGAATGACGGTTCAGCCATGAATGCGGCCAGTATCCAGCAAATTGAGGAACTGTTCCAGTACATAGAGCAACCAGCGCTGGTCGCCGGTGAAGTCACGCCAATCCACACCGGATTTGAATTCTGCGCGTTGGGGGCCGGCCCAGTCGGCCAACCAGATATCCATGGGGCGGGCAAACGGAATTTTGGTGGGCGGAATCATGTTGTTGTAGAGCCGCCGAAACAGGGCTTGCAGCAGATATTTGCTTTCGCCTGCGCGAATCCGGGCCAAGTCCAGCGGCTCGGTGTAGCGCAATTGTTCGAAAGGTTCCAACAAGCCGAGGCCGGTGGAGCCCACCGCGGTTTCAAACGATTGGATGATGCCAATGCCGTGTACGGTTTTGAGAAAACGCTGGGTGTCCAGCAGGCCATCGGCGCCGACGTACCCTTGATATACAGATCGCAGATCCACCGGGTGCTGCAAGGCGCGGAAAGGATCCACAAAAGTGTAGCGTTGATAGAACTCTTCCAGAGTCCAGTCGCGGGAGAGCAATTTATCCATGCCCCCAAAGGTGCTATCGGCCCCGTTGCCAACGATCAGGGTGTCCAGACCATCGGCTTTGGCCGCGAGGGCGGCTTTGTGAAGGGCCACTTCGATGGCGTGGAGCGGCGCCTTCTTATATTGCATCAAGACGGGTGCAAACGCGGCGTAATCGGTCCAATTGAGTTCGACGATCGTGTGGCGCAACCCAAGATATTCTGCGTATACGCGGGCTTGGATACTTTCATCCAGGAAACGGGCTGCGTTGAACTTGATGGTGTAGGCCCGGGTGCCGCGTGGCAAAAAGGCGGCCAGAATGGCGGAATCAATGCCGCCACTGAGCAATATGCCGGTGGTGGGGGTCAGGCGTTCGGCCACAATCCGACGCAGGTTGTTCTCAATTTCAGCCATGGTAGCCACGGGTATCTGGCCTTGCGCCGCAACATTGGGGTAGGTCGGTTTGACACCGGGAATCCATTCGGCGTCAGGGTCCACCAAATAACGGAAAGCCAGGAAAGAACTCAGGCAATAAGGATTGATCACTTTGGCCATGGGCGGGACTCCGGATGAGGGCAAGGGGTGGTGGGCAGGATTTCTTGGGCGTGTTGGACGCGCTGCGATTCTGGCGGCAGGCGTTGATAGTCACCATACATCAGCGTCAGGTATTTATGCGCATTTGCAGGAGCGGCAAAAGTGGCATCTTCAAAGCTCATTTGTTGCAGCGGAAACAGGTCGGCGTCATCGAGCCAAAGCCGGGGGAATACCTTGGCTTTGAAGAGCTGAAACCATTGGAAGGGATGTGTGCCGCTGGGCACCGTGCAGTGCGTCAAAAACCAGTGGAGAATGCGGTGCTTTCCGAGTAGGCGACGGAATATCACCAGCGGAGCTTTCCGCAGATTTTTAACCATCTGGCCCGGTGCGTGAATCCAAACCGGATTGAGGATGCGCCCAATGCGGCTGGCACACCGCCGACGATGCTGTGGGATGCGATCCATCGGAAAAATATCGAGTTCAATACCTTGATGGTAACGGATCGGATTGGCCAGCGGCAGATATTCGGTATAGGTGCTATGACGATCGCGGAGCTTCGCGATGTGTATGTGCGGATAGGTTGGATCGGTTTGTGCCGTGGCCAAAAAGATGTCGGCCGGCAGGAGCGGGGCCGCCTCGCGGCAAAAAGCCTCATAATCTTCCCGCGGCATGGCTACATCCACGTCGTCATCCCAGGGGATGAAACCTTGGTGCCGCACCGCACCCAGCAAGGTGCCGCCGTCCAGCCAATAGCGCCAGCCCTTTTCAGCACAAATGGCTGCGAGGACTTTCAGCAACCGCAACTGCACCAGTTGGCATTGCCGCAGGGGGGTGGGAGCCGATAATCGGTTGTCCGGCGGGAAAATCATTGGCGGCGATTGTTCTCACTGGCGCGGCTCAACGCAAGGCAAATCTCGCCGCAGGTGAGCGCCGCGGGTGAGCGTCGCGGGCGGGAGTTTGCGCGGTTACGGCTTCTGGGCGGTGAGAGCCACGGATAGCCAATGCATTTGGTTTTCGGGGGCGGTAAAGGCCCGGTGCATCCCCGCGGCGGCTTGCGCGTGCGCGGGGCGATGGTTGATGGGGGTGATCGCAAGGGAGTTCCAACCGGCCTGTTCGAAAGCCGCCCGGTAATGCCGGGGGCGGAGGCGGTTGGGAATGCCCGGAAAGTAAAACCAGCGATACAGCCAATTCGGATAACGGTAAATATTGTTGGGATCATGGTCCCGAATCCAACGGGAATGGGTTTTTAGGTCGATTTCAGCGACGATTCGTGCCCCGCTTTTGCATATACGGAAAAGTTGATTGGCCACGGCTGGGAAGTCGTCAAAGTGCTCAAAGGCCGCTTGGCTGAATACCAAGTCCATTGAGGATTCTCCAAAGGCGGTGCAGAAGTCAAAATCCTTACGGACGACATAGCG
>MWEZ01000092.1 GCA_002071335.1 Verrucomicrobia bacterium ADurb.Bin018
AGTTTTTCCATTGTGTGGAACAAAAACGCCTTGTTTTTCCACGGTGTGGAACTTTTGACGCTGATTTTTCCACAGTGTGGAAAACCCGCGAAAAGGTTGCCGCAACAATCCAACTGGATGCGGCCGTGGCTGTTTTTGTAGGGCGGGAATGGTTGAGGAACGAAACCTTCCCGCCGCGAAAGGCTGGAAAGTCTACGACCGTTCCAGCCCTACACTCCCATCAAATCCTGAACCCCGAACCCTGAACCCTCTTTTCCACAGTGTGGAATCCTCTTTTCCACACTGTGGAAAAGTTGGCTCACCCGCCGGCCAGTTGCTCCGGCGTAATGGCGGTGAGCGCCGCAAAGACGCGGCGCGCGCCGGCCGCCAGCAGCGGCGCGGGTTCCATGTTCGTGGCCACGCCCACCACCGGGATGCCTGCGCCGCGCGCGGCGCTGATGCCATCCGTGGTGTCCTCAATCGCCACGCAAGTCGCCGGCGTGATGCCTTCTTCCGGAAAGCGCGCGGCAAGACGCGCCACGCAGAGCCGGTAGCAAGCCGGGTCGGGCTTGCTCAGCGGCACATCATCCGCAGTGACCATCTCCGCAAAGCAGTCGCCAATGCCCAGCGCATCGAGCACGGGCAGGATGTCGCTGCGCAAAGCGCCACTGCACAACCCCACCGGCCCTTGCGCCGCGCAAGCGCGCGCGAGTTCCACCGCGCCCGGCAACGCGGGCACTCGCCCCGCCGCCGCGGCTTCGGCAAACAGCCGCGCCTTCACCGCAATGCGGCGCTGGATTTCTTCGGGCGTGGGGGCGATGCCCGCGCGTTCGAGCAACACCGCGAACGCGCCGCGATCATCAAAGCCCATCAGGTGTTCGTGATAAAACTCCCACGGCGTGGCGGGACCTTGGCCGGCCATGGCTGCCACCATGGTTTCGTGGTGCAGCCGTTCGCTGTCCACGATCACGCCATCGAAATCAAAAATGACGGCTGCCGGGCGGGCCATGTTAGCGCAGATCTCCGCTGCCATGAATGTGGCCGTTGGCTTTGCGCGCGGCCAGCTTGGCCAGATTTTGCTCGGCAATTTCTTGCAGTTCCAGCCCCAGCTCGGTGGACAACGTGGCGAGATACCACAGCACATCGCCGATTTCCTTGGCCAACAGCGCGCGCCGCTCGGCGGAAATGACGCCGCCATCATCGCGAATGGCCTTCTTGATTTTCTCGCACACCTCGCCGGTTTCGCCGGCCAGGCCCAGCGCGGGATACGTAAAGTTGCCTTCACCCCGACCGGGATAAACGGCGGTGGTCATCGCTTGTTGTTGATAGGTGGCAAAATTGAGCATGGAGGATCCTTTCTATTTGGCGTAATACGGGAAGTCTTCGCGCACGGCACCGGGCGGCATGTACCGCCAGCGGCGATAGGTCCACAGCCAGCACTCCGGATGCGCGCGGATGGCCTCCTCGTAAAAATCGTTGATGCGTTGCGTCAAGTCGGCGGTGGCGGTTTTGCGGTCCATGGCGCTGATTTCCGCGGCGGCGATGGCGCGCGGCGCTTCGGCCAGATAGGTGCCGTCGGGCTGCGGCAAGGTGTACCCAAACAAAATCCGGGCGCGGGTCATCGTGGCCAACACGCCCGCGGCGGGCGACACGGCCACCGGCTTGCCGAAAAAATTGGCGAAAATCCCGCCCTCGCGCGGCGGGGTGTTTTGGTCGAGCAGCAGCCCGATGGTGCCGCCGGCGCGCAAAAAGCCGACCAGTTTGCGCAGCGCGCCATCCCGTGGGACAACGATCTGGTTGTTGAGTTGGCGCACGCGCGTCACCAGTTTGTCCACCGCCGGATTTTTCAGCGGCATGGCTACGCTCATCAGCCCGCCGGTTTGCTCGGCCCAGTAGCGCCCGGTCAATTCCCAGTTGCCGAAGTGCCCCGTGATGCCCACCGTGGCTTCCCGTTGGGCCATGACCGCCTGCAAACTGGGGGCCGCGCGGAACCAGCGCTGCAGCCGCGCGACGGAATCGCGCGAAAACCAAATCGTGTCCAGCAGCACCAGCATGAAGTTGCGCATGGACTCCCGCAAAATGCGCCGCTTTTCCGCCGGCGTTTTGGTATCGCCAAACGCCAGGTCCAGATTCGTCAGGCCCAGACGGCGCATGGCGGGCGAGCACGCATAGCCCGCGTTGGCGGCGAACCGCGCCAAGCCCAACACCGCACCGCGCGGCAACCGCGGCACGATGGCCAACGCCAACCGGGTGGCCGGCACTTCCAGCAGCGTCATGCGTAACCGCCGCCAGAGCGGTTCGGCATTCTTGGTGCGCGCGTTGCTCATGGGGCGACGGGGGGCTGCTCCGCTGGTGGGCGACTCTTCCAACGCTTATGCCACCACAGCCATTGCGCCGGTTCGCGGCGGATTTCATCTTCGAGAATCCGCGTGTAGCGGGCGGTATACTCACGAATGGTTTCCGGCCGCCGGTCCGGCGGCGGCGCGATGGGTTCATGGACCACCACCCGGTGCCGACCGTCCGGCAGGCGGTGCACAAACGCCGGCAGCACTGCGGCGCCGGTTTGAGCCGACATCAACGCCAAGCCAGGCGTGGTGGCGGCCGGCTTGCCGAAGAAATCAACAAACACTCCCTGGGTCGCCGGGCGATTTTGGTCCAGCATGAACCCAACCAGTTTCTTCTCTTTGAGCGCGCGCACGCTGGCCCGGTAGGCATTGCGCGCCGGAATGCCGGTGATGCCCGCCTTGCGCATCAGTTCCCACCACTGGTCGTTGAGTGTGGCGTTGCGCAGCGGCTTGGCCACAATGGCCAGCGGCAGGTTGAACAGCCGCGGCACTTGCAGCGCCAGCAACGCGTAATTGCCAAAATGCCCCATCAACACCAACGCGCCCAATTCCGCCGTTTGCGCGCGAGCCAGGTTTTCCAGCCCCACCGCCTCAAACTGTGCGGCCAACTCCGCTTGGCGGCCGCCGGCATAGCGCAGCAGTTCCATGGCGTTCAACGCCTGCTGACGGCACACTTCATTATAAATGGCCCGGCACTCCGCCGCCGATTTTTCGGGAAAGCTCCGGGCCAGCGTGGCCAGCACGTACCGCCGGCGCAGGCGAATCACATGCGCCAGCAGCCAGCCCCAATGCCGCGCGATGGCCTCCGCCCCGCGTTTCGGCAGGGCCGCCACTACTTTTGACAACATCTGGAGCAATCCCAAAAACATGAAAAAGGATGCTACCGCACCCCCACGAGACCGCCAAGCCCGTTTGCGCCAAGGCGCAACGTGTGGTAACTTTCTATGATTGAACAAGGATAAATCAATATGAACATCAAGAAATCCATCCCGTGGCTGCTGTTGGCCGCATTGATTTTTGTCATGCCCCTGTCGTCCTGCAACGCCTTTGAATGGCGTACCGATTTGGCCGCCGCCGCCAGCGATGCCCAAACCGGGCAGAAGTTGATTTTGCTGAATTTTAGCGGCTCCGACTGGTGCGGCTGGTGCAAGCGGCTGGATGCGGAAGTGTTTTCGACTTCCGAATTCAAGGACTATGCCGCGGCCAATCTGGTTTGCGTGATCGCCGACTTCCCACGCGGCACCAAGTTGCCGCCCGCCCTGCAGGCCCAAAATGAGCGGCTCATGCGCGCCTTTCGTGTTGAAGGGTTCCCGACCATTCTTGTGTTCAACTCCGCTGCGGAACTGATCGGTCAGTTGGGCTACCAACCCGGTGGCCCGGCGGCGTTCATCAATTCGTTGAAGCAGGTGCAGGCACGCGCGGCCATGCGCCCCGCCGGTTCGCCGGCCGGCCCCAAATTACCGTTGGAGTAATCCACGCTTTGTCTTTCCGGGATTGCCCGCTTGGGCGGCTTGTGGCTTAATCCGCCCCATGCAAGACCAATTCCGACAAATCCTCGCCGCGATGGGCGAAGACCCGACGCGCGAGGGTCTGCTCGCCACCCCCCAACGCGCGGACGAGGCGTGGGGCTATCTCACCCGTGGCTACCGCCAAGACCCCGCCGCCTTGTTGCAATCCGCCATTTTCGAGGTCGAGGCCAATCACATGGTGATTGTGCGCGACATCGAAATCTACTCGCTGTGCGAGCATCATCTCCTGCCCTTTTTTGGCGTCTGCCACATCGGTTATATCCCGCGCGGCAAGGTGTTGGGGGTCAGCAAACTCGCCCGCCTTGCCGATCTGTATGCCCGCCGCCTGCAAGTGCAGGAGCGGCTCACCAACCAAATCGCGCGCACCATCATGGATACCCTGCGCCCGGAGGGGGTCGGCGTCATCATCGAAGCCCAGCACCTGTGCATGATGATGCGCGGCGTGGAAAAACAAGGCTCGCGCATGGTCACCAGCGCCATGCTTGGCAGCTTCCACGACTCCGTGGCCACGCGCAACGAGTTCCTGCACCTGTCCCGCCATCGTTCCTCTGAATAACCATGCGGTGTTATTGGCTGCTATTGCTGGTTCTTTTCCTGACCCTCCCCCCCGCCCGCGCGGAATGTTTGCCGCTGGACCCCGTCACGCTCGGCGGCGCTGAAATCTTTGCCGCGGTCGAGCAGGACATCGCGGCGGCCGCCACAACCGCCGGCGTGGTCTTCACACCCGACTCCCGCCCCCTCCCGCCGCAGGTCATTCTGACGTTCGACACCCCTGATGGCCGCATCCAACAAAAACACGGCGTGCTGTTCTGGCGTGGTGAGATGCTCCCGGATCAACTCGCCCCCGGCGACATCGGCACGTGGATTCGCCGCTGCCGCACAACCGCCAGCGCGTGGAAAACCGTCCACACCGAGCCGCATGCCGCGCCCGATGCGCACACCAACGTAGTGCCCACAGCCTGCGCCGTCGCGCCCGCCCCCCTGCCCACCATGGTCCTCGAAACCCCGTACCAAATCGGCACGATCGCCGGCCAACCCGTCCGCCTCGTGCTTTGGCGTGACACCACCGAAGGTAGCGCCCCCCTCGGTGGCTTTCTCGATTTGCCCGCCGCCGCGCCCGCCATCGCCGCGGCCCTGCAAACCCGCTACGCCCCTTTTCCCGAACGCGATGCTTGGGCCTCGTTGTTCAACGCCCTCCGCCCCTAACACCATCCCCACAGGTGACTCATGAGCATATTTGAAGCGGGCATGTTGATCTGCTTCGGCATCAGTTGGCCCATCTCCATCGCCAAGTCCATCCGCACGAAAGTTGTCGTGGGCAAAAGCCCGCTGTTCATGGCCATTTTGTGCCTTGGCTACGCGTCCGGCATCGCGCACAAATGGCTCTACTCCCGCGATCCGGTCATCGCGCTCTACACCCTCAACCTGCTGCTGGTGGCCACCGATTTGGCGCTCTACTTCAAGTATCTCCCGCGCGCCGCCCGCGCCTGATCCCCGCCCAAAAAAACAGAGGCGATGCCGCCGCGCGCGTGGTAGAATGACCCGCATCATGCGCATTGCCACATTCAACTGTAATTCCGTCCGCTCCCGCCTCGACGCCGTCTTGCGCTGGTTGAGCGACTACACCCCCGATGTCCTCTGCCTCCAGGAGACCAAGGTGACTGACGACCTGTTCCCCACCGATGCCTTCACCGCCGCCGGCTGGCACGTGGCCTTCAAGGGCGAAAAATCCTATAACGGCGTGGCCATCGTCTCCAAGCAACCCGCCGACGAGGTTTCCTTCGGCCTCGATAGCGAACCCGCCGACCCCACCCGCCTCATCCACGCCCGTTTTGGCGAGGTCCACGTGGTGAACACCTATGTCCCGCAAGGGCGCGACATCGAACACGAAATGTACGCCTATAAACTGGAGTGGCTTGCCCGTCTCAAACAGTATTTCCTGCGCCGCCAAGCACCCACCCGCCCCCTCCTTTGGTGCGGCGACCTGAACGTGGCCCGCCACCCGATAGATGTCAGCAACCCGGAAACCAAGAAGGATCACGTCTGCTATCACCACGCCATCCGCGAGGCGTTCGAGGATGTGCTCGCGCTCGGGTTCACCGATCTCTTCCGCCGGCATAATCCCGATCTGGTGGATTATTCGTTCTATGATTACCGCGTGCCCTTCAACCCCGAACAAAAACGTGGTTGGCGCATTGATTATGTCTTGGCCACGCCCCCCCTCGCCGCGAAATCCCACGCCGCCGCCATTGACCTGACTCCCCGCACTCGCCCCAAACCCTCCGACCATTGCCCGCTCTACGCGGATTTGCGCGCTTGAAGTTTGCCGACGCCATCCCGCCCGCCCCCCGCCAAATTCTGGTGACCCTCCGCCAGCACGGCCACGAAGCGTTCCTCGTCGGCGGGTGCGTCCGCGATCTCCTGCTTAACCGCCCGCCCAAGGATTGGGATATCGTCACCGATGCCCTCCCCGACCGCATCATGGCGCTGTTTCCCAAAACCCACGCCATCGGCAAAGCGTTCGGCATCATCACCGTTGTCCCCGAAGAAGGTCCGCCCGTCGAAGTCGCCACCTATCGCGCCGATGCTCCCTACACCGATGGCCGGCACCCCACTGCCGTCACGTTCTCCGATGCCCGCACCGACGCCCAACGCCGCGACTTCACCATCAACGCCCTACTCCTCGATCCCGTCAGCGGCGAATTGCGCGACTACGTCGGCGGCCAGGCCGATCTCGCCGCGCGCCTCATCCGCGCCATCGGCGATCCAACCGCCCGCTTTCAGGAAGACCACCTGCGCCTGCTGCGCGCGGTGCGCTTCGCCGCTACGCTCGATTTTGCCCTCGACCCCGCCACCCGTGCGGCTATTCCGCCGCTGGCCTCTCAAATCCACCGCATCAGCGCCGAACGCATCCGCGATGAACTCTTCCGCCTGCTGACCGAATCCCAGCAAGCCGGCGCCGCCCTCCAACTGCTGCACGATACCGGCTTGCTCCGCGAAATTCTCCCCGAAGTCGCCGCCATGATCGGCGTGGAACAGCCGCCGGAATTTCATCCCGAGGGCGATGTCTTCACCCATACCCGCCTCATGCTCGATGCGCTCCCGCCCCGCCCCTCTCTGCGCCTCGCTTTGGCCGTTCTGCTGCACGATGTCGGCAAACCGCCCACCGCCCACTACGCCACCCTGCGCGATGGCACCCAACGCTGGCGCTTCGAAAGTCATGCCAGCGTTGGTGCGGACATGGCTCGCGCAATCCTCACCCGCCTGCGCGCGCCCAACGCGCTCACGGAGGAAGTCGCCACCATCATCGCCGGCCACATGCGCCTCGCCGATGCCCCCAATATGCGCCCCGCCAAACTCCGCCGCCTGCTGGGCTCCCCACTCTTCGCCGACGAACTCGAGTTGCACCGCCTCGACTGCATCTCCTCCCACGCTCAACTGGATATCTACCACTTTTTACAAAACGCTCACGCCCAGTTTGCCGCCGAACCCGTCCTCCCCCCGCCGCTCGTCACCGGGCGCGACCTCATCGCCCTTGGCCACACCCCCGGCCCGCACTTTTCTGAAATCCTGCAAGCCGCCTACGATCAGCAACTCGAAGGCCAGACCGACAAGGCCGCCCTGCTGGCCGCCATCCCCGTCCCCCCGCCATGATTCCCCCCGCCGGCCAACTCCCCACCCCGCCGGCGCCACAACTTTTCCACACTGTGGAAAAAAGCTCACCCCGCGCCGGCGAATTTTTCCACACTGTGGAAATATTTTTTCCACACCGTGGAAAAATAATTTCCGCGCACAATAAATCCGCCCCCTGATGCGTTATCTGTCATGAAGACCTCAGGTGAACACGCAATCAACATGGTGGATGATGCAAAAGAATTGGCAGCGTATCGTCGCGGTGACACCGCCGCTCTCGGCCGGCTCGTGGCCAAATATCAGCGGCCGCTGTTTTCTTTTTTATCGCGCTTCGCCGCCAATCCCGATGAAGCCAACGACTGGTTTCAGGAAACCTGGGTGCGGGCCATTCGCAACATGAACTTCTTCCGTCAAAAAAATTTGCCAGGCTGGTTGTTTCGCATCGCGCACAACCTCGCCGTGGATGCCGCGCGCCGGCGGCGGCCCGAGGAATCGCTAGATGCCGCCCCCCCCGGCAGCCCCGCTCCGCTCGGCGAGCTGCTGCCGGCCGCCGGCCTTTCGCCCGCTGCCGTCGTGGCCGGCCACGATCTGGGCCAACAAATCACTGCCGCCGTAAACCGCCTGCCCTTTGAACAGCGCGAAGTCTTTTGGCTCCGCATGGATGCCGGCTTGCCCTTCAAGGAAATTGCCCGGCTGCAACGCTGCTCGCTCAACACGGCCCTCGGCCGCATGCAATACGCGCTGACCCGCCTGCGCGCGGCGCTCGGCCCGGCTTACCGCGAACTACAGGACTCCGCCCCATGAAACCCGCTCAACTCGAACAACTGCTCCTGCTCGAACAGTCTGGTGAACTTACGCCGCGTCAACAGGCCCACCTCGCCGCCGCGCTGGCCGACTCGGCCCATGCCCGGGAGTTGCGCGACCAGTTGCGCCACATTACCCGCGCCGTCACTGCGCCGGAAATCACCCCCACCATGCCCGCTTCCCTCGCTGACGCGACCGCCCGCATTGATGCGCGCTTGCACCCTCCCCGCCCACTGCTGGCTGTGGCTTGGAAACCGCTCCTCGCCGCGGCCGCCGCACTGGTCCTTCTTGTCGGCGCCACCTTCTTCCACATCGCGCGCCACTCGCCAGCTACTGCCCAGCGAGCCGCGCTCGCCGACGACACCGAGCTCGATACCGCCTGGCTCGATCCCATGGATGCCGAGTTCACGGAACTCGAAGACCTGCTCGCGTCCATTGCCACCGATGATTTCTTCCTCACCATG
>MWEZ01000093.1 GCA_002071335.1 Verrucomicrobia bacterium ADurb.Bin018
CACGCACGAGGTGGTGTTCGGCGCGCCCCCCGCCGCGGCGTTTGCCGCGCGCGCGGAAGTGGCCGCGGCCAAGGCGTTGCGCCGCCTGCGCAAGCCGGCCGCGCTGCTGCCGGCCGCGGGGCCGTCTTCCCTCCTGCAGGTGCACTATCGCGCCGCCGGGCTCTACGCCGTGGAGTTGGCGGCCATCGCCGCCGCCATGAACCAACCGGCGGACGAGATCGCGGCGCACGCCGCCACCAACGGCCTGGCCCTCACGCAGCAGGGCGCCCCGGTGCCTTACATTTATGATAGCACTCGCGCGCGCGTGATATTCCACGGCCCGGCCACCACCAACTGGTATGCGCGCGACAACGCGGTACTGATTGCGTTGGGTAATGGCCTAGCCATGCCGCGCCGCGCCCCCGCCGCCGCCAGCGGCGCCAACGTGACCGCGCAGCGCCTCCACTTCGAGCAGGATCGCTACCCCTTTGACAGCGCATTGGAAAAACCGGCCGATTTCTACTACTGGGATTATCTGATCGGCGGCACGGGGCCCCACTCGCTCAAGAATTTCCCGCTGGACCTGAGCGGCTGCCGCGGCGCGGTGGAACTGACCGTGCGCCTGCAAGGCTGGTCGCGCTCCATCAACACGCCGGACCACTCCGCGGAGCTGCGCTGGAACGGCGCGGTGGTCGCCACGGCCACGCTGGATGGCGCGCAAACCAAGGATGTGCGCGTGACCATCCCCGCCGGGGAGGTGGTGGATGGCATCAACACGCTGGCGATCAAGGCCCACCTCCTGCCGGGCATCGTCAGCAGCGCGTTTGTGCTGGATTGGGTTGCCGCCGAACTGCCGCGCGAAATCACACCGCAGGCCGGCACCACCTACCTGCTGGCGGAGGACCAAACCGCGCTTGCCGCCACGGCGTTCGCCGCGCCGCTGGCCGTGGCGCTGAATGCCGCCGGACAGCCCACTTGGTTGGCCGATGACACCGGCGAGCTGCCCGCCAAGGCGTGGGCTGTCGCCGCCGGCGACGCGCGCTACGCGCTTGCCGAAGCGAACGGCATTCCGGCGCTCACGCCCGAACCCATCGCGGACGATCCTTGGTTCCTCGCGGCAACCAACCGCGTGGATTACCTGATCATTTCGTCGCGCGCGCTGGCCGCCGCCGCGCAAGAGCTGGCCGATTACCGCGCCGGGCAGGGCCTGCGCGTGGGCCTCGCCACCTACGAGGACGCGTGCGACTGGTTCGCCGGCGGCTTGCGCACGCCGGAAGCCATCCCCGCCCTGCTGCGCCACGCGCACACCGTCTGGGCGGAAGCGCCGTGGCTGGTCGCGCTGGCGGGCAACGGTCACTATGATTATCTCAACGCGCTGAACTTGGAAGCCAACCACGTGCCGCCGCTGCTGACCGCGTCCTACGAGGGCCTCTTCGCCGCCGATGGCCTGCTGGCCGATTGGACCGGCGACGGCCAGCCCGATGTGGCCCTCGGCCGCCTGCCCGCGCGCACGCCCGCCGAGCTGGCCGCCATGATCGCCAAGATCAAGGCCTACGAGCAGGACTTCGGCCACGCTTGGGAAAATCAAATCGTGCTTGCCGCCGATGCCGCGGATGCCGCGGGCGACTTCACCGCCGTCAACGCGCAACTGGCAGCGCTGGCCGGCGCGGAATACCCCGTGGCCACGGTGGACCTTGCCGCGCAGGGCTTGGCGCCGGCGCGCGCCGCGCTGCTCAACTGGTTCGGCAGCGGCGCAGGCATCATCCACTACACCGGGCACGGCAACGTCAATTCGTGGAGCGGCAAGGGACTGCTGAAGGCGGCGGACGTCAACGCGCTGAACAACGCGCGCCAGCCGGTGGTGGTGGCGTTGAGCTGTCTGATCGGCCGCTACGAAGCGCCCGGCGTACAGAGCCTCGGCGAGCTGCTCATGCAGCGGGCCGCCGGCGGCGCGGTCGCCGTGTGGGGGCCTTCGGGCCTCTCGCGCAACCATCCGGCGGCGGAACTCGGCGCGGCGTTCTATGACCTCGTGTTGCAGCAGGGCGCCGGCACGCTGGGCCTGGCCGTGCAGCAGGCGCGCGCCGCGCTGCCCGCCGACACGTTCACCCGCGACACCTTCGCCATCTACAATCTGCTGGGCGACCCCGCGCTGCGGCTGGCCGGCAACACCGGCGCCGGCCGCACCGCCGCCAGCTTTGCCCAGTGGCGCTGGGCGCAGTATGCGCCGGACGAGCTGAACGACCCCGCCACCAGCGGGCCCACCACGCACAACTTCCAGCTCTACGCCATGGATGGCGCGGGCGAGCTCGTGGCCGAACTGCCGGAATTCGGCTACGCCATCCCTGACGAAGCGGCCGGCGGCGGCTTCATCATGCGCTGGCAGCGGCGCGTCAACCGCCCCGACCTCGACTACCACTTCTATTTCTCGGCCGACCTCGTCACGTGGAGCAACATCACCACCGGCACGGAGACCCTCAGCGTGGAACCCGCCCCGGACGGCATCATGGAAACCGTCCGCACCCGCGTGAACCTGCCCGCCGCCGAAAATATTTTCCTCGGCGTGAAGGCCGTGCGCAAATAAAGGAAGCCGTGGTCCGTTGCCGTCCAGCCGAATTGCCGAGTTTTCCACACTGTGGAAAAACTTTTTCCACACCGTGGAAAAAGTGCCGCCCATTTTTCCACACTGTGGAAAAACCCGCCCCGGTTTTTCCACGCAATGGAAAAACTTTGCGCGATTTTTCCACACAATGGAAAAAGTTTGATGGATTTTTCCACACAATGGAAAACCTTTGGGGTGACTTTTCCACGCAATGGAAAATGTTTGATGATTTTTTCCACACTGTGGAAAAAATATTTCCACACTGTGGAAAAGTATCGCGAGGCCGGGTTGCGGCGGGGAGGGCGGCATGAGCGCGGGGACGGTTTATCGGCCCGTGGGGCGCGTGGTGGTGCGGCGCATCGGCGCCGACCGGCTGCTGGTGCCGGTGTCCGGCCTCGCCGCGCAGGGCAACGCCGTGTTCCCGATCAACGAGACGGGCGAATTTTTGTGGACGCGCCTCGCGCAGGGGCTCACGCCCGCGCAGGCCGCGGACGAGCTGGCGGCGGAGTTCGCCGTGGCGCCGGCGGATGCGCAGGCGGATGCCGAGGAGTTTGCCGCCCAACTGGTCGCGGCGCAATTGCTGGCGGAGGCGGACACATGAGCTGTCCGGCGGATTTCACGCAAGACTGGCTGGCCGCATTCCGGGCGCGGGCGGCGCGGACGCGCACGCCGGTGGCTGTGCTGTTCGAGCTGACCCGGCGCTGCAATTTGCGCTGCGTGCATTGCTATCTCGGCGACCAGATCGCGCAGCACCGGCGGCAGGCGGAGGAGCTGTCCACGCCCGCCATCAAGGAGGCCATGGCCGAATGGGTGGCCGCGGGCTGCCTGACCATGACGCTGACGGGCGGCGAGCCGCTGCTGCATCCGGATTTCGCGGAGATTTATCGCCACGCGCGCGAGCTGGGCCTGGTGGTGACGGTGTTCACCAACGGCACGCTCGTCACGCCGGAGACCGTGAGCTTGTTCCAGGAGTTTCCGCCGCGCAAGGTGGAGATTAGTTTGTATGGCGCGACGGCGGCCACGCACGACCGCGTGACCGGCCAGCCCGGCTCGCACGCGCGGGCGTGGGCCGGCATCCGTCGGCTGCTGGCGGGCGGCGTGCGCGTGGAGCTCAAATCCGTTTTGCTGACGCTGAACCGCCACGAGCTGGACGCGCTGGAAGCGCAGGCGCGCGAGTGCGGCGTGCCGTTCCGGCATGATGCCGCCATTTTCCCGCGGCTGGCGGATGGTTCGCCGGAGCCGCTGACGCTGCGCGTGCCGCCGGCCGAAGCTGTCGCCGCCGATTTGGCCACGCCGGAGCGCCGCTCGCGCTGGCGCGAAAAAATCAACCGCACCGCTGAGTTGCCGGAATCCGACCGGCTCTATCCGTGCACCGCGGGGCAAACCTCGTTTCATGCCGATCCATTTGGCGGGGTTTCGCCGTGCCTGCTGGCCACCGACTTTTACTGCGCGCCTTCCGCGCGGTCATTCGCCCGCGTGTGGGCGGAGGACCTCGGCGCGATTCGCCAATGCCGCCGCACCCGGCCGGATGGCTCGCTGGTGGGCCCGGCGCGCGGCGCGTGCACCCATTGCCCGGCGGTCAACCGCCTCGAAACCGGCGCGCCCGAAGTGGAATCGGATTACGCGCGCGCCACCACCCGCTTGCGCCACGCGGCAGCGCAGCAAGCCGAAACAGGAGATGCCCCATGACCCCGAATCCGGAACCGTTGCCGGTCGCGACCGACCTGCAGGAACGCAGGCCGTACACCAAACCCGAAATCAAGCGCGTGGATTTGGCGCTGGCCGAGACGTTGTCCACCGGCTGCAAGTTTGAGAACGATAGCAGTTGCGTGGGGCCGCCGATTACCGCGTGGGAAGCTGGTTCGTGAAGGATGTCGGTCAACTGTGGATTGGCCCGGTGAGCTTCCGGCTGGAAGCCGCGCCGGAGCTGAACGTGCGCTACTCCCGCTGGGCCTACGCCGGGTTTTATGTCCCGGCGCCGGCGGGCGCCGCGCCCGTTGACGCGTTGACTGTGCGCATCCGCCGCGGCGCGCTGCCGCCGCCGGAGAGTGAACCGCTGTGGCGCGGCGGCTTGAATTGGGCCGCATGGGAGAGCGGCGCGGAATTGATTTTGTGCGCCGGGTTTGCCGGGCGCAACCACGCGCGCTGGCATTGCCGGGTGGACCGCGCGTTGACCCGCGCCGAGCTGACCGTGGCTTGCGGCGCGGAAGTGTGCGAGGCGCCGCTGGAATATCCGCTGGATCAAATTTTGACGTGGGGCCTGCTGGCGCGGGCGGGCGGCGTGCTGCTGCATGCCGCCGTGGCCGTGCACGACGGGCGCGGCCTTGTGCTGGCCGGGCGTAGCGGCGCGGGCAAGTCCACGCTGGCAAATTTGTGCCACGAGGCGGGCTGGCAAATTCTGAACGATGACCGCGTGCTGGTGTATCCAACGGCGGACGGGTGGCGCGTGGCGGGTACGCCGTGGCATGGTTCGGGCCGCTTCGCCGTGGCGGACACTGTGCCGCTGGCGGGCGTTTGCCTGCTGCAGCAGGCCGCTACGGAATGGCTGGAAGAAGTGCCGCCCAGCATGGCGCGCCTCGCGCTGTTGGATGTGGCCGCCGTGCCGTGGTTCCTGGATGACTGGGCGCAAGCCGCGTTGGATGGTTTGGACAACATGCTCGGGAGCGTGCCGGTGCGGCGCTTCCATTTCACGAAGCAGCCGGCGGCGGTGGCCGCGCTGGCGGAGCTTCAAGATGGCCGCTTGGCGGAGGTGAGCGCGTGAAGCCGCTGCCGCCAGCGATGCACCCAGCGGCGGGCGGGCCGCAGCACGTGGCGCAGCAGGCCGCGCCAGCGCGCGGCGCGCGTGGCCAGTGGGCGTTCGCGACGTTCGTCGCGCGCGGCGACCACCACGCCCAAAACGGATTCCGCCGGCAGCCAGCGGCCGCCGGTCAGCGCGGCATCGCCCACGACGTACATGCGGCGCGTGTGGCGGTCGTGGCGCAGCAGACGGTGGGCGCAGAGCCGGCCGCAGAATGTGTAGAGCACAATGCTGCCGCGCGGCAGGCGCGCGGGCGCGGGCAGGCAATGCAGTTGGCTGCCGTCGCGAATGGTCGGTTTCATGCTCGGGCCGCGCGCGCGAAACGTCACGGGCGTTTGCTGGCGCAGCAGTTCCGCAATGATGGTTGGCGAATGGAATGAGGATAACGCCATGATGGTGCAGCAAAAGGTAGCGCAAGCGCGCCGCAAGACAAGGCTCGTTTTCCGCGTCGCGGGGTGGGCGGCGGCGCTGGGTTGGCTGTGGGGCGTTCCGGCGGCGCCCGCCGCGCCGGCCAGCGGCGAGGCCATCGTGGCCGCCATGACTGGCCACGCCGAGGCGCGCGTATTCACCGCGCCCGTTCACGAAGGCCGCACCGATTTGCGCCAACTGTTCGAGGGCGCCGCACTGCACGAAAACAGCCGCGTCATCACTGGCAAGGACGGGCGGCTGTGCATGGTGATGTCGCCGGGCGCGATTGTGTGCGTGGCGCCGCAAAGCCAGTTCCAGATCGAGCAACTGCGGCATACGGCCGCTGGCCTGCCGCGCACCGCGGATGACATTATCCGCCGCATTCACCTCAATCTGGAGCGGGGGCGCATCCGTGTGCATGCCGGCGCGCCGCTGCCCACGCTGGATATCCGCGTGGTCACGCCGGCAGGCGTGATTGAGGCGCACGGCGGCGAGTTTGTGGTGGCCCAGGGCGAGTCCGGCCAGTGGCTGGTGTTCACCCACGCGGGCGAGCTCACATTGACGCCCCGCGGCGGCGAGCCCGTCACGCTGGGCGCGGGCAATAACGCCCGCCTGACGCTGGCCGGTGAGCGCGCCGAGTTGCAGACCACCGGCGTGCCGAATGATCCCGCGCGCGAATCGTTCGAGTTGTGCAATGTCTTTTTCAGCGACCTTGAGCCGTTCATTGAGCACCCGCTGGATTTCGACCGCGAAGGGCTCGGCGATTATCTCGGCCTGAACGCACCGTTCCAGGATGTGGACGATGGCGCGCTGGTCACCGACGCCAGCCCGACCATCCGCCCCGCCGTCGCGGGCGCGCAGCCGACCCTGCTGCCGCGCGCGGGCGAGAACGCGCCGGGCGCTCGCTGGGGCGAGCGCCGCATTTGGGATTGGTACAACCGGCTGGGCGTCGTGAAGGGCGTGAATTATATTCCACGCACCGCCGTCAATTCCGTGGAGATGTGGCAGGAGGCCACGTTCGATCCGGACACGATTGATCAGGAACTGGGGTGGGCGCACGATGTTGGTTATACGAGTATCCGTGTGCAATTGCAGTTCGCGGTGTGGCAGGCGGACCCGGACGGCTTCCTCAAGCGCGTGGACAAGCTACTCGAGCTGGCCGCCAAGCACGGCCTGCGCGTGGTGCCGGTGCTGTTCGATGATCTCGATGTGGCGGGGCGCGCGCCGGTGTCCGGCCCGCAGCCGGAGCCGGTGCCGGGAGAGTACAACAGCCAGTGGGTGCCCAGTCCGGCGCACGCCATGGTGACGGATCGCCAGCAGTGGCCCGCGCTCGAAAAATACGTCAAGGATGTGATGGGCCGGTTCAAGCGCGACGGGCGTGTGCTGTATTGGGATTTGTATAACACTGCCGGCAACAGCGGCCTGTGGGAGGAGTCGCTGCCGCTGTTGGATCAGACGTTCAACTGGGCGCGCAGCGTGGAGGCAACGCAACCGCTGGCGGTGGCGGCATGGAAAGAGTTCGGCAGCGCCATGGCCGCGCGCAAGCTGGAGCGCTCCGATTTGATCACGTTCCAGAGCTACGACACGAAGGAAGCCGTCGAGGCCCGCCTGATGCTGCTGCAGCAATACAAGCGGCCCATCATTTGCTCCGGCTGGCTGATGCGCCAAAGCGGCAACCAATTCGACAAGATTCTGCCGCTGTTCGCCATGGGCCACGTGGGCTGGTTCAACCAGGGGCTGGTGGCCGGCCGGACGCAGTTGGAAGTGCAACAGACCGGCTTCCGCTCGGAGAGCGATCCCGATCTGTGGCAGCAAAATGTTTTGCGGGAAGATGGAACTCCCTACGACCGCCGCGAGGTCGAGTTGATTCAGGGCTTCCAGTTTGTGGAGACGCCTGAGTGATCAGACTCCGGCTAGTTTCCAGTCTGTTGCTGGCCGCCGCGGGATTCGCCCCGCTGGCGCGGGCGGCGGGCGATGCCTTGGCCAACGGGTTTTATACTCGCGGGGTCGAAATGGCGGCGTATATGGATCAGGGCAGCCCCGTCGGCGATCCGTTTTATATTCCGGCGCCGACCGGCGCGCTGCTGCCGCGCGTGACGCTGACCGTCACGCACGAGGACAATGTTTTTCTCGATCCCGGCGAGAAAACCGAGGGCACGAGCGTTCGCCTTGTGCCCGGCGTGTTGGGCCTCTGGGGCCGCCCGGCGGACAACCACGTGTATGTGGATTACGGCGTGAGCATCCCGGTGTATGACAGCGCGCCGGATGTGGACGACAACCCGGCGCATATGCTCAAGCTGGGCGTGGTCTATCGCACCGGCAAGAGCCAGGTACAGGGGCAGGTGGGCTACCGCCGGCAGGAAGACCTCGACGTGGTGGCCGGCGCGCGTCTCGCCAAGCAGGACTATCTGGCCGACTTGTCGCTGGAGCATCGCATTTCCGGCAAGTCCAGCCTCGGGTTGGTGGGCCGCGCGGAGCGGCACGACTTCGAGGCCGACCGCTATCTGGATTATGACCGCTACTACGGCGCGGGCCGGCTGTATCACCGCGCCACCGCCAAGAGCGAGGTGTTCGCGCAGGGCGGCATCGGGCGTGATGACCCGCTGCGCGACTCGGATGCGCGCAACGGCGCGGATTTTTATGACCTCTCGCTGGGCGTGCGCGGCAAGCAGTCGCCCAAGTTCCACACCACCGGGCGAGTGGGGTATATGTGGCGCGCCTACGACGACCCGGAACGCGCCGATGCCGGCGACTGGATCGCCGCGCTGACCGCCGAAAGTTCGCCCTTCGGCCTCGCCACGTTCCGCGGCGAACTGTATGCCGACATCCGTCCCGCGATTGACGCGCATGGCGTGGACACCGTGGACCAAGGCGGCACCCTGAGCGTGGAGCGCCGCCTGTTCATCGAGCGACTGCGCGGCAATGCTTCGCTGACCGCCGGCCGCGTGGAG
>MWEZ01000094.1 GCA_002071335.1 Verrucomicrobia bacterium ADurb.Bin018
CCAGCCAATCCACGATTTGCTCCGGCCGCACGCCAGTTTTGGCTTCAACTCCGGCAGCGTCCAACTCTTCTTCGGTCTTGGTTGGCGGCACGATGCGAATATTTTCGCCGACCAGTTGCATCAAATCCTTGTCACTGGTGGCCAAACGAACGGTACTGCCCTGTTTGGCGGCGCGGACGGCCAGCGTGGCCATGATGTCATCCGCTTCCTGGCCTTTGATCAGGACAAGGGGGATTCCGGCGGCGGTGAGATACTCGTTCAACAAGGGCAATTGTGACCGCAAGGCATCCGGCATGGGTGCGCGCTGGGCCTTATATTCCGGTAGTTTTTCCAGCCGGCGGGCCGGCGAACCGCCGTCAAACACCACAACCAACTTGTCGGGTCGCCATTTTGCGGTCAGTTGCTGTAACATCCGAATAAACCCAAACAAGGCGTTGGTTGGCTGGCCGGCACGGGTGGACAGGTCTTGCATGGCATAAAAAGCCCGATAGGCCACCGCGGTGCCATCTATGATAAGAGAGGATGAAGACATAATTGAAAATCAACCGCTGTGCGCGGGGCCTAATACTCAACAATAACCCCTCCGCACAAACCCAGCAAAACGCAACTGGCGTTCGCCGGTTGGGAAACCCTCGAACCAAACTGCACCTCCCCTGCCCTCTCGGGCAGGAGAGATAATGAGTGGTGAAAAATTATTCGACGCTGGCAGTACCGGCATCTAATCCGGCACCCGGCATCACCATATTGCTTTCGGTATGAACCGGCCGGCCGGCAGGATCCACCAAGCGAGCCGTCACGAAGATCAACAGATTCTTCTTCTGGCTATAGTGGCCTTCCGAACGGAACAGCCAGCCCAACACTGGGATGTCGCCCAAGATCGGAACCTTATCCTTGATGGTGGTCATTTCTTCGCGGATCAGACCGCCCATGACCACCGTCTGGCCATCCCAAATCACGATGGATGTCGTGACGTTACGGCTGGTAAACACCGGCATGGGCATGTTGAAGAAATAGAGGTCGCTACCGCTGATCGTGATGCTGGAACCGTATTGGATCCAGTCCACCAATTCGGCCACTTCCGGCGCCATGACCAAGTCAATGGTGTAGCCGTCGGGACCAACGGTCGGGGTCACGTTCAAGATGACGCCGGTTTCGCGTGTCTGGAAGGTGCCGGGGGTCACGATTGGCGCCATGGTGACGTTGCCGTCGGAGTCCACGGTGGGCTGCGTCAGATCGAATTCAGTCGGGTAAATGATTTCGCGCACGACTTGAATCTGGGCGTTGACACCGCTGCGGGTGGTCACGCGAGGTGCGGACAGCAGGTCCGTGCCCCCGTGCTGGGAGAGGGCTTGCAGCACCACGGTCACTTCCGGATTGGTCAACACGCTGGAGGCGCTCAGGATGCCGCCGAGGGGGGTCTGCCCCGCCGCACGGGTAATCGGAGAAGCTGGCGAAGTCAGATAGGTATCAATGCTGTAATTAAAGAACCGGTTGCCTTGTGTCAGGCCGTTCTTGTTGGCATTGACTTGCATCCGTTGGCCGGAACCATCGTTCTTGGTGGCGAACTCATAATTATCGTTCAGAATCCACTGCAGGCCGAGTTCCTCCAGATCATCCTGGTTCACCTCAATGAACCGGGCTTCGATTTCCACCTGGTTCGGCACCACGTTGAGCCGTTGGAGAATCTGCTCAAAGGTTTCGAGGTTGTCGGCCGTGTTGGCGACGATCAACTGGCTGATGGTGGCGTTATAGGTCACGGAAGCGCCCGCGGGGAACTTCACCCCGGTTTTTTCGAAGAATTCCTTGATGTCCGACTTGGTGGCCGTGCTGCGGTCACCCATGGACACAAATTCAGAGCTTTGGCGATCATCGCTGGCGCTCTGGCGTTCAAATACAACATCCATGAACGACGGCTGAACGGGATACATGCGGGTGATGATGTTGCCGACGGGGGTATCCACCGAAGTAATGATAACGGCGGCGTCCTCCACGCGGTACTTGAGACCGGCGACTTCGGTGATGTACTTAATGGCATCCAGCATGCTGATACGGCGCAGGTTAAGCGTCACATCACGGACTCCTGGAGCGCCACTGGAGGCCGGCATGGCCATGTCAAAATCACTAGCGCCAAAACCCCACTCATCCGCCGCCGGGGCCGGAGCTGCCGCGGCCGGGGCCGCACCGCCGCCACCCGAACCGAGGTTCAAGATGATGTTGACGCCTTCTTTTTCCGGATCGGCCGCCACACTGGCATCCACCAAGAAGCTGACCACATCATTGATGTTGGCCTGACGGAACTCAACGGCTGGGATGATGATTTCCTTCATCTTTTCCTGCAAACGTTGGGAAGCAGGCTTAGTATTCACACCGGCATTTTCGCCGGCCTGATCGAGCTGAGCCACTTCCAGCCGGGTCGGCGGGCTCCAACTGCGCCGCACATCGGTCATCATTTCCTGCACCCGGGCATGGCGCTCATAGGTGGCCAGTTTGAACTTGTCTTCTTCGAGCTTGCGGAGGTAGCGCATGGCGCTCTTGTGATACGGATCCAGCTTCAGGATTTGTTCAAAAGCCGCTTTGGCGCGATCATAATCCTTAAGCATGTACCACTGGCGGGCTTCGTCATACAGCTTGCCGATATCCGCCTGCTTCTGGAGAGTTGCCGGCTGTTCGGCAGGCAATTTGGGACGGGCAATTTCGGCTTCGATCTTGTCGAGCTTCTTGGATAGCGCCAGCGCACCACGGTGGGCCGGATCGTTTTTGAGGGCGGAATCCACCAAACGGCGTGCTTCCTCAGGACGTTCCTTCTTTTGGACCAGGGCATGAGCGCGCAGATATTGCGCTTCGGCCAGGCCCTTCATGATTTGGTCGCGGACAGCCGCATTCTGCGGGCGGTCCGGCAGATTGATCAATGCGCTGTTGAGCGCAGATTCCGCCTTGGCATATTCACCTTTGCTGAGTGCGGCGAAGCCGGCATCGGAAGCCTTGAGGGCATCGGCTTCGGCAGCCTGACGGCGGAGTTCTTCCTGTTGGGCGGTTTCTTTGGCGAGTTTCTTCAATTCCTTGGGATCAAGTTTTTCAGCCGGTTTGGTTGCCTTGGCCCTGCTGGGGGTGACCACGGTGCCGGCCGGAGTAAATTCCGCCATGGTGGCGTCATCGTCATCGCCATAATCAGGAGCGGCAAAGTCATCCGTGGCAGCAACCGCAGGTTCATCAAAGCCGGCAAAATCGTCCGCAGGTTCTGCGACCGGCTCAGCAGCAGGCGCCTCACCGAACAGGTCGCCCAGGAGGTCGTCAGCAGCAGCGGCGGGAGCTTCGACAACATCGGCAGGCAGTTCTTCTTCCGCAAGAGGAGCAGATTCATCAGCAAACAAGTCGGCGCTGCTGTCCAGATCATCGGCGGCGACTTCTTCGGCCTCAACCGCCGGCTCGGCAGCCTGATCTGCAAATGGATCCGCTTCGGCCACGGGCTCTTCGGCGGGCGCGGCAAATTCATCGGCCACCTCTGCCACTGGAGTCTCGCTGACGAACTCATCGGCAACGGCTTCGGCTTCCTCAGCAGGAGCTTCCGCAACCGCCACATCGGCGGTGGCATCGGCCACGCTTGCGGTGGCGGTGTCCGCATCACCCAGAAGGGCATCCAAATCGAACCCATCGTCCTGGGCCAATGCCACACTGCCAAACAAGAGAGCTACTGTCATTGCCGCAACCATGCACCATTTCATTTGGAACTCCTCCTTGGAATTGAAACGCGGGCGATGATTCGCCCAAATATCATCCAACCACTGCCTGTTTAAAAGTTTCATGACCCAATCACTGTCCCGGTGCAGCCGTCAAAAGATTTGCTGCCGCCGCCGATGGATTCAGTGCGTCTTTCTCTGCGGAAGTCACTACGGGGACGGTCACCTTATCACCGGTTGTTGTTTCCTGAATTACTACACTCGCCGGCTGGATGTCAATGACCTTGTATTCCTTGTTCCGGAAGGCGAATACGTCGTTGAGGCGTTTGGGCGGACGCAGCGGCTGGCGGTCAATCAAGTTGACGAAAAGAATCGCCAATTCCTGCTCGGTCACAGGGCGGCCCTTGACAAGACGCACAGCATGTTTGTCGGCTTTGCGCACCAAGATGATGCTCTCCCCTTCGGGCGCGGTCGGGTTGTACTTGGTGACCTGGTAACCGAGCACATCATCCTCAAGCTTCACAAAGTAGGTGCGTTCCAGTGATTGCAAATTCAATTGGAAGCGCGTGGAGCCATCGCCAAACAATGAGGTGCTGACAAAGCGCAAATAGAACGGCACGGGCCGGATGGCCGCCACACGCAGTTTCACGATCGGATCCGGGAAGTTTTCCGGGTTCTTGGGATCGGTTTTGGCCAGGTATTCCTCAAGGTTGGTAAAGCCGTCATTGTCCAGATCCCCTGCGGCATCAGCAGGATCCTGCGGGTTAAGCCCCAACGCCAACTCGACCTTGTCGGGTATGCCGTCGCCATCGGTATCCACCGTATCCACATTGATGATGGGAGGCTGTTCTGCGAGGCAGAAGGGACAGGAGAGCGCGCTATAAGGAATGGGCTTGCCGCATTTGATGCAAGCCACGCGAACTTCGCTGATGGTGCTACGCTCCGGAACCGTTAAGGCCACCGTTGCTTCCTTGCGGGCGCTGTCCAGAGCTTCTTCAAACGGCAGCGTATCCTTGATCTTCACCGGCTCGCCCTTCCAGCCAATTCGGGCCAAGTTCGGCTTGTCGTGGTCCTTATCCGCTAGAATCCACTGGCTCACCAAGATGCAGGAAATAAACAGCGCCACCAACGCGACCAGGAAAATGATCTTTTCATAATGGTCGCGCAACCAATCGTTTTTCCCTCGGAGTGCTTGGCTCATGACTTCTCCTCGCCTTGCGCGGGATCCGCGGCGGGTTCCAGAAAGCGGTACATATCCACATCCAACACAATGGTTGGCAAATCGCGGCCGGCGGTGACGCGTAAATCGCGCGGCAGAATTTCAATTTCAGGTTTGGGCGGTGGTTGCAACGAACCGGGCGCAGCCCAGCCGGCGGTGCTGACCGGCGCTGCGGCGTGTTCTTCTGGCTTCGTCTGTGGCGGGGTTACCACCGGCTTTGCGAGGTTGGTAATTTCCACCCGCGTCACTACGGTGAACGGCATTCCCTTGGCGAGGCGATTCAGCACCTCCCATTGCGCCTCATCCTTGGCCTTGTAGGTAAATTGATAATGTTCCTTGGTATAGAGACCGAGGGGATCCACCTGCAAGTCGAGTTTGGGCGCTTGCACCTCAGCTTCTTCGCGCCCGCGGGTGCGCCGACCGTAGGATTCTTCAACAGGCGCCGGTTGGGCATCGCGCTCAAACACGGTGCGCTCCACGGCCTCCAGTTCGCTGATGCCGGCTTTGAAGAGCACATCGCATAGGATGGCGATGGACTTGAACTGGTCCACCAGCCGTTCCATTTCATCATCCGGCGGGAGGTTGCCTTCCGCATAGCGTTGGAAGCCAAAAGCAAAGTTGGCCGGCAGAACCACGTTGCGCTTGCGGGCCTCATCCGTCAGTTCGCGCAGCTTGGCTTCGGCCAACTGGCGGAAGCGGTCGCGAGTGAGGTCACCGACAGGCGTCTGGCCCTGCTTGAGCACGCCGAGCAGATCGCCGAGATATGTCTCAAACACCGCCTTCTGTTTGCTGAGGATGACCACATTGGTATCCGCCGGGAAAGGATTGCGGTTGGTCAAGTTGCGCAACTTTAGCTGTTCACGTTCGAGATTCGTGCGGCGGTCCGCGTAGTTGCTCTTGGCGCTGAACAGCAGATAGCCCAGCCCTAGCACCACCACGAGGACCAGCACGCCCCCGATCACCAATGGCATATACTTGCGGTTCATAGCACCTGCGGCTCCTTCAAGACGGCGAGGATTTTGAATTCCAGCGTGGCGGAATCGCCGCGGGCGGGCGGCTGCCAAATGATTTCCGTTTTATCCGAGAACCATGGAGATTCCCGCAACTGGTCGCGGTATTGCCCGATGGCTTCGCTCTTGATTTTGTCTTGGTACGCCATGCCTTCGATCTCGATGCCGGCCACTTGGTTGCTCAGCCCGGAATCGGCGGCTTGGGGATTCTGGGTGGCGGGCTGGTTTTCACCCGGCAAGGTGGCGAGCGGATGCACGCGGGTCAACCACATGCCCGGCGGCAAAGGCGTGCTAATCGCACCCAACACGCTGCGCCACGTGCTGCGCCGGGATTCCAGCGTGGTCAGCGCGGCAATCTTCTTTTCCACTTCGCCCACGGAGCTTTCCACACCGCGCAATTGGTTTTCCACGCGAGACAACTCCCCCACCCGCTTCGCAATCAGTTCGCTGGTGCGATCAGCCACATTGGCCATCCGGGTATAAAACGCGACCCACACCGCCAACGTCAGCAGCAGCACACCGGCAGCCATCGCAAAAATGGGCAGCTTGCGCTTGAACTTCTTGTCTTCCTCCGCTTTAGGCGGCAGCAGGTTGATCTCAATGGGGCATGAATGCAGTTGGCGCAGCGCCAAGCCAACCAGCGGGCCCATCTCGCAGGCGTGCGCGCCGATTTGCTCCGCGGGGATTTGTTCCGCCACGGCCACGTTGTTGAACGGGTTGAAATAATCGGTTGCGATGTTCAGCTTTTCTTTGAGGAAGGTGTCGGTGTAGGGAATCACCGAGCTGCCGCCGGTCAGCAGCAGCAATGCCGGTTGCTGGCCGCCCTGTTGGCTGCGATAGAAATTGATTGAGCGGTTCAGTTCCTGGTGCAGCCGGGTCATCATGCTGCGCACGCTCTTGGAAACCTTGTCCACGGTTTCGCTCTGCGGGCCTTCGTAGGCGCCGCCAAACGCCACATAGGCGTGGGCCTTCTTCATGGCTTCGGCGTCATCAAACGAGATGCTGAACTCGTTCATGATGGCCTGCGTGATCTGGTTGCCGGCCACTGGCACGCTGCGGCTGAAAATGCGGCCGGCTTCAATGAAGACCAAATCCGTCGAGCGCGCGCCGATGTCCACCACGAGGGTGCAGGGCGGCAGGTTGTCGTAGTTGTAGCGCACCGCGTTGTAGAGCGCGATCGGCGCCATGTCCACCAGATCCGGCACCAATCCGGTGAAGCGCACACAATCCACCAGTTCATTGATGATATCGGCCTTGATGGCCGCCAGCATCACATCCACATCGCCGGTTGCGCCGCTGATCAATTGGTAGTCCCAGACCACTTCATTCATCGGAAATGGCACATTTTGCTGTGCCTCGTACTGAATGATCTGGTACACCTTCTCCGGCTCAACCGGCGGCAGCTTCACAAACCGCGAGAACACTGAGTGTCCCGAGATGGCCACCTGTACCGGCCCCGGTTTGCAACCGGATTCGCGGATCAGGTCATTGATCGTGGTGATGATGTATTGGGAGCGGTCGGCATCGCTCTGCGAGTCCACGCCGAGGTCGCTGACGGCATAGCGGGTCATTTCCAACCCGCCTTTCACGTCCATGAACTCGGCCAACTTGAGGCTATGCGACCCGATGTCCAGCGTCAGTATGGGCTTTTTGGCCATGGGGAATCCTTGCCGGGGGGTTAGCGCGCGGGGGCGACAGGTTTGATCGCTTCGAACAGGTCATAGTCCAGATAGGCAAACGGCGTCTGCGAACGATTCAACAGCACGCCATCCACGGGACTGAAACGATCCCACCAATTCGGGGTTTGCGCGGTGGACTCGGTGGCCACCACAGCCCCCCGGGCCTTGACCACCACGGCCACCTGCTCAACCTTGCCCAGCCGGGCCAATGTCCGCGGATGCAGGAAAATATCGCTATAGTGCCGGCCCTTCGGCACGTTCACATAGGTGACGGTGGCGCGGAACATGACCTCAGCGCCTTTGTTGCTTTGGTCGCGCATATATACATAATAAGTAAACTCCAGCTCATCGAGCCAGTCCGGGGCCGTTTCATATTCCACCAAATGCCGCCACCAGTCCGGTTGCTGCGCGGAGGAGGTACTTTGCACCTGGGTCTTGAACACGGGGGTCTTGGTGTTGGCGACCGGTCCCATTTTGCGAATCCGCAGGATGTCGCTGCCCGCCGGCAACGCATTTGCCATTTGCGCCCATGCGGCCCCGGCCACCAGCCAAAGCGCAACGAACAACACAACCCCGCATACCGTCCGGACTCGCAATGTTTGCATCATGTTCAGGCCTCCTACACACCGTGTTGCGCCGCCAAAACCTTCTGGGCCGGGTAGCACAATTTTCCGGAGTATACTCAGGCCATTTGATTTCCGTCAACCGCCATTTCCTTTTCCCCCGTGAAACGCTTGCCGGTCAATTGACAAAGTAAATGCACCCCCCAGGGTCTCTTGGGGGTGCGTTTAGTCTACCAAATGGCGGGGGTGCATTTAGTCTGCCAAACCCTCAGGGGTTGATGAGGGGGGGAATCCGCAACTCCTCTTCTCCCCCTCCCCCGGGGGAGGGGGATGCGTTTAGTCTGCCAAGTTTGTTTGGGTCATTCTCCGGACCAACCCTGGGGCAACCCAGCAACATAAGGAGAACCTAATGAGCAAACATCAACACCTCACGCATGAGGATCGGATCGAAATTGAAGTCTCTCTCCGGCAGAGACATTCCATACAGCAGATTGCCGCCCGTCTCGGCAAATCCCGCTCCTGCATCTCAAGGGAAATCAGAACCCGCTCCGTGCACAGCGAGAAGGGAGCGGTCGGA
>MWEZ01000095.1 GCA_002071335.1 Verrucomicrobia bacterium ADurb.Bin018
AGGCCGGAGTCGGCCATGGCCATTTTGGCGGCGGAAACGCCGTAATGGCAGAAGGGGTCCATCCGACGCTGTTCTTTTTTGGGAATGAAGTCGTCCAGATTCAGGCCTTTGACCTGGCCGGCAAACTTGGTGTCGAATGCCGAAGCATCGAAATAGGTGATGGGCCCAATGCCGGATTGGCCGGCCAGAATGGCGGCCCAGAACGAGTCCACCGTGCTGCCCACCGGGCTGACCACGCCCAAGCCTGTGACCACTACGCGTCTTTGCTGTGCCATGTGTTTACCGTCCATTCTCCTGCTGGGTTATCCTTGGAAAAACGGGCCGAGCCGTCGCCTTGCGGCGCGCAGTCCCGGCCCCTTCGGCCAATCGTCTGGCGACGATTTACTTATCGAAGCCCTTTTCCTTGAGGTATTCGATCACCTTGCCGACCGAGGTCAGCTTTTCGGCATCCTCGTCCGGAATGGACGCGCCGAATTCTTCTTCAAACGCCATGACCAGCTCGACGGTGTCGAGGGAGTCCGCGCCCAAATCTTCAATGAAGGAAGCCGTCGGCACGACCTGTTCCTTGTTCACGCCAAGCTGCTCCACAATGATATCTCTGACTTTATCTTCCAGTGCCATGTGTATGTCTCCGTTGGGGGTTTTCTTTTTCTTATATCACCAAATCATGCCGCCGCAAACCGGCAGCGTCTGGCCGCTGATGTAGCTGGCGTTGTCGCCGGCGAGGAAGGCCACGGCCTTGGCGACATCCTCGGGCTCGCCGGGGCGGCCGAGGGGCACATTGCGCAGCATGTATTCCTTGGCCTGCTCGGACAGTTTGTCAGTCATGGCGGTGCGGATGAAGCCGGGGGCCACGGCATTGAGGCGCACGTTGCGGCTGCCGAGTTCCTTGGCCAGGGTACGGGTCATGGCGATCAGCCCGGCCTTGGAGGCGGAGTAGTTCACCTGGCCCGGGTTGCCCATCACGCCCACCACGCTGGCGATGTTGATAATCGAGCCGGAACGCTGCTTCATCATGATCTTGGCCACGGCCTTGGTGACCAGGAATGCACCCTTGAGGTTGATATCCAGCACGGCGTCCCAGTCTTCCTCGGTCATGCGGATCAGCAGCGTGTCGCGGGTGATGCCCGCGTTATTGACCAGCACATCCAGGTGCCCGAAATCGGCGGCCATTTGGGTCACCACCTCGTTGACCACGGCGCTATTGGCCACATCCATGGCGTAGCATTCCGCGCGGCGGCCGAGCGCCCGGACCTTTTCGGCGGTTTCCGCCAGCCATTCCACTTTGACATCGCCCAGCGCCAGATCGGCGCCATCGGCAGCCAGTTGCAGGGCAATGGCCTGCCCGATCCCGCGCGCCGCGCCGGTCACGATGGCCACCTTGTTCTCCAAAATCTTCATTTCAACCCATTCCTTACCATCAGACCGCCAGTTTGGCGGCCTCTTGCGCCCCCGCCAAGTCAAAAATGCTGGCGATGGCCACTTCCGGGACGATGCGCTTGCCCAATCCGGCAAGCACGGTGCCCGGCCCGCACTCGTAGCCGACCTTCATCCCGGCGGCGGCCATGTCGGCATAGGCATCGGTCCAGCGCACGGAGGACACCACTTGGGCGACCATCAGGCGGCGGATTTCGTCGGGCGTGGTATGCGGCTTCCCGGTCACGTTGGACCACACGGGGCAACGCGGCGCGCGAAATTCCACATCTTGCAAAAACGCAGCGAGTTGATCGGCTGCCGGCTGCATCAGGGAGGAATGGAAGGCGCCGGCCACGGTCAAGCGCAGCGCGCGTTTCGCGCCGGCGGCCTTGGCGGCCGCTTCGCCCGCGGCGATGCGGTCCGCGTGGCCGGAAAGCACCGTTTGCACGGGCGAGTTGAGGTTGGCCACTTCGAGGCCGCTGGCTTGCGCGACTTCCTGCACCTTGTCCAACGGCAGCCCAATCAGGGTCAACATTCCGCCGGGGGTGGCCTCGCAGGCCTCCTGCATGAATTGGCCACGCGCGCGTAGAACCCGCACGGCATCGGCAAATGAAATGACGCCGGCCTCGTGCAGCGCCGCCCACTCGCCCAAGCTATGTCCCGCCGTACCCGCCACAGCCAACTTGCCGCCCAACGCGTGCGCCAACGCGATGCGCGCCGCTTGGCTCACCACAAAAATGGCCGGCTGGGCCTGATGCGACTTGGTCAGCTCTTCAATCGGGCCTTCGGCGCACAGCTTCAGCAAATCGTAGCCCAGTACCTCGCTGGCCTGCGTAAACAAAGCGCGGCATTCCGGCAAACCGGCCGCGAGATCCTGGCCCATGCCGACGGCTTGGGCGCCTTGACCGGGGAACAAAAGCATCGTGCTCATAACCACTCCACCACCGCCCCGCCCCACGATAATCCCCCGCCAAAAGCCACCATCAGAATCTTGTCGCCGCTCTTCACCTTGCCGGCAGCGACGGCCTCCGAAAGCGCAATTGGGATCGAAGCCGCCGAGGTATTGCCGTAGCGGTCGAGATTCAGGAAAACCTTGTCCATCACATTCGGGCCGAGCCGCTTGGCCACTGCGTCCACGATGCGGTAGTTGGCTTGATGCGGAATCATGCAGTCAATCTGGTCGGCGGTGAGGCCGGCACGGGCGATGGCCTCTTGTGCGGCCTCCTGCATGGTGTTGACCGCAATCTTGAACGTCTCGCGGCCGGACATGTGGATGGCGTGCCGGTGCGCGCGCACGGTTTCTTCGGAAGACGGCTGTTTGCAACCGCCGGCGGGAATATACAGGATTTCGGCCTGGTTGCCATCCACGCCGAGCAAACTGGAACGCAGCCCCGGCCGCGGGGAAGGCTGCAAGACCACCGCGCCGGCGCCATCGCCAAACAGCACACAGGTATCGCGGCTGGTCCAGTCGGTCACCACGCTCAATTTTTCTGCGCCAATGACCAGCGCGTTGCGCACGCGGCCGGATTCCACGGCTGCGGCGGCGGTGTCCAGCGCCATGATGAATCCGGCGCAGGCGGAGGAAATATCAAACCCATAGGCGCGCTTGGCGCCCAGCGCGGCCTGAATGAGGCAGGCGGTGCTGGGAAAAATCATGTCCGGCGTGCAGGTGGCCACATAGATGGCCTCGACATCGGCGGGGTCCAACTTGGCTTGGGCCAGCGCGGCGCGCGCGGCGGCCACGCCCATGTCGGAAGTCATTTCATCATTGGCGGCAATGCGCCGCTCCCGGATGCCGGTGCGGGTGCGGATCCATTCATCGCTGGTATCCACCATTTTTTCGAGGTCGGCGTTGGTCAACACCTTGGCGGGCGCATAGTGGCCCACGCCGGTGATGGCCGCATGGATTGTTTTTGTCATGCCGGGGTTCCTTCGGAGGCGGGCGCGCATTTCTGAAGGCCGGCCACGATGGCCTCGTTCACGCGCAGTTTCACGGCCTGCACCGCTTGCAGGATGCCGTTTTTGGCCGCGATTTTATCGGAGCTGCCGTGGCCGATGATGCAAATGCCGTTCACGCCCAGCAGCGGGGCGCCGCCATAGGTTTTCTGGCTGGTCTTGCGCCGCAGCGAGCGCAATCCGCCCCACAGCAGCAGCGTGCCAAGCCAGCGCAACGGATTGCGCACCAACTCGCGGCGCAGCCATTTCTTGATGGCGTGGGCAACACTTTCGCTGGTTTTGAGGATCACGTTGCCGGTGAAGCCGTCGCACACCACCACATCCACCACGCCTTCAAACAGGTCGTGGCCTTCCACATTACCCATGAAGTGGATGGGCGCGCACTCCAGCAGCTCAAAAGTTTCCTTGCTGAGCGCGTTACCCTTGGCCTCCTCGGTGCCCACGCTCATTAGGCCGACTTTTGGCGTGGCTTGGCGCAGCACTTTTTGCGAATAGACCGTGCCCATGATGGCGAATTGCATCAGGATTTCCGGTGTGCAGTCGGGCGTGGCGCCGCCGTCAATCAGCAGCACGGGCTTTTCGGCGGGGGTGGGCATGGCCACGGCAATGCCGGGCCGGCGGATGCCCTCCAGCGTGCGCATCTTGAGCGTGGCGGAGGCCACGGCCGCGCCGGTGTTGCCGGCGGCAAATACCGCGTCGGCCTCGCCGTTTTTGACGAGGTCCATGGCGCGGTTGATGGAGGAATCCTTTTTGCGGCGCACGGCGGTCGCAGGCGAATCGCCCATGCCGATCACCTCGCTGGCGTGGCGCACTTGCACCCGGTCGGGCGCGCCGCCGCAGCGGGCGATTTCCGCCGCGATGGCTTGTTCATCGCCCACCAGATACAGACACTTGATGTCCGGGCACTCCCGGACGGCAAGCAGGGCGCCTTCCACGATGGCTTGGGGGGCATAATCGCCACCCATGGCATCCACAGCAATACGCATGGCGTGTCCCGACGGGCCCGCGGGGCGGGCGCGCGGAAATTAGTCCTTCGTGGCCTTGACGATGACTTGGCGGCCTTTGTACTTGCCGCACGACGGGCAAACCCGGTGGGGTTGCCGCGGCGCGCCGCATTCCGGGCACTCTTGCGTGGCGGCTTTGGGAATCTTGCCAGCCCAGGCCGCCCGGCGCATCCGCACGCGGCTCTTCGATACTTTCCGTTTTGGTTCAGCCATTTTCTTTCTCCTTGATCACGTCCGCCCCTGGCTGGCGCGGCCGCGGGGCGGCGGCGAGCCGGGGGCTGCCTTCCATTGGTCCAACACCGCCCACGGCGACGCCTCCGGCTCCGGAGGCGCGCACCCGCACGGGCTCTCGTTCAAATCCTGGCCGCATTGGGCGCATAGCCCACGGCAGCCATCGCGGCAGAGGGGAAATCCGGGGATTTCCAGCAACAAATCCTCGCGCACGTCATCGGAAACATCCAGAAATTCCGGATGCTTGGCCGATTCATAAGCGTGCAAGAATGACGAAACGCGGACGGTTGTCGAGAAAAATTGCGCGCAGCGGGAGCAGCGCAACGAGAGTGGCGCGGCCACGGTGCCCTGTACCACGAGTTCGTCGCCGGCACGGGTCACGGTCAGGTCATACTGTATGGCCCCCGCCGCGCGCGCCACGGGATCGTTCGCCAGGTCCAGCAGCTCGCCAGACTCTTCACCATCAACGCGGTAGCCGTCGAGGCCGATTTGGGATGTGGCAAGGCGAATCATGAACAAGTTCCTGTGAGCGGAGCCGGCCCGCAAGCCGGCCGCAGGGCATCATTTGGGCGTAAGTTTCCGGTGCAAGGCCGTGGCGACAACATCCGGCACGAATTGAGCCACGCTGCCCCCCAGCGAGGCAATCTCGCGCACCATGCTGGAGCTGATATAGCTGAAGTCTTCGTTGGGCATCAAAAACAGGGTTTCGATATCCGGCGCCAGCTTGCGGTTGGTCAGCGCCATTTGGAATTCATATTCAAAGTCGGAGAACGCGCGCAGGCCGCGGATCAGGGTGCGAATGCCGCGCCGGCGCGCCCAATCCACCAGCAGGCCGCCGAACAGCTCCACCTTCACGTTGGGCAGATGCGCCAGCGAGGCCCGGGCCAACTCCATGCGCTCCTCCGCGCTGAACAGCAGCGTTTTGCGCGGGTCTTCGGCCACGGCCACGACCAATTCGCTAAACACCTGCGCGGCGCGCGCGGCCACATCCAGGTGGCCGAAGGTCAGCGGATCAAATGTTCCGGCATAGACCGCGGAGCTCATGGCAGATCCTCCTCAGCGTGCTCGGCTTCAGCCACGGGCACCATCTCATCCGGTGGCGGCAGATGCGCCAGAAAACGCCGGAAAAAGAACGGCGAAATGAACGCGAACCACACGCCATAGGCGAACATCGCCCCCGCCGAATAAATGGCCACCGGCTCAATGAACAACATCACCACGCACACCATGAACGGCATCAGCACGCGCGGATTCTTGGTGGGCTTGGAATAGCGGATATGCGAAACCTGCAACACCAGCATCAGCAGGATTGCCGCCCAGAAACCGATGGCCAGCGGGCCTTCGCGCAGCGAAAGCCACGACAACCGGGTCGCCGCTGGGCTTTCCAGCGCGATCAAATACGCGGCCGTGAAGCCCGCCGCCGTGGTGATGGGCAGACCGAGGAAACCGCGCTGGCCGCGGTAGGGGTCCACCACGCGGAAGCGCGCCAACCGGGCCGCGCCGGACATCGCGTAGAGGAACGTCACCACCAGGCCCCACCCCGGCAGCGTGTGCAGGCCGCCCGGATAAAAATAGAGCAGCACCGCCGGGGCGAGACCGAAGCTGGTAATGTCCACAAACGTGTCCAACTCCGCGCCAAAGCTCGTTTGCGAGCGCAGCAGCCGCGCCAGCGTGCCATCCAGCCCGTCCAGAATCAGCGACACCAAAATCAACTGCGCCGCCAGCAGGAATTTTCCCTGTCCGGACGCCAACATGCTGCCCACCCCCGCGCACAGCGCCAGGAACGTGCAGGCTGACGGGATGGCCTTGCGCAGCCAAGCCGGCATCACGCGCCGCCTTTCTTCAACCGCGCGATGACCGTTTCTCCCGCGCGGACCCTGTCGCCACGCTGCACCGTGGCCTCCACATCCGCCGCCGGGAAATACACATCCATGCGCGACCCGAACTTCATCATGCCCAGCCGCTGGCCCTTTTCCACGCGCGCGCCCGCGTCCTGCCAATAGACCACGCGGCGGACAATCGGCCCGACAATCTGCCGTTGCAGGCAGCGCGTCTTTTCGCCCTCCACCAGAATCGAGCTGTGCTCGTTAAATTCCGAGGAGCGCGGGTCCATGGTGAACAGGTGACGTCCCGGCGTGTAGCCCGCCTCGCGGATCACGCCGCTCATGGCGTGGCGGTTCACGTGCACGTTGAACGGATTGAGAAATACGCTGATGCGCACCGCCGGGCATTTGAGATAGCGCGGTTCCTCCATGAACTCCACGGAGCGCACCACCCCCTCCGCCGCGGAAACAAACTCATCCGGCCCGCCAGCGGGCGTCCGTTCCGGGTCGCGGAAAAAATAGAGCATGAACAGGCAGCCGGCCAACCCCAGCGCATAGAGGGTCCACGCCGCGCCTACGGCCGCCGGGGCATAATTCTGCACAATCAGCGCTGCCACCACGCACACCACGGGGATGCCGATAATCAGGGAATAGCCGTCTTTGACAATCTTCATAACCAAGTTCCGCATCCTACCCCCCCCCGCGCCACCGCGCAAACACTTTTCCGCCCAAAACGGGGCGGGCGCGGCCCGTTCAGGCCGGTCGTTCCAGCACAATCCGCCGGTGATCGGGCGCGGTGCCGGCGGAGATCCGTACATGCCAGCAGGTTTCGGGCAGCAGGTCCGCAGCGCGTTCGGCCCACTCGATGGCCACTACGCCATCGAAATGAAACAGATAATCCTCCAGCCCCAGCCCGAACGCATCCGCCGACCCGCGCACGCGATACAAATCAATGTGCGCCAGCGGCAGCCGCCCGCGGTATTCGTTGATGAGCGTAAACGTCGGGCTCCCCACCGGGCGGCGCACGCCCAGCCCCTTGGCCAGCCCTTGGACAAAACAGGTTTTGCCCGCGCCCAGCTCGCCGTGCAGGCATAACACGGTGCCGGGCGGCAGCGTGGCCGCCCACTCCGCCGCGAAAGCTTGCGTGGCCGCGGCCGATGTGGTTTCCAGTTCAGTCATTTGCCGTTGTGTGGTCACCGGGTGCATCATCCTGTGTGATGCGGCCGACACTCGGCCGCGAGCCCAGCAGCACACCGCAAAGCGCGCCGCTTGGCAAGCGCACACTTGCGCGCGCAGCAATTTAGCAGTTTTCTTTCGCCACGGTTTTGTCCAGAATGACGGGCCATGGAGTCGAGGTCCCGTCAACATGCGCCGCCCGCCGTGCCGGGCTATGAAATCATGTCGTTCCTCGGCGCCGGCGGCACGTCCACCGTGTGGCTGGCGCGCCAGTTGTCCCTCGACCGCGTCGTGGCCATCAAGGTCCTCTCCCCCGCGCTGCTGACGGACGACACCGCGCGCGAACAGTTCCAAAAAGAAGCCCGCGCCGCCGCCAAACTCTCACATCCGGCCATTGTCGGGATCGTGGATTTTGGCGAGCACGACGGCGCGCTGTTCTACATCATGGAATATGTGGACGGCACGAATCTGGCGCAATGGGTCGCGCAAAACCAGCGGATGGCGCACGGCCAGGCGCTCAAGCTGGTGAATATCATTGCCGGCGCGCTGGATACCGCCTGGCGCGAGACCGGCCTGATCCACTGCGACATCAAACCCGGCAACATTTTGCTCGGTGTGGATGGTGCGGTCAAAATCACGGACCTCGGGTTGGCGCGCATCGCCGGAGTGGCCGCCACACGCGAAGCCAGCGAGATCATCGAAGGCACCCCCACCTATATCGCCCCGGAGCAAATCGAAGGCCGCCAGCCCGACTGCCGCAGCGATATTTATTCCCTCGGCCTCACTCTCTACCACATTCTTACCGGCAAGCCGCCGTTCGAGGGCCGCTCGCTCAACGAAGTCATCGAGGCCCAGCAAAACGACTACCTGCCCGACCCGTGCGAGATGCTCCCGCACCTGCCCGTTTCCTATGGCTGGCTGCTGGCCAAAATGACCGCCAAAGACCCCGCCAAACGCCACCAATCGTGGACCGATGTGCTGAAGGATATCCGCCAAATCCAAGGCGGCATGTCCCCGCTGCCGCCGTATCCCGGCGAGGACGAAAGCACCATCCTGCTCAACCCGCGCCACCGGCCCGGCGCGCGCGCCCACACCATCAACCTTTC
>MWEZ01000096.1 GCA_002071335.1 Verrucomicrobia bacterium ADurb.Bin018
GTGTCGTTGCTGGTGGGCGGGATCGGCATCATGAACATCATGCTGGTGAGCGTGACGGAGCGCACGCGCGAGATTGGCGTGCGCATGGCGGTCGGTGCGCGCGGCAGCGACATCCTGCTGCAATTTCTGGTCGAGGCGGTCGTGCTGAGTGTGGGCGGCGGGTTGTTGGGCATCGGGCTGGGTTTCGGCGTGGCGCAGTTGGTGTCCGCCGAACTGGGCTGGAACACGCTCGTCTCGCCGCAGTCGGTGGCGCTGGCGTTTTTGTTCAGCGCGGCCATCGGCATCTTTTTCGGTTTTTATCCCGCGCGCAAGGCCGCCGGGTTGGACCCCATCGAGGCGTTGCGCTATGAATAAATTTTTAAAACAATCGGGCGTGATCCTCGGGCTGTTGCTGATCATGGCGGGCGCGGCGCCCGCGCAAACCAACGCGACGCAAAGCCTGACGCTGGCCGAGTGTGTGGCCATAGCGCTGGAGCATAATCTGGCGCTGCAAATTGAAAAATTATCGAGCCGCTCGGCTCAAGAAGATGTCCGCGCCGCGTTGGGGGGCTATGATCCACAACTCACCCTGTCCGCCCAGCGGGCGCACACGGAGATCGAAGGCAAGCCGGCGGAAGACGATGAGCTGTTGGTGGGAAGTGGCTCCGATACCGACCGCGATACTTATGAAGCCGCCATTCGCGGGGCAACCGCGCTAGGCGGATTGAGCTATGAAGTTGGCACCAAACTGGGGCGCAACGAAGGCACGCGCAGCGGCAACCCATTTGATACCAGCACTGGCAGCGCGGGCGTGACCTTGACGCAGCCGCTGCTCAAGGGGTTCACCACCGATGCCACGCGCTATCAGGTTACTCTCGCGCGCAAACTCTCCACCGAGGCTCTCGTGCAATTGGAGACGGCCATGGCCAATACCATTCACGATGTGGAGGTGGCCTGGTTCGGTTTGGTGCAGGCGCTGGAGAGCATCGCCGTGCAGGAAGAGGCGCTGCGGTTGGCCACCCAGCTTTACGAGGATAACCGCAACAAAGTGCAGATCGGCGCCATGTCCATTCTGGATGAAAAACAGGCCGAGAGCCAAGCGGCGGCGGCGCGGGCAGACTTGAGCGCGGCCAAGCAGGCTTATGCCGAAGCACAAAATCGCCTCAAGCTGCTGGTCTTTGCCGACCACCGGCAAACGGCGACGACGACCATTGCTCCGGTGGGCGAACTGGTGTCGGAGCCAGTCATGACCGATGTGGCCGCCAGTAGCGCGCAGGCGCTGGAGCAGCGGCCGGAACTCCGGCAGGCACGGCTCGCTTTGGCGCGGCAAGATGTGGTGGTGGCCTACCAGCGCGACCAAACCCGTCCCGCGCTCAACTTGGTGGGCAACGCGGGCGTGGCTGCCAATGATGAGCGCGATTCAAGCGGCGTGTTCCGCCAGTTGGAATCCGCCAATGAGCCGTACTGGTCCGCCGGCATCACGCTGGCCATCCCGCTGGGCAACCGCGCCGCACAAGCCCGGCATGAGCAAAGCCGGCTGACCGCCGACAAAATGAAACTGCAATTGCGCCAACTGGAAGAGCAGGTTTTGGTGGAGGTGGATAACGCGGCCAACGCGGTTGCTGCCGGCTATGAACGGCTGCAAGCCACCCGGGATGCCCGCGACTATGCCCGGCAGGCGCTGCTGGCCGAACAGCGCAAGCTGGAACGCGGCAAAAGCACCAGCTTTGTCGTGCTGCAACTGCAACGCAACCTGACCGCCGCCCGCAATGCCGCGGTGCAGGCGCTCATGGACTACAACAAACAGTGCGCCAACCTTGCCTTGGCCGAAGGCGCCACCCTCGCCCGCTACCACATCACCTTCGCCCCCCCGCCCCCGGAAAAGTAATCATTTTCCGCGGTGTTTTCGTTGAAGACCGGCAGGGCGCGTGATAGGTTGCCGGTTCAGACAACGAGCGCAGGCATGGGTAGAGGCGACATCAAAGACAATATGCTTTCGGCCGCAAGCGGCACCGTGGCTGCCGCGCGCGATTTTGATCAGTTCCGGGTGAGTGTGCCATGCCAGTTCGCTTGTCCGGCCCACACCGATATCCCCGGCTACTTGGCGGCCATCGCGAAGGGCGACTATGACACCGCCTATCGCATCAACCTGCGGGACAATGTATTTCCGGGCGTGTTGGGCCGGGTCTGCACCCAGCCATGCGAAACCGTTTGTCGGCACGGCCGCGAAGGACTTGGCGAATCGGTGGCCATCCGTGTGGCCAAGCGTGCGGCCGCCGATTTCCGCCGGCATACCGATCCGATTATTTTGGAACCCATTTTTTCGGCCAGCGGCAAGCGGGTGGCCGTGGTAGGCGCAGGCCCTGCCGGATTGACCACCGCGCGCGAATTATGCCGCCTTGGCCATGCGGTGGACCTCTATGAAAAAGATGACCAGCCCGGGGGGCTAATGGTGCAGGGTATTCCGCTGTTTCGCTTGCCGCGGGAGATCATTGCCCATGAAGTCGCCCAGGCGCTGGCCGTGGGAATCAAGCTTCACCTCGGCGTGAGCGCCGATTTGGCGGAATTGCGCCAGACCCACGATGCCGTGGTGTGGGCCACGGGCGCCCAGGACCCGGTGCTGCCGGATTTGCCGGGCGCCGATTTGCCGGGCGTCATGCACGGGCTGCCCTTTTTGCGACGGGTCAACCGTGGAGAAAAACCGGCGATCGGGCGGCGGGTGGTAGTGATCGGCGGTGGGTTCACGGCGGTGGATTGCGCGCGGATTGCGCGGCGGCTGGGTGCGGAACATGTGCGGATTTTCTATCGGCGGTCCGAAGTTGAGATGTACATCAGCACCGATGAAATGGACGCCTTGGCTGCGGAAGGTATTACGCTGGAAACCCGCGTGATGCCGTTGGCCTGCCTGGGCGATTCGCACGTAAAAGAAATCCGTCTGGCCCGCACCGTCCCCGGTGAGTTGGATGCCCACGGACGCAGGCAGTACGACCTGGTTCCCGGCACGGAATTTACCGTTGCGGCCGATACGGTGCTGTTTGGCACCGGGCAGCGTCCCATCCGGCCCGCGTCAACGCAGCCGCCGGTTTTTCTGGCCGGCGATGTGGCCACGGGATCCACTTCGCTGATTGATACCATCGGCCACGCCAAGCGCGTCGTCCGCGCGGTGGACCAATTCCTCATGGGCGCGCGGCGCATCGGCGATGATATCGGGATCGGCCCGGTTGTGCCTTCGACCGGCCGCACAAGGGAAATGGATGCGATCCCCCGGCAGGAGATGGCGTTGGTGGCGCTTACGCCGGACCAGCCGGATGCCGAAGTGGAGCAAGGATTCACGCGGGAGCAGGCCATGACGGAGGCCATCCGCTGCTATCAGTGCCAATATCTTTTTGAAATTGATAACCGGCGTTGCATCTATTGCGACATGTGCATCACCGCCTGCCCGGTGCCGGAGTGCATTGTCAAAGTTTCGGCGGTGCACCGCGATGCCGAAGGGCGCTGGCAGGGCTTTCAACGGGCCACCGGTCCGCAAGACTACAATTTGTTGTGCATTGATCCGGATTTGTGCATCCGCTGCGATTTGTGCGTCAAAGCCTGCCCGGTGCACTGCATCCCCGCGCAAGAGATGGCCTTCCATCAGGCCGCCCCGGGCGCAGCCGGCCAATTTGAACAAGCCGTGGCCAACACGGCAAAGGAGAGTCCCCATGGGTGATGACCACTTGGACCTGTTTTTGATTTTCCCCAACAACCGGCAACATGCCTACGGTGACTTGGGGCGGGATATCGCCGGGGTCACGCCGCCAGTCCAATTGGGACTGCTGGCCGCCTATGCGCGCCGGCACGGCCTGACGGTTGATTTGCTGGATGCCGACGCGGCGGGGCTGCTGCCCGAACAGGTGGCGGCACGGGTCAAGGCGGCCGCGCCGGCACTGGTTGTGGTCGGCACCGACCAAGTCAACTCGGGCGATGTGACCAAAATGCAGGCAGCGGGCGAAACAGTCCGCGCGATCCATGCGCTGGCCACGGACATTCCCGTGCTGCTGGATGGCGTTGTGCCATCCGCCTACCCAGAGCGGATTTTGCGCAGCGAAGAAGCGGACTTTGTCTGCTGCGGCGAGTCTTACGAGCCGGCCACGAAGTTGGCGGCCTGGCTAAAGGCCCATGGCCGGAACCGCCGGCCGGCCGCGGGAGAAATTCCCGGCATTTGGTCGCGGCAGGGCGATGAAGTGACCCAAGGGGGGCGCGCACCGATGTTTGCGGATGTGGAGCAATTGCCGGACGCGGCCTGGGACCTGATGCCGCCCGCCCGTTACCGGGCCCACCATTGGCATTGCTTTGACCGGCTGAACGCGCGCAGTCCTTACGCCGCGATTTATACGAACCACGGCTGCCCCTACAACTGCTCCTATTGCAGCGTGAACGTCGTTGCCGGCCGCCCGAACCTGCGCTTGCGCACCGCCGACCGGGTGCTGGGCGAGTTGGAAACGCTGGTGAAGCTGGGGGTGCGCAACGTGCGCCTGCTGGACAATGTGTTCACCATCAATGCTGAACGCGTCGAAGAAATTTGCGACCGGATTAGCGCCAAGGGCTGGGACCTGAATTTCTGGGCGTATGCCCACGTGTCATCCATCCGCGGGCCCGACCTCTTGAAGAAGCTGAAGAAAGCCGGCGTGAATTGGCTGGCCTACGGCTTTGAATCCGCCAACGCACGGGTGCGGGGCTCGGTCAACAAAATGACCACTGAAGATGCCACGGACCAAGTGATCGGCTGGACCCGCGACGCCGATATTTCCATCGTCGGCAATTTCATCTTCGGGCTGCCGGAGGATGATTTGGCGAGCATGCAGGAATCATTCGACATGGCCAAAAAGTTCCAGTTTGAATGGGCCAACTTCTATTGCGCGATGGCCTATCCCGGCACACGGTTATATGACGAATTGGTGGCCAAAGGCGTGTCCATGCCCACGAAGTGGTCGGCCTACGGGCACTACAGCCGGGACTCACGCCCGCTCTCCACCAAGTATGTTGACTGGAAGGAAGTCGTGCGTTTCCGCGATGCAGCGTTCAAGGAATACTACGAATCACCGGCCTATCAGGCGATGATCACCAAACGCTTTGGCCCTGAGTCGGCGGCCTATGTGCGGCGGATTCTCTCCCAACCGCTGGTCAGGGATTTTACATGACCAGCGCCCACCAGCATTCCGGTTCCTTGCGTGAGCTGGCGGCACGGTTCCGCGCGGACACCTTGCGGATTCACGCGCAAGCGCCGGAAACCCGCGTGGCGTCTTCCCTGTCGGCCGTGGAAATCTATACCTGCCTGTTCTATGGCGGGCTGTTGCGGCACAACCCGGCGAACCCGCGGGACCCCGCGCGGGACCGGCTGATCGTCAGCAAGGGGCACGGCTCCATCAGCTTGTACCCCATCTTGGCCGACCGGGGATTCTTTTCGCCGGAGGAGCTGGCGCGCGTCTGCCGGCCGGGCACATTCCTCGGCGGCATTCCCGACCCCATCATCCCCGGTTACGAAACCGTCAATGGCTCATTGGGCCATGGCCCCGGCGTTGGCACGGGCATGGCCATTGCGTTGCAACGGCAAGGTTCAGACCGCCGCGTGGTGGTGGTGGTCGGCGATGGCGAACTGCACGAGGGCGCCGTGTGGGAAGCCCTGTTGTTTGCGGCCCAGCAGAAGTTGAACAACCTGATTCTGATTGTGGATGACAACGGCCGGTGCATGATGGATTACACCTCCCACGTGGTGGATCTTGCGCCGCTGCCGGATAAGTTACGCGCATTCGGCTGGTCAGTTGAGGAGGTCAACGGGCACGATGTGGACGCTTTGTGCGCCACCCTGCGCCGCAGCATGGAATGCAGCTTTCCCGGACCGCGCGCGGTCATCACGCACACGATCAAAGGCAAAGGGGCCCCGGCCTTGGAAGACGATCCGCTGTGCCACGTCCGCACCCTGACTCCGGGCGAAGTGGAAGAATTGACCGGAGGCGCGCCGTGAGCACTCCCAAACGCCGCATGCGTGACGCGTTTCTTCAGGTCATCAAGGACCGGATGGGCGCGGAATCCGATATTTTCTTTTTAACCGGTGATTTTGGTTCGCCGGTTCTCGATGGTGTGCGCCGGGATTTTGCGGACCGTTTTCTCAACGTGGGCATCGCCGAGCAAAATCTGGTGAATGTGGCGACCGGCCTGGCCCTCGAAGGCTATCGCGTCATTGCCTATGCCATTGCGCCGTTTATCACCATGCGGTGCTTGGAGCAGATTCGCATCAATCTGGCCATCCTCTCCCAAGTCCGGCCGATGAATGTGACGCTGGTGGGCGTGGGCGCCGGCTACAGTTATGAAGTGTCCGGCCCGACTCATCAGGCCTTGGAAGACATGGCCCTGATGCGGGCCCTGCCGAATATCGGGGTCTGGTCCCCCGCGGATGCGGCCACTGCTGCCGCCATGGCGAACCGGGCGCTGGACACCCCGGGCGTGCGCTATGTGCGCCTCGACAGCCATCCGCTGCCGGATCTCGGCCCCGCACCGACACCGCAAGAACTTCAATGCGGCTTCCGCCTCAGCGGCACTACGGGTGCGGCCGCAGCGCTTGTTTCCACCGGCTACCTGAGCCATCTGGCCGCCGGGGTTCGCGATGAACTGGAAGCCGGCGGGCTGCCGGTCTTGACTGTGGATATGATGGACTTGGCGCACGCTGACATGACTGAACTAACGACCGTGCTCGCGCCCTGCCGCAATATACTGACCATGGAAGAAGGATTTATCGGCTGCGGCGGCATGGATGCTCTGCTGATGTTGCACGCGACCCCACGCCTACCCAAAGCCAAATGGGCGCACGCGGGACTTCAGCCGCATTATCACTTTGAAATCGGCCCGCGCGATGCTTTGCTCGCGGCACAAGGGATTTCACGTTCCGCGCTGGCGGCGCGCATGATCGAGCTGATCAATCGTTGATCCTACCATTCCAGTCCTGCAATCCAATCGGCTGTTTTTGTAGGGCGGGAATGGTTGAGGGACGAAACCTTCCCGCCGGGAAAGGCTGGAAGGTCTGCGACCGTTCCAGCCCTACAATCCAACCGGAAGTTGTTTGAGAAAAGCCGCGTAGGTTTCTCGCAATCCATCCACAAAACCGGTTTTCGGCTGCCAGCCAAGCGACCGCAGCGCCGAGGCATCCAAGCGTTTGATGGGCGCGCCATCGGGCTTGGTGGAATCAAATTCCAGCCGGCCCTCATAGCCGACAACTTGTTGCACCATCCGGGCGACTTCCGCGATGGAATAATCGCTGTCGGGGCCGACATTGATCGGGCCGTTGGCCGCATCGTAATGCCCGGCAAGGAAGAATGCGGCATCGGCAAAATCGCGGGAGAACAGGAAATCGCGCCGGGGAGTGCCCGTGCCCCACACAGAGAAAACCGACAAGCGCTGCTGCTTGGCCTGGTGCATGCGGATCATCAGCGAAGTCGCCACATGGGCTTGCGCGGGATCAAAATGGTCCTCTGGCCCATAAAGCGTGGAAGGAATCGCCGCGAACCAAGCCAGGCCGTGCTCTTGGCGCACCGCGGCACAAAACTGAATGCCGGCCAACTTCGCCGTGGCATAGGCCGTATTGGTGGGCTCCAAACTGCCCGTCATGAGGCTCTCGATACGCAAAGGTTGCGCGGCGTCACGGGGATAGCAGCAGGAGCTGGCCAAATACATCAGCCGTGGCACGCGCAATCGCGCGGCTGTGCCCAGCACATTCAGCACCACGCGCAGATTTGATTCCATCAACCGCGCGGGATGGGCTTGGTTCAGGGCAATGCCGCCAGATTCGCCGGCAACCACAAAGAGGTAATCGGGCCGGAACGAGGCAATGCCCTGTTCGATTGCCGCCGCATCGCGCCAATCATTGGTATCATCGGCAGACAAAAGACTGAACGCCCCTCCCCGCGCTTGGGTGGCGGCAGCCAATGCGGCTCCGGCCAAGGTCTCGGCGCCAATTATTTGGATGCGCGCGCTGGTCAAATTCATGGGAACAGGGTATAGCATGGATGTCGCCATGAGCAAATCGAAACCCGTTGTTGTCTATTTGCATCGCTACCCGCCGGAAATCGAAGCCTTCCAATGGCCGGCCCTTCGTGATTTGGCGGCGGAACTCACCCCGGCCTATGACTTGGTCTATGCCAGCATGATGCCGGCCGGCCGCCGGGATGAAGAATTGCGCCGCCAGATGCGCGTGTTGGAATTGCCTTTCACGGTGGATCAAACCCATGGCCGCGACAAATGGTGGAAAACCCTGCGTTGGTATCGGCAAATGCCCCGGCTGCTCCGGAAAATCGAGGAGTTGTCGCCGGCGGTGATTCTTTGCAAGGAAACCCTGCCCATGATTCCGGGGCAAGTTGTTCGGCTAAAGCGACCGACCATCATCGCCACCAGCGATTGGTGGTGGTCCATCCTGTTTGGCCAATGGCGCTGGGGCCGCCGGTTGGCAGACTGGATGGAAGCAAGGGAGGTCCGGAGTTGGAATCAACCATGGGTCCGGGCCACGGTCAGCACAAACGCGGAAAAAAATTTGCTGGCCGCGAAAGGAATGGATGCCGCCCGCATT
>MWEZ01000097.1 GCA_002071335.1 Verrucomicrobia bacterium ADurb.Bin018
TGTGTTGCCCCAACAGCCCCCGCCTCGGCTTGAATATCTACAACAAAAATGTGGGGCAGACCTTTGACCTAAATCCAAGGATATTCGGGGTTTTTACCTTCGAATAGCGAAAGACGGGCTATGTCGCTGACGGCCACGAACGGATCGTGGTAGAGGAAGAAGCCGAGGATACAGCATCAGCCTATGGCGATGCTGCCAATCGTCGGACCACCCGGCGAGAAAACGGGCCAGGGGGCAATCCCCGATTGCGCTTAAAGCCGCTTTCCATCACCCACCCCGACGGGACGGAAGACGCGTGGCAGTATCGCATCGGCACCTATGCCGTTTCCAATGCCTCCGTCGGCGCGTTTACCGAACAGGCGGGCGGCGCGTTCGTGGAGGTGACCGAGACCCTGAAGGCCAACTTGGAAGAGCCTTACGTGAGCACGAAGACCGTAGCGATATGGGATGCCATGGGCCGTGAAGTCCAAACCGAAACCTGGGTCTGCACGGGCAGCAACCAATGGGAACGGATGGACTGGCAGACGATCAGCCGGGACGAGTTCGGGCGCGAACGGATCCGCCGATTCGCCAACGGATTGACGACAGTAACCACCTGGGGCTGCTGCGGCAAGGAGTCGGAGACACGGCCCGACGGACAATCATGGATCTATGTTCACGACATGCTGGGCCGGACCATCTTTACCGCCAAGGAGGATGGGCCGACGGAGGCCGCCGTCTATGACGCGGCAGGGAATGTCTTGAGCAAGACCCTGTCGGGCGGCGGAATCTCGCTCTCCACCTCCAATCGCTACGACCTGGCGGGGCGGCTGGTGGAATCGTGGGATGAGGCGGGGCTTGCCACAACAACGGAATATGGCGAGCGGACCGAGACCGTCACCCCCCCCGGCGGGGCCACCGAGACCACCGCCCGCCTGCGCGATGGCAAGATCAAGTCCATCACGGGCACGGGCGTGATGCCGCAACACTACGTGTACGGCATCGGGACCGACGGCGGGCAGTGGACGAAGACCTATACTGGCATGACAAACTCGCCGATGTGGCAACTGGTTGCGCGGGACCGCGAGGGCCGAACAGCCCGCGCCGAAAAGCCCGGCTTCGGCGGAGCAGTCATCACCAACTCCTACGAGTACGACGACGAAGGCTGGCTGATCCGCGAAAGCCAAACCGGTTCCTTGGACAATCTGTATGCCTACGACGAACGCGGTGACCTCTTCCGCTCCCGGAGGGACGTGAACACCAACGGCGTTCTCGATCTCGCATCCATGGACCGCATCCAAGAGCAGTGGAGCGAATATGTCCTGTCAGGCGGCAACTGGTTCCTGCAACGAACGGCCATCAGCTATCCCTTCGACGGCTCCGCCACACCCTTCACCAACTCCATCACCCGCACCCAGGTCGGCGGCAGCGGCTGCGCCTGCGAAGCAGGACTGGAGGAAACCGTGGATGCCCTGGGCAACGTCACCACCACCCAGACCGCCGTTGACCCGCTTTCCAAGACGGTGACCAAGACCTTTACCCGTCCGGGCATCGCCAATCCCGAAACCACGGTGTCCAGCAACGGCCTGCCCCAGACGCGAACCCTGCCGACCGGCGCGGAATACCGCAATCTCTACGACGGCCTCGAACGGCAGACGGGCATGGTGGACCCGCGCACCGGTACCAACCGCACGGTCTACCTTTCCAACGGTTGGGTAGATTATATCGAGGATGCTGCCGGGTATCGGACCACCTTCAGCTATGATGTCATCACCGGCCGCCGGATCGCCGTCACCGACGCCCTCACGAACACGGTCTATACCGCCTACGATGTACAGGGCCGCGTGACCAACACATGGGGTGCCACCTACCCCGTCGCCTACGAGTATGATACCTATGGGCGGATGACAGCCATGAAGACCTGGCGCGACACCAACGCCGCCCCCGACACCACCCGTTGGAACTACGACGAAGCCACCGGCCTCCTGACCAACAAGGTCTATGCCGATGACGTCGGACCTTCCTATGAGTATGATTCCGCCGGCCGCCTCACCAAGCGCATTTGGGCGCGCGGCGTCGAGACGGACTACGCCTACGACTTCTCCGGCCAGTTGACCAATATTGCCTACTCCGACAGCACCCCCGACGTGGCCTTCACTTACGACCGCCTCGGCAGGCAGCTAACGGCTACGGATGCCCTCGGCACCCGAACGAACGTCTACAATGCTCTGACCCTGCTGGAAGAACGGCTCCCCGATGGGACCGTGCTGGCGCGCGCCCATGACGCCTTTGGCCGCCCATCCGGAATCGCGCTGGATGCGGACTATGCCATTGGTTACGGCTACGACGAATTCGGCCGCTTTGCCGCCGTCGCGGTGTCCAACGGCGTTCAGTTCAACTACTCCTACGTCCCGGACTCCGATCTGCTGGCGGGCTGGAGCGTGGCGGATGGCGCCGCCACCGCCTACGCCTATGAACCGAACCGCAATCTGCGGACGGACGTGGTCAACACCTTCGACGGCAGCCCGGTTTCGGCCTTCGCCTATGCCTACGACGCCGCCGACCGCCGGACGCAGCGGGTGGATTCGGGATTGACGACCAACCTGTTCGGGTACAACATGAGGTCCGAACTGGCAGATGCGATCATGGGCACCAACTCCTACGCCTACGCATACGACCCCATCGGCAACCGCCAGTGGGCCAGTGCCAACGAGGTGACGAACCTGTACCAGGCCAACGAACTGAACCAGTACACCAACATCAATGAGGGAGCCGTCGAGCCCGTTTACGATGCCGATGGAAACTTGATCCAACTCGGTCCGTGGGTCTATAGCTGGGACGGTGAAAACCGATTAGTTTCTGTGGCCTCTAATGGGGTGCCGGTGATGCAAAACCAATACGATTACATGAGCCGCCGCATCATGAAAGCCACCGCCACGCAGACCAACACCTTCCGCTACGACGGCTGGAACATGGTTCAAGAGTCTACAGTCTCTGGTCTCCAGTCTCATGTCTCCCATTTCGTCTGGGGTCTCGACCTGTCGGGGACGTTGCAAGGAGCCGGAGGCGTCGGCGGCCTGCTGATGCAGAGCAGAGCGGACGCCGAGTCGCCTTGGTTCCATTTCTGCGATGCCAATGGGAATGTGACCGATCTGGTGGATGCCGACGGCAATGTGGTCGCCCACTACGAGTACGACCCCTACGGCAACACCATCGCCCAATCCGGCACCCAGGCGGATGCCAATCCGTTTAGATTCAGCACAAAATATTGGGATGGAGAAACCGGATTGTACTATTACGGCTACAGATTCTATTGCCCGAACTTGGGCAGGTGGATCAGTAGGGATCCGCTAGGAATGATTAAACTAAACCTCTATACGGCATTCTGGAACAATTCGGCTAAGTACATCGATGCAGATGGCAGAGACGAAAGCTATTGGCCTCCCGGACAGAATGATCCTCCGTGGCCGTTGCCGCCGCCGCCGCCGTCGCCGCCACCCAGGCCTCCTACTACTACGGACTGTGTGTGCCCGGATGGATCGAAAAGAGGACAAAGGCAGAAAGACAATTGGAACCCCGCCGATGATCCATCGATCGATGGGTGTACCGTGCCTGACTGGGTTGTGCGTGACAGGGGTTGGTATAACAAGGATGAGCCGATTAAGGGCTGCTCATTCAAGAGTGCATGCGACAACCATGACATCTGCTATCGAACGTGTAACAGCGGGAAGGATAAGTGCGATCTTGCGCTATTCAACGATGCGGTCGAGGCGTGTATCCGGTGCGCTGCTGATCAGATGTCGTCCGACCCGAACATATTCCAGAAGTGCACAGATATTGCCCAAGAATATCGCATTGGCGTGGGCTTTGGGGGAGCCGATGGGTATTCAAGCGGGCAAGAGAAAGCGTGTGAAGAATGTTGTTGCAAATAAAAGTGCAACTGAGAAGCGCGTTATTTTATGCGTGTGTATTTGTCACCGCCGCAACCACAATGCGTACTTCAGGCCAAACAAATATGAATGTTGTGGCAGTGGTACTCGGCGAGGAAATTCACTTGTCTGTTCTCGATCCGCCAGCCACGTTGTTGGCCGAGAAAAAGAAACACTTGGATATGTCAGCATATCAAGGATGGCTATTGGACCAACGAGCCAGCGCCTTGCTTCGTTATGCAGAGTCTATACTGTTCGCGAGGTATGCGGAGACTGCGGAGGTGTCGCTATCGGAAAGAGATATCCAAGAGTATCTCGTCATGCAACAGCGGGCTTCTGGCGAGTTGCGGGGCATCATCACCCAGAAGATTGCAGCTGTCAAACTAGAACTTGCTATCAATAATCTTTCAGAGGAGCGCCGCAGAGAACTATCAAACAGGTTGAGTATATTGGCGTCGCATCCATTGGCTGGTTCCTCGACACAAGAATCGGCCAATCATGAGACCAAGCAAGTTGAGAAAGCGTGTCTCTTTCTCCATGTGCGTAACATCAACCGTGAGCTATATCGACAATACGGAGGACGTGTTCTGCTTTCATCGCTTGGCTACGCAACGCCCATCGATGCCCGAAGGGATTATCTCTTGGAGTGTGAGCAGCGTGGGGATCTGAAGATTTTCGACAACAATATACGACAAAAGATCAGGGAACTCATTTGCAAAATAGAGACGGGGGACATAGTGGAGGGAATCGCAGCTGAAAGGGCAATGTCAGAAAAGGGGTTGCCCCAGAAAGGGGTCGCCCCAGAAAGGGGTCGCCCATTAGAGGTTCCGGTTCCTCTTGAGGCGGATGTACCACAAACACAAAAAGTCCCGCAGACGGAAAATGTATTCAAAGAGTGACAGGTTGACCGCGATGATTGAAGCCCTGATAAAAGCCATGGTTCGCTTGCTACGACATATTGGCCTCGTGGACCAGTCCGGCAACAACACCTTCTGGACTTACGACGACGAAGGCCGGCTGATCCGCGAAAGCCAAACCGGTTCCTTGGACAATCTGTATACCTACGACGAACGCGGCGACCTCTTCCGCACCGGGACAGACGTGAACACCAACGGCGTTCTCGATCTGGCGTCCATGGACCGCATCCAGGAGCAGTGGCGCGAATACGTCCAGTCGGGCGGCAACTGGTTCCTGCAACGAACTACCATCAGCTACCCCTTCGACGGCTCCGCCGCGCCCTTCACCAACTCCATCACCCGCACCCAGGTCGGCGGCAGCGGCTGTGCCTGCGAAGCAGGATTGGAGGAAACCGTGGATGCCCGGGGCAACGTCTCCACCCGCCAGACCTCCGTGGACCCGCTTTCCAAGACGGTGACCAAGACCCTTACCCGCCCCGGCATCGCCAATCCCGAAACCACGGTGACCAGCAACAGTCTGCTCCAGACCCTGACATTGCCAACCGGCGCGGAATACCGCTATCTCTACGACGGCCTCGAACGGCAGGCGGGCCTGGTGGACCCGCGCACCGGGACCAACCGCACGGTTTACCTTTCCAACGGCCGGGTGGACTTCACAGAAGATGCCGCCGGATACCGCACCGCGTACGCCTACGACGCCGCCACGGGCCGCCGGACCGGCGTCACAGATGCCCTTACGAACACGGTACACACGGCCTACGACCTGCAGGGGCGCGCGACCAACGTCTGGGGCGCGACCTACCCCGTCGCCTACGAATACGACGCCTATGGCCGCTTGTCGGCCATGAAGACTTGGCGGGACACCAACGAGGCTCCCGACGCCACCCGCTGGAACTACGACGAAGCCACCGGCCTCCTGACCAACAAGCTCTACGCCGACGGCCACGGCTCCGCCTACCAATACGATGCGGCCGGACGTCTCACCCAGCGCACCTGGGCGCGCGGCGTCGAGACGGCATACGCCTACGACGCCCTCGGACAGTTGACGAACATCAACTATTCCGACGCCACCCCCGATGTCGCCTTTACCTATGACCGCCTCGGGCGGCAGAAAACCGTGACGGACGGCACGGGAACTCGGACGAATGTCTATGATGCCCTTGCACTGTTGGAAGAACAAATGCCCGACGGAGCGGTGCTTTCGCGTTCTTATGATTCTCTCGGACGGCCCGCCAGCATCGCTCTTGGTGAAGGTTATGCCATTGGTTACGGCTATGATGAATTCGGGCGCTTCGTCTCCGTCGCGGTCTCCAACGGCGTCCAGTTCGACTATTCCTACGTCCCGAACTCGACCCTTCTTGCTGGCTGGAGTGTCTTGAACGGCGCGGCCGCGGCCTACGCCTACGAGCCGAACCGCGACCTTAAGACGGCCGTAATCAACACCTTTGACGGCAGCTTAGTTTCGACTTTCGCCTATGACCACGATGCCGCCGGCCGGCGCACCGTTCGTATTGATGGAGCCGCGACGCCCCCGGCGCGTACAAATACCTTCGGCTATAATGCCCGCTCCGAGTTGACCAGCGCCGTCATGCCTGCCCCGCTTCCGGCGGGGGGCACCAACTCCTACGCCTACGCCTACGACCCCATCGGCAACCGCCGGGAGGCCAGCGCCAACGAGGTGACGAACCTGTACCAGGCCAACGAGCTGAACCAATACACCAACATCAATGCGGGGGCCGCCGAACCCGTTTACGACCCCGATGGCAATATGACCCAACTCGGGCCGTGGGCCTATGACTGGGATGGCGAAAACCGGTTGATTTCTGTTTCCTCCAACGGGGTTCCGGTGATGCAAAACCAATACGATCACATGAGCCGCCGCATCATGAAAGCCACCGCCACGCAGACCAACACCTTCCTGTACGACGGCTGGAACATGATTCAAGAGTCTACAGTCTCTGATCTCCAGTCTCATGTCTCCCATTTCGTCTGGGGTCTCGACCTCTCGGGATCGCTGCAAGGCGCGGGCGGCGTCGGCGGCCTGCTGGCAAGAGTACGCAGGGAAAACATCCCCCGCCCGCTCTATTACGCCTGCGACGCCAACGGCAACATCACCGACGTGCTGGACAAAAACGGCGCCCTCGCCGCCCACTATGAGTACGACCCCTACGGCAACGCCATTGCAAAGTCCGGTAATTACGCTGCTCTCAACCCCTTCCGCTTCAGCACGAAGTACTATGACGACGAAACCGAACTCTATTACTATGGGTACCGGTACTATGGGCCAAGCATGGGGAGGTGGCTTAACAGAGATCCATTGGACGAAGCGCTTGAAGCATCCTTATCAGAAGCCTCCGATGATAACGCCTATTACTTTGCTGAGAATGATCCCATCACCGAAGTTGACGCTCTGGGTCTTTATACCTTCGAGGAGTTGCCGAGTGTCTATGTGCCTGTAGCCGACCTTCTTGGTGCTATCGGAGGCGTCGGGATTACGGCGCACCAACTTTCGATCGAAAAACCGCTCAAGATCAAGCATGCCAATTGCTGCTGTTCCGTTGAACAACCGGAAAGCTACAAGCAAACTGTCCAGATTTCCCTCCCGTCATTGCGTTCACGTAGCGCAGGTGGAGCATGGGTCGTTGGGTCAACCCGCAGTGGCGTCAAACGGCATGAGAAGAAGCACGTAAAGATATGGAAGCACTACGGCAGGATCTGGCAGCAGTTTGAGAACTGGCAGACAAAGCAATCGGCATCAGGCAATAGTGAGGCCGAATGCCAAGCGAAACTCATCGCTCACCTTCAAGCGTGTGGTTCCAAAGCCAGCTATTTCTTCAATACAAAGACCGATGCCGCACACTCGGCACTCGACGCAGCAGAGGGGTGGCGTATCGTGCAGGGCTGGGTACCCGCTTGGTGGTATCCTGACGGTCACTGGCCTTGGTACCGGCTAGACTGGATATTCGAGGTAACCGGCAATTGGCGCGTTCGGCTCGACCCGGTCAAACTCGACTGCCAGGACATGAAATGCTCGAAGTGAAATGCCCTATGACCTTGCTTAGGAACTTCTTGTCTTGGTCGTGTGCCGCTATTCTTTTTCTGGCAATGGGGTGCATCATAAGCCGAGATGGAAAGAATGCTTTCATCGAAGAAGCTCGCCATATTCTGCTAGGCAAGGAAACAAGTGCAAAGTACGCTCAACTCGTTCAACCATCATATGCGTTGTCTAATGCCTCAACAAATCCCGTTACTCCCGAAGTTTGGGCACTTACCATCGTAGGTTTGCAGGGCAATGCCACCGACGTGCCGTTGGTAGAACCGTACTTGAAACACAGTGACCCGCAGACAAGACAGACAGCCGCAAACTGCATGTCTCTTCTTCAATCGAGACGACAACCAACCCCGCGGACATCTCCCTATCGCGCCTACTGGAGCGGCGCACCGCTGAACAAAGAGGCCGATCCTATAATATATAACAATTTCTAGATAATGCGAGAGACGGTCTGTAAAGGGGTCACCCGTTAGAGGTTTCGATTCCTCCTGAGGCGAATGTACCACAAACACAAAAAGTCCCGCAGACGGAAAATGTATTCAAAGAATGACAGGTTGACCGCGATGATTGGATCCCTGATAAAAGCCATGCTTCGCTTGCTACAACATATTGGCCTCGTGGACCAGGCCGGCAATAACACATATTGGAGTTATGATGTTGAAAACCGGCAGACCCGCAAGACGTATGCCGAC
>MWEZ01000098.1 GCA_002071335.1 Verrucomicrobia bacterium ADurb.Bin018
CCAAAGAACTCGCCAACGCGGTGTCCGTCAAAACGGACCTCTTGACATGCCTTCTCATAAGAGTGTGGAAAAATCAGGTCCAAACGTTCCACGGTGTGGAAAATCACGCCCACCTGTTGCGTGGCGCGTTACAGCGGGGCCAGCCGCTGAAATATGGCCAAGTAGCGCGTGGCGATGGCCGACCAATTGAAGTCGCGCGCGCAGCGCGTACGCAGCGCGGCGACTTCCGGGCCGGGACCATCGCGCAGGAATGCAGCCAGTTGCTCGCCGAGGTGGGCGGCGTCGGCGTTGCGGAATAGCCAAGGGTAGTCGGGGCCGGTGACTTCCGTATTTTCCGCGATGTCCGATGCCAGCACCGGCACGCCGCATGAGATGACTTCCAGCAGCATCATGCTCATGGCTTCGATTTCCGACGGGAACACAAACAGCTTGGCGCCGGCCACCAGTTCAAACAGCTCGGGTTGCGTGAGCAGGCGCGGGATCAGCACCACGCGCGGCGTGGCCCGGCAACGGGCAAGGAGTTGGGCGGAGTATTCCTGGTTGTGTCCCTCGAAGCCACCCACGACCAGCAGGGGTTCGGCTGGCTGGTGCCGTTCATAGGCGTCCAGCAAATGGTGCAGCCCTTTGGTGGGGTCCATGCGGCCGGCGGCAAACATCAGATAGCCGCCGGGAGTCAGGCCGTGCTGGGCGGCCAGCCCGGTTTGGGAAATCGCAGGCGTGGGGTTTACCCCGTTGGGGATGAACTCAATGGGCGTGCGCGAGCGCGCCTGCACATCGGCCACCTTTGCCCGCGCCACGGTGGTGAGTTCGGTGCAGGCGCGAATGAAGGCGCCTTCCGAAAAACGTAAAAACCATTTGGCAAAGCGGCTCCATTTGGCGCGCTCGTAGGGGTTGCCATGGAAGGTTCCCAGTATCGGCATTCGCGGGCGCAGCAGGCGGAGAATCCAGGCAAACGGCCCAAAGGCGGAATCGTGCGCGTGGGCCAATGCCGGGCGCAAGACCAAGGCGCAATGCAGCGCACTCAGCAGGAAAAACGTGGTGGCGCGGCTATGTTTGCCGGCCATGGCGGGCACGGGGATCACGCGGATATTGGGTGCGTAATCGAAAGGCCGGGGCTGGGCGGGGGTGCGCACCACATAAATGTGGTAATGCCGGCCATCGTCGGCGGGCAAGTGGTGCAGGATGTTTTCCGCCACGCGGTCGGCGCCGGCAAATGCCGGCAGTGATTTGCTTCCCAAAACGGCAATTTTCATGTGCTCACTTGTTCATTACGTTGTTGAACGCGCCGTAGGGGCGCTCGGTTTTGACTTGCTCCACGGGGGTGTATGGCCGCCCCAGCCAGCTTTCGCGGCGCGGCGCAATGAACCCCTGCGCCATGTCGTGGAATGGCACATCGCGTTCGAAGGGGGGCGGGTGCCCCAACGTCACGCGCACCTTGTTGGCCACGAGCCAGCGCCACGCGCGCCAACTGGGCAACCGCGGCCAGCGGTGGTTGCGCAGCGCCGGCCGGGCGTGGTCGGTCAGCCAGCAATTGTGGGTGCAACGCAGCGCGCGGGTGCGCGCTTCCGCCGCGCCCGGGCTTTTGAGCAAACTCCGCCAAGTGCCGATGTTCAGATCGCCCATTTCCAAATCCGGCCGGATTGGGCACGCATAGAGCCGGCCCCACGGGTCCAGATAAAGAAAATCGCGCCCCGCCGGGCAGCGCCAACCCCGCGGTTGGCCGAGGATTTTTTTCATGAGGCCCAACGCGAAATAAGCCTGCCGCCAGAAGCGCGGGCGGCGCGTGGCCAGCAGCTCGGTAATCAGCGGTTGAATGGCCCGGGCCGTGCGCAGCCGGTTGTAGGGCTCATTGTCAATTTTATGGAACAAAAACCCGTTATGGAGCGTGGCCAGCGAGATATCGCCGCCGAACGATTGCGCCATTTTGAACAGCGCCAGCAACTGGTCGCAGTTGTCATCCTGAATGGTGACCGCCAAACCCACATCCCGCGCGCCGGCGGCCAGTAGATGGCGCACTGTGGCCATTTTTCGCGCATAGCCATTTTCTTCGCCGCGGATGGTATCATTTTTCGCGCCGTGGCCATCCACGGAAACGCGGATGGCAATGTCCGGCCATCGGGCCACCAGTTCGGCCAGCGGCTCGGCCAGCAGGCCATTGGTCATGACAACCAGCCGCCTTGTTTTGGGCCGCAATACGGCCGCCAATTCCGGCAAATCCTCGCGCAGCGTCGGTTCCCCGCCGGTCAGCGTGATGGTGCGAAATCCGTTCGGCAACTTGGCCAGAGTGGCGGGGCCGATTTCCTCTGCCGGCACCGAGGGGTGCTGCCATACCTGACACATGCTGCAACGCGACTGGCAGCGATAGGTCAGGATAACCGACAAGTCCATGCCCGCGAACATAACCAAACCCCCGCCCCGAGGCAAGTTGCCCCCGCCCCACGCGGGGCTTTACGCCGCGCGCCGGACCAAGGGGTCATACTTGGCGACGTTGTTCTCCACAAGTGTCATATATATGATAACAAGGTCGGCCGTATAGGTGGGGGGGGCGCAAAATCGGGTGGGGATGGGGATTGACTTTTGGCGCGGGGGGGGATATGGTGCGCGCGTTTTTGAACGGGCCTGTCCGGGAAAAGGATGGGCCGGTTTGGTTCTTTGTCACGGTCGGGCACGGCGCCAGGGTTGGTTGCCGGTGCGCGATTGAGGAATGCCATCGAACGCATTGCCCGATGGTGTAATGGCAGCACACGGCCCTTTGGAGGCCAGAGTCTAGGTTCAAATCCTAGTCGGGCAACCATTGCGCCAGACGACGAAGGAGCCGCGACATGATGATGATGCAAAGCCAATTTAAAATATTTTCGGGAAGTGCGAACCGGCCGCTGGCGGAGAAGATTGCGGCGCGGGTGGGCATGACCTTGAGCGCGGCGGCGATTGACCGTTTCCCGGATGGCGAAATTTCCGTGACGTATGAGGAAACGGTGCGGGGGCGGGATGTATTCATTGTGCAGCCGATGGGGTTGCAGCCGAATGAATACTTGATGGAATTGCTGATCATGACGGACGCGGCGCGGCGGGCGTCGGCCAAGCGGATTACGGCGGTGATGCCGTTTTTCGCCTATGCGCGGCAGGACCGCAAGGATCGGTCGCGGGTGCCGATTTCGGCGAAGCTGGTGGCGAATTTGCTGGTGGCGGCGGGGGTGAACCGGGTGCTGACGGTGGATTTGCACTCGCCGCAGATTCAGGGCTTTTTTGATATTCCGGTGGATCATCTGTATGCGGCGCCGCTGATGGTGCGCTATTTGCGGGAGAAGCTGCCGGTGGATAATTTGGTGGTGGTGGCGCCGGATCCGGGCGGACTGAAGATGGCGTATTCCTATTCGCAGTTGCTGGGCGCGGGCCTGGCGCTGGGGGGGAAGCATCGGAAGTCGGCGACGGAGGTGGAGGCGTTTGAGCTGGTGGGCGAGGTGGCCGGGAAGGATTGCATCCTGACCGACGACATGACGACCACGGCGGGGACGCTTTGTTCCGCGGCGCGGCTGGCGAAGGCCCATGGGGCGAAGTCGGTGCGCGCGGTGGTGAGCCACTGCCCCATCACGCCGCTGGGCATCCAACGGCTCAAGGAGTCGCCGATCGAGGAATTGATCACCACGGATACGATCCCGCAGCAGCCGGGTTGGAACGGGTTTCCAATCACAGTGCTGACGGTGGCGGATTTGCTGGGGGATGCGATCAAGCGGATTTATGGAGACGAATCGCTCTCCAAGTTGTTCGAGATTCATCAAGGGAGAACGCAATGAAAGAGACCAAATTGACTGTCCAGCGGCGGACCCAAAAGGGTAGTGCGTCGGCTGGGCGCCTGCGCCGCACGGGCTGGTTCCCGGGGGTGGTGTATGGCGAGGGCCGGCCCGGCCTCGACATCCAGCTCAATGAGCACGATTTTGTGATGATGCTGCGGAAGCACCGCAGTGAAAACATGATCGTGGATTTGGCGGTGGAAGGGCAGGAGAAGCCGATCAAGGCAATGCTGAAGGCGATGCAACACCACCCGATGACGGGGCGGGTGCTGCATGTGGACTTCTATGAAGTGTCCATGACGCGGCGGATTCAAATCGAAGTGCCGATCCTGCTGGTGGGCACGCCGGTGGGCGTGGCCAAGGAAGGCGGCATTCTCGAACACGTGCACCGGACGCTGGAAGTGCAGTGCTTGCCGGGCGACCTGATCGAAGAATTCCCGCTGGATGTGACGGAGCTGCATATCGGCAAGACGTTGCGCGTGCGCGACATTCCGGTGGATGCGGCGAAGTACAAGGTGCTGGACGACCCCGACCAGGTGATCGTGGCCGTGGCCGCGCCGCGTACGGAAGAAGAAGAGAAGGCGGAGGCCGATGCCGAAGCCGCGACTGCCGCCGCAGGCCCGGAAGTGCTGACCGAGAAGAAGGCCGAAGAAGGCGAGGAGAAGGAAAAGGAGAAGGACGGCAAGGCCCCGGCGGCCAAGGATGCCGAGAAGAAGGAGAAGAAGTAAGCCGTACCACGCGGCGGGAACCGGTACCCGAGCATGAAGTTGGTGGTTGGACTGGGCAATCCCGGACGGGCCTACGACCAGACGCGGCATAACGCGGGCTGGCTGGTGCTGGACGAGTTTGCCCGGCGCCGGGGCGCGAAGTTTCGTCGCTCTTGGTGCCGCCCGGTCCAAACGGCCAAAACCACGCTGGAGGGCGCCGGCGCATTGCTGCTGGTGAAGCCGCTGACCTACATGAACTTGAGCGGAAACGTCCTGCCGGCGCTGATGCGGCCGGCGGGGCTGACCGCAAAAGACTTGATTGTGGTGGCCGATGACGTCAACCTGCCCATGGGCAAGCTGCGGATTCGCGCGCAAGGCAGCGCGGGCGGGCACAACGGCCTGAAGTCGGTGATCGAGCGCCTGGGCACGGAGCAGTTCGTGCGGGTGCGGGTTGGAGTTGGAGACAAGGAAGCAGGACAGAGTTTGCGCGAGCATGTGCTGGAGCGGATGGATGCCGCGGAACGCACGGCGCTGGCCGAGACGGCTGCGCGGGCGGCGACGGCGGTGGAAACCATCCTTTTGCAGGGAGTGGACCGCGCCATGAACGAGTTCAATTGAGGAGACAAGCAGTGAATAAATATGAAGCAATGATCATCTTTCGGGAGAGCCTGAAGGAGACGGACTGGGATGGCGCCGTGGAGTCGGTGCGCGCCGAGATTGAAAAGCTGGGCGGCAAGGTCACGAGCAGCACCCGGCTGGGGCGGCGCGAGTTCGCGCGGCCCATGCAGAAGGAATTGAGCGGGCACTACGGCTTGCTGGCGTTCCAGTTGGCGGGCGACAAGGTGGCGCCGCTGCAGGCGCGCTTGAAGCTCGATGAGCAGGTGTTCCGCGTGCAGGTGGTCAAGGCGCCCGCCGTGCCCCCGGCGCCCAAGAAGGAAGAGGATCATGGCCACGCTGAATAAAGTCATGTTGATCGGGAACCTGACGCGGGATCCCGAACTGCACCGCACGCCCTCCGGGACGGCGGTGACCACGCTGCGGCTGGCGCTGGATGATTCCTACACGAACAAAAGCGGCGAGCGCGTGGAGCGGGCCGTTTTTCTGGATGTGGATGTCTGGGACCGGCAGGCGGAGCTTTGCCAGCAATATCTGTTCAAAGGGTCGCCGGTGTTTGTCGAAGGGCGCCTGCAGATGGATTCGTGGGACGACAAGGAAAGCGGCCAGAAGCGGACCCGCCTGAAAGTGCGCGCCGAACGCGTACAGTTCCTGGGCAGCCGGCGCGAAGGCGCCGGGCGCGACTCGGGCAGCGTCAGCGATGCCCCGCCGGCCAAGGCGCCACCGCCGCCGCCGGAGCCGCCCATGGATGATGAATCGGATATCCCTTTTTAAGACTGGAGTAGAGAGCCATGATGAAGAAAAAGACCAAGCGGACCGCACGGCGGGACAAAACAGAGGACCAGGGCCGGACACGGACGCGGCTGCTCAAGGCCGACCAAGTGGTGGATTACCGCGATTATGAAGTGTTGCGCAAGTTCATGACCGAACGCGGCAAAATGTTGCCGGGGCGCGTGACCGGGGCGAATGCCAAGCAGCAGCGCCAGGTCAAGCGGGCCATTCGGCGGGCGCGGGTAATGGGTTTGCTGCCCTAAGCGGCGAAAGGATGAGTGTGTGATGGGCAAGACCATTGAAGTGATCCTGTTGGAAGATGTGGCCGAACTCGGCCGCTCGGGCGATGCCTGCCGCGTGCGCGCGGGCTATGCGCGGAATTTCCTGTTTCCCCAGAAACTGGCCGTGGTGATGACCGCCGGCACCAAGCGCTTGATTGAAAAGAAGCGCGCGGAAGCGGTCGTGCGCCTCGCGCAGGAAAAGGAAGCTGCGCAGGAGCTGCTGCGGAAGCTGGAAGCGTTGACGGTGACCTGTGCGGTCAAGACCAACGCGGATGGCCGCCTGTTCGGTTCGGTAAGCGCCGCGGATGTGCTGGCCAAGCTGGCCGCCACCGGCGTGGAGCTGGCCAAGAAGCAGTTGGTGATGTATGAGGCGCTCAAGGCGCTGGGCGAGCACGAAGTGACGCTGCACCTGCATCCCGAAGTGCGCGGCAAGCTGCGCGTGAATGTGGTGGCCGAGAAGGTCGCCACCGACGCGGCGGCGGAATAAGGCCGGGGCGGGGGATGGCTGGCGCGAACCACAACCCCGAGAGCCCGCGGGCTCCCGTGCCGAGCGACCGGATTCCTCCGCACAGCATGGATGCTGAACGGGCCGTGCTCGGCTGCATCCTGCAGGATGCCGAGCGCGTGATGGACCTGTGCATTCGCAGCCAGGTCACCAGCGATTCCTTTTATCTGCAAACCCATCGCCTGCTGTTTGAGGCGATGCTGGGGCTGCATACCGCGCGCAAGCCGGTGGACTTCGTCACGGTGACCGCGCTGCTGCGCGATAACCAGCAACTGGATACCGTAGGCGGCGAGGATGAGCTGGCCCGGCTGATTGCCGGCACGCCCACCACCGCCCACGCGGAATATTACATCCAGCTCGTCTACGAAAGCCACCTGCTGCGGCGCGTGATTGACACCGCCCGTTCGGTGACCGAGGACTGCTTCAAGAACGAGCAGCCGGCCGAGGATGTCCTGAGCGCCGCCGAAGGCGCGTTTTTCGCGTTGAGCGAATCGCGCGTGGGGGGCGAAAAAAACTGGGCCACCCTGATCAACGATGAAATCGTTCAGATTGAAAAACTGATTTCCGAACGCAAGGGGATCACGGGCCTTTCCACCGGTTACGACAAGATTGACGAAATGCTCTCCGGAATGCAGGCCGGCGATTTGATTGTGCTGGCGGCACGGCCCTCGATGGGCAAAACCTCGCTGGCATTGAACATTGCGGAAAACGTGGCGCTGGGGGCGCGCAAGCAACCGCCGCGGGCGGTGGCGGTCTTCAGCTTGGAAATGTCGGCAGAATCGCTGGTGCGGCGCATGGTGTGCGGCCATGCGCGGGTGCCCGCGCAAAACTTGTCCAAGGGTATCGTCAGCGTGCAGGAGCACCGCCAGTTGGTGACCTCGGCCGATGCCCTGCGCAACGCGCCCATTTATGTGGACCCCACGGCGGGCCTCGAAGCGTTGGACCTGCGCGCCCGCGCCCGCCGGTTGAAACGCAAGCACGACATTCAATTCATCGTGGTGGACTACCTGCAATTGATGAACTATTCCAAGTATGCCGCGGAAGGTCGCCAGCGGGAAACCGCCGCCATTTCGGCGGCGTTGAAGGCCATGGCTAAGGAACTGAAGGTGCCGGTGATGGTGTTGAGCCAGTTGAGCCGTGCCCCGGAAACCCGCGACCGCCTCGCCAAGCCCAAGCTTTCCGACCTGCGCGACTCCGGCGCCATCGAGCAGGATGCCGACGTGGTCTTCTTGCTGCGCCGCCCGTCCAAATATCCCGCCGACCCGGAAGCCAGCGATGAAACGTTGGCCGTGGTGGACATTGCCAAGCACCGCAACGGGCCGACTGGTGAAGTCCGCATGAACTTTACCGAGAATCTCATGCGGTTTGAGTCGCGCCGCGAGGGTGTAGATTCATGAGCCGCGCGTGGCAGGGCTGGGCGCTGGGGTTGGCGGCGGTGGTTTGGGGCGCGGCCGTGTGGGCCGTGCCGGTCAACGATATCCGCATTGTGCCGCGGGGCCCGGTGCCGATCAGCGCCGAGCAGGTGCGCGGCCAAATTAGCGCGCGGGTGGGGCAGGAGCTGGACCGCGGCGCGCTTTCGGAAGACCTGCGCGCCTTGCAAAAATCCAGCGTCTATTCCTTCGCTGAGGTGCGGCTGGAGCAGGCCGCGGATGGCGGCGTGATTTTGACGTTTCACGTGCAGGGGCGACCGGTCATCCGCACCCTAACCGTCAGCGGTGCGGATTACATCGGTAACAAGAAGGTGCGCAACCTGATGGAGATCGGCTCGGGCGACCGTGCGGATGACGCGGTGCTGGGCGAGAAGTCGCAGAAGGTCCGCGAGCATTACCGCAAGGAA
>MWEZ01000099.1 GCA_002071335.1 Verrucomicrobia bacterium ADurb.Bin018
TTCATCCCCTCCGAGTGGAGGATTTCATCGCCCCATTCCAGCTTTTTCTTTCATCCGCTATGGGATGACAGTGAACTCTGGACATCATGCTTCAAATGAGAAATTGACGGCGGTCTGAAAACGGCTGCTTTCCCATCCCCAGCGGGACGCTCCAGTCACTGAAAATTGCGTGGAATCAAAAAAATGCGCCGCCCAAGTGGGCGGCGCAGGTCAAGCCGGCAGGGGTTAGCCCAGACGGTTCAGCCTAGCTCCTGGCTTTCTTCTTCGCCGGCTTCTTGGCGCTCTTCTTGGCGGGCTTGGCGGCTTTCTTGGCCACGGCCTTTTTCACCTTTTTCGCGGGCTTCTTGCTGACGGCTTTTTTCACCGGGGCGGGGCCAGCCACGCTGACATCCAGCATCCGCTCCATCGGGTAACGCATCAGGTCGGCCAAGGTGCCGGTGACGTTCTTGAAGCGGTTGGTCAACATCATGGCGGCGATGACGTAGGGCTTGTAGCCGGCTTCCTTGTAGGTGGGAATGCGGTACTTCTCAAACACGCTGGCGGAAACTTCGCCGGCCTTGCAGGAGACATCGGTGATGTCCGCGGGCAGGCAGTGCATGTAGAGGGCCTCGCCCTTCTTGGTGAGTTTCATCTTGGCTTCGTCGCACTCCCAGTTCTTGAAGTTGGCGTTCTGGGCAAGGCATTGTTTTTCGAGATCGTCGAGGCCCTTCATGTCTTTCGCGCGGAGCAGCGTTGTGCGCTTTTCCATCACCTTGTATGGCGCCCAGGACTTGGGATACACAATATCCGCGCCGGCGAAGGCTTCTTCCATGGAGGTCACTTGCTTGAAGGAACCGCCGGTGGCCTTGGCTTGCTTGCCGGCCAATTCCACCACGTCCGGAATGAGGTCGTAGCCTTCAGGGTGGGCGAGGACAACATCCATGCCGAAGCGGGTCATCAGGCCAATGATGCCCTGCGGCACGGAGAGGGGCTTGCCGTAGGACGGGCTGTAGGCCCAGGTCATGGCAATCTTCTTGCCGCGCAGCGCTTCCAACGAACCAAAGTGTTCCTTGAGCCAGGCGAGGTCCGCCATGGACTGCGTGGGGTGGTCAATGTCGCATTGCAGGTTGACGATACCGGGGCGCTGGGGCAGCACGCCGTTCTGGAAGCCGTCGTCGAGAGCTTCGCCGACTTCCTTCATGTAAGTGTGGCCGGCGCCGAGATACATGTCATCGCGGATGCCGATGATCTGGGTGAGGAAGGAAATCATGTTGGCGGTTTCGCGGACGGTTTCGCCGTGCGCGATCTGCGACTTGCCTTCGTCGAGGTCCTGCACGGTCAGGCCGAGCAGATTGGACGCGGAGGCAAAGGAGAAGCGCGTGCGCGTGGAGTTGTCGCGGAAGTTGGAGATGGCGAGGCCGGAATCAAACACGCGCAACGACACATTTTGCTCGTAGAGGGCCTTGAGCAATTCGGCCGTTTGCAAAATCAGTTTGAGTTCGGGGACGGTCTTATCCCAAGTGAGCAGGAAATCCTTGCCGTACAGGGAGGCGTTCAACTTCTCGATGGACTTGAGCATCTCGATGGGCTTCATGTTCTTTTATTCCTTTTGGTTGGTTGCTAAAAATCGAGGAGGATGCTAGCGGAGAAACATGGGGGGCGCAATCCCCTAACGGCAATAAAGTGCGCGCCGGCGTAAAACGCTCTATCCGTTGCTGCGCTTGGCGGCAGTCGGGCGGCAGTGGAGCTTACAAAATATCCAAACTGATATTTTCCCGCAGGTGGATCAGCGCGGCAATTTTGGGGACATACATCCGGGTTTCGGCGGGCAGGTTGTGGTGGATGTCGTCGAACGTCTTGCCGCCGGTGTTGCGCAGGGCTTGGGCCACGCGGCCTTCGCCGCAGTTATATGCGGCCAGTGCCAACTGCCAATCGCCGAAGCGGCCATGTAGTTGCTTGAGATAGGTGGCGGCGGCGCGGGCATTCTTGATGGCATCCAAGCGTTCATCTTCCGGCGCGAGGCGCAGGCCCATCTGTTGCGCGGTGGCCGGCATGAATTGGAACAGACCCACGGCGCCCGCCGGGCTGCGCGCGGCCGGATTGAAGCTGGACTCGGCCTCGGCCTGCCAGACCAGTTGCTCCGGCACCCCCGCAGCGCGGAAGGCGCTTTTGAGGTCGGGCAGCAACGCCCCGGCACGCGCGGGCACTGGACGGTTGGCCAGCTTGCTCACCCACACCTGCTGGTTTTCCACGTAGCTGTTGCGCGCCTTGACGGTGGCGGGCGGTGGCGGGGGGCGGCGCGGAGGGGCAGGGGGTGGAGGGGGAGGCGGGCGGGTGGCAACCGGTGCCGCCGGCGGTGTCGGCGCGGGGGCTGGCACCGGGCGCGGAGGCGCAACGGTGGGCGTTGGTGCCGGTGGTGGGGTCGCGGGGACAACCGGCGGCTGCGGCGGCGGTGTCGGGATACCGGGCGTGGGCGGCGCGATGTCGGGCGGAGAGGGTGCGTCATCGGGGATGGCGTGAGTGGCCTCGTCCGCCATTTCAAAATAATCGAGCCGCGCCTCCAGCCAATCCGCGTAGGCTTGCGTTTGGGGCGACTCGCGCAAAAGCGGCAGCGCCTGTCGCGCCTGCCCGGCCATGGCGGCCAAGTCCTCCACGCTGTCGCCCGCCAAGGCCTGCTGCAACGGCGAGAAATACGCGCCCAGCTCCTCCGCGGTGGCGAACCGGTATTTTTCGCGGAACGATTCCGGCGCAAAACGGTCAATGATTTCCTGCCCCGCCTCGGAGACTTGCGAGAGGTCCAGCTCCCACTCATCCCACACCGCCGCGGGGGCGGGCAGCAGCATGCCCAGCACGCCGGCGACCATTCCGCTGACCACTCTCCCCTTCATGTCACTCCGGCAAACGATACTCCGGCGGCAGCGAAAATGCATTCGCAATATGGCGGATGACGGGTGTTGCGTCGCCGGGTTGGCCGACCACCTCAACCACGTCAAAACGCACACGGGTGGGCCGCTGGCGCAATTGGCGCAGATAGCGCACCACCGCGCGCCCAAACGCGCGCCGTTTGCCACGGTTCACCGCCGCCATGGGCCGGCCAAAATCTTCCGACTTGCGAGTTTTGACCTCCACGAAAACCAAAGTATCCGTCTGCGGATCGCGCGCCACCAAGTCCAGCTCGCGCCGCGGACCAAAGCGCACATTACGGCCCAGAATGCGGTAGCCCTTGGCGCGCAAATGGCGGGCAGCCAACTCCTCGCCCCACGCCCCGCTCCGGTGCGTGGCCGGCACGGTGGATTGCCGCCAAAACCTCGCCAGCCACGCCCGCAACATCTCACCACTTCCACGTGCGTTGGGCCACGGGCGCGAATGAGCGGCGATGAATCGGGCACGGGCCGTGCCGTTGCAAGGCGGCCAGATGGGCCGCGGTGCCGTAGCCCTTGTGGCGCTCAAACCCATACGCCGGATACTCCGTGCCCAGCGTCGCCATGAGGCGGTCGCGAGTGACCTTGGCCACCACGCTGGCCGCCGCGATGGACCAGCACGCGGCATCCCCGCCCACAATGGCGCGGTGCGGCACCGGCAGGCCGCGCACCGGCAGGCCATCCACCAGCGCGTAATCCGGCGCCGGATTCAGTTGCGCCAACGCGCGCGCCATGGCCAGATGCGTCGCGCGCAGGATGTTCAGTTGGTCAATCTCCGCCACGCTGGCGGAAGCCACGCCGCAATGCGCCGCCGGGTGCGTGGTCAGCACGGCAAAAAAATAATCGCGCCGCGCGGCGGAAAGTTTTTTGGAATCATCCAGCCCGGCCAGAACTTTGGCGGCATCGGTTTGCAGAAAAGGACGGTCGAACAAAACCGCCGCCGCCACGACGGGGCCGGCCAGCGGCCCGCGCCCGGCCTCATCCACCCCCGCCACATACAAAAATCCCCCGGCCCAAGCTTCTTGTTCGAAGCGCAGCACGGGGGATTCCCCTCCAGGCGGCTCAGGCCTGGTTTTCTTTGATTTCCTTCAGGCGGCTTTGCTTGCTGGTCAGCTTGCGCATGTAATACAGCTTGGCCCGGCGGGTAGCGCCGCGGCGCTCCACTTCCACCTTGGTGACATAGGGCGAGTGCAGCGGGAATACGCGCTCCACGCCTTCGCCGAACGAAATCCGCCGCACGGTAAACGTCTCATTGGCCCCGCCGCCATCGCGCGCGATCACCGTCCCGGCATACACCTGCACGCGTTCCTTATCGCCTTCCTTGATCTTCACGTGCACGCGAACGGAATCGCCAATCCTGAACTGCGGAGCTTTTTCCTTCAGTTGGCTCTGTTCGACTTTTTCCAAAAGGGCAGTTTTCATCTCGTACCTTCTTCCTTGAAACGAGCAGGCATCATAGGGATTTACGTTGCAGCGTCAAGGGTGGAAAAGGGGGTTGGGGCCGAGCTGGCCCGCCGGAAGGTGGAAAAACTTGTTTTTCACCCCGTCGGGCGGCACTATTCCGCCACAGTCACGGGCCCTTAGCTCAGTTGGTCAGAGCGGAAGACTCATAATCTTTCAGGAAGTTGATAAAAGCCAACAAAAAGGGCATATATTGGGTTGACTGTGGGGGATATGTGGGGGATATTGCTCCCGTGAACGTGAGAAACCATCTCACACGCTAACAAGGAGCAACACACCATGAAGAAGGCAGGGACAGGCCACCTATACCTGAGAGGCAAGACCTACTGGCTCGAATACGTTGTCGACGGGAAGCGGTTCAGGCAGACCCTCGGGACAACGAAGAAGGCCGAGGCCAGGAGCAAGGCCGACGAAATCCTCGCCCCATACCGCGCCGCGGGGGAGGCGGACCGCTTGGCTATCATCGCCAGCCGGATCAAAACCGCCAAGACCAAGGCGACCACCGGGGGAGCCGTGGCGATTGCGGACGCCTGGAGGACGTTTGAAGCCCTGGACACCGAAACCCGCCCGGACCCCGGACCGGCCACCCTGAAGCAGTACATCGGCCAATGGAACGCCTTTGCCTCATGGTTGCAGGAAGACGCGCCAGCAATCAAAACCTTGGCGGGAGTCAGGGAGGCTCACGCAAAGAGGTTCATCGAGCATTTGAAGGGCAGGGGATACGCCGTCGGCAGGGTGAACCAATACAAGATTTTCCTCCGAATGTTTTTCCGCTGCATGGGGATTGTCGGAGCCGTCGCGGAAAACCCTTTTCAGAACGTCAAAACGCAAAAGGCGATCCAGAACTCCCGGCAGACCTTCACCGCCGAAGAAATGCGCCGGATTATCGAAAGCGCCGACGGCGAATTGAAAACGCTGTTTTTCGTCGGTGCCGGAACGGGATTGCGCTTGGCGGACGCTTGCAGTCTCATGTGGGGGAGTACCGACCTTGTGCGCCGTCTCATCGAGTTGATCCCGAACAAGACCGCCCACCTCGGGGAAAAGGCAAAGATCAAGATCGGTATCCCCCGCGAACTTGCCGAGCATCTCTCCGCCCTTCCCAGGCGTGGGCCCTACGTCATGCCCGGACTGGCCGCCGAATATACTGGAGGCAAATCGGCGGACGTGTCGAATCGCATCCAGGCCCATCTTAAGGCTTGCGGAATCCAGACGGTGAAGCCGGGGACGGGGAAGGGGACAGAAAAACGCGCCATTGTCTTGAAGGGCTTTCACAGCTTCCGGCATACCTATGTTTCCATGAACGCCGACGCCGGAACCCCGCAGGCCACCATGACGAAGCTGGTAGGGCATGGAAACGCGCAAATGACCATGCGCTATCTGCACCCGACCGACCGCATGGTCCTACAGGCCGCCGACGCCCTCCCCGCCCTGCTGGAAGGCCCCAAGGTCGAGAAGGTCCCCGCCCCCGAGATCATGGCCCCCGCCGCCGAGGTCCGCGCCCTGGTCGAGACGTTGACGACGAAGAACGTCGCCAAGGTGCGGGCGCAGTTGCTCAAGATGCTGGAAGGCTAGTCGTCGTATTGTGCCGGATGGCCAGAGTAAGACGCCGAGCCCGTCGGACGTTTCTTCCCGCCGATGCGAGGCTCGAACACGAGAGCCCCGCACTCGGGACAAAACGCATCCCAATCCCCCAGCGCCGAGCCGCACTTACAGACCGACTCGTCTTGTGTTGAAGTGATACGCGCACCCAGCCGACGCATCCCCGCGCCACGGACTCGGGGAGGCTTGGAGCCTATCAGCTTGAACCAATCGCCGGTTGCAGCCCGCCCGAGTTTTGGCGTGATGCCGCGGGAAAAGATTTTCGACGCAAGATGGCGCTCGATGCCGAGCAAGGCCGCGACTCTATACACGTCCGGGCGGCCCTTGCCGACTTGATCCAAGTCGAGTTGGATTTTCCGGGCGGCCTGCATGAACGTTGCCCGAAGATCGGGACCGGATGCAGGATTGAGAACCGCCCGCAAGGCCCGAACCCAGCGCAGAGGGGAAGGCACTTTGTCGCCAGCATCTACAACCCGGCCATGAATGATTGAAAGACGGTTGACGCCCTGCATCCGACAGGCCGCCCGAATCGTTTTGCCGTCGCCGTACAGAATAGCGTCAAGCCACTTGGCGCGATCCGTGACAGGAGGGAAAAGCGCCTCATCGAGCGCCGTTGCAAAGCCCGGTTGACTGGCCGGGTATCGCAATCGCCGGGACATGAATATCGCCTCTTGCGCGAGGTTGATTGCATGGCGTTCCTCGGGGGAAAACACGCTCCACGGATGCGCCGTCACGACCACCATCCCCGCCAGATAGTCAACTTCCCTCGGGGATAGCTTGGCGCAGATGCCCCGGACCCCTTGGCGAATCCCATCCGGTACGCTCTCCAACGCCGGGAACCGTTCACGCGCAAACTTGAATGCCGGGGAGCCATCGCGCCACCAACGCCAGAGCATTTGCGATTCATGCCGGGGAAACACGTCGGCGGGTTTGTCGCCCAATCGAAGCCGATGCAGACCGAAGACCGCCCGCGCCAGGAGGTCCGCGTCGAAACACCCTTGAAAATCTTTCAGGTCGGAAGCCTTGAACCATAGCGCCTTGCCCCGACCCCCGCCTTGAGCGTGCAGCCGCCCCGCCTGGACATCCCGGCGCAGTTGTCGAGTAGACCGGCCCAGCAGGTCCGCCGCTTCATTCAGGGATAGGCGCTCGTCTAACATAGGACATAATCTACCATAATGCGGGTAAAACACAAGAGCAAAAAAAAGGAATCCTCACATGACTAGACAACACTTAAAAGAAGCCCGAAAGCGGAAGGGCTGGACCGCCCTGCACCTGGCCGAGCATATCGGCGCAACAGAGGAACACGTCTACCAAGTCGAGCGCGGCAGGTACGGCACGAAGCCCGAAACCGCCGAACGCTGGGCGGACGCCCTGGACATGGACCCGTCCGTCGCTTTCCCCGAAATATTCGGCCAGCCCGTCCCGTGAAAACGCCGACGCTTGACCAGCTACTCGCCGCCGCGATCCCCGCCCCACCGGCCCGGAGGATTGCCGCCTTGCGCCTGCTGGAAGGCCAGGACCCGGAGCCCAAGGCCAGCACCGCCAGCCCCGAGCGCACCGGACCGCAGACCGGCTATACGCTGGCAGGGGCCGCAAGGCTTGCCGGATTTTCGACCATGACCCTGCATCGAGCGATTAAGGCCGGGACTCTGCACGTAGTAAGACCCACAGGCAAAAATCCCCGCATCCTGGCCGGGGAGCTCAAGCGATGGATGGAGGCCGCCCAATGAAAACGAGAGTCGACACCGCCCTCAATACCGCCCTGGCAATCTGCTTTGTCGCCCTTATCACCACCATGCTCTTGAGAGTGATTCACCAATGAAAAAACACCGCCCACAACGATCACGCGACCGCCGCCGCCTACGCCAGCAGGCCGAGGCCATCCGCGCCGGGAGACTTCCTCGATGAACCCGCCCACCAGCCACACGATGGAAAACCCGGCCCCGACCCACGAAGTGATAGATCGGATTATCAAACGCCAACAAGGACGACTTTTAAGCAAGTTGCGCGAAACGTGCAGACTTGACCCACAAACCGAAACCGCCGTTTGCCGTTCCTTTGGTTGGACCGGGCAAGACATCCACGCGGCCATTGAAGGCAAATCTACGGAGGCCACGAATGCCAACCGCACCCGCTAAGTCCGCCACAGGAAATCTCTCGGGATTCATGCCCGCCGACGCCGTCGAAATTGTCGAGCGCAAGGTCAGCCGCTACCAGTCCGCCCGCGACAACAAGGGGAAGCCCATCGCCCTTGTCGAAATCCTCGAAGCCATCCAAGCAGGCCATTGGGAGAACCCCGTCGCCGCCATCCGCTACGGCCGGGAACTCGCCATCCGAATGAAATGCACGGAATGTTTCGGGTGGGAAACGGATCCTGCCGAATGCACCGCGCCGTTGTGTCCACTCTACCCGTTTCGCGGGCTTACCAGGAAGTCGAGGTAGAGCCATGAGCCACAAGGTTCAATTCACGATCTTCCGAAACGC
>MWEZ01000100.1 GCA_002071335.1 Verrucomicrobia bacterium ADurb.Bin018
TATGGTTGTTTTTCGTTACTCAACTTCTAACCCAAGTCGGGGGGGGGCTTTGCCCCGTCTTTTGATGGAGAGCCCGTTTTATCCATATCCATCTTATCACCTACCCTTATCACCGGGGCGTTTATCTGGATGGCAAGAACGCATAAACGCCAATAAACACGCGGGTAATATGCAAAGTGGTGGACGGGAGGGGACTCGAACCCCTAAGGATTGCTCCACCAGATCCTAAGTCTGGCGCGTCTGCCAATTTCGCCACCCGTCCGGAGGGATTGCCGACAGCCGGGGATTAGACCGTCAAATTCCGGTGAAGATCAAGCTCCAACCGCATTTTGGTGCCGGCAGGCCGTGCGGCGCGGGGGCGGTGGAGAATAACTGATTGAAGGCGCGGTACTATTCGGCGGCGAGCGAGCCGACGAGATGGCCGGAGCAAAAAGCCCATTGGAGGTTCCAGCCGCCGGTGGGGCCGGCGAGGTCGAGAATCTCGCCCGCGAAATGGAGGCGCGGGGTCAGGCGGCCGGCGAGGGTGTCGGGTATGACTTGTTTGAGCGAGACTCCGCCGGCGGTGACCATGCTTTCGCGGAAGCCGCCGGTGGCGCGAACGGTCAACGGCAGTGCATGGAGCGTGGTGCGTAACCGTTCCTGCTGTTGGGCGGTCAATCGCGCAAAGGGTGTGGTTTCGGGGATGCCAGCCAACTGGAGCAAAGTGTGGGCGAGGGAGCGGGGCACCTGTTGGGCCAGCCACGTCAGCACGAGCGAGGCGCCGGCCGTTTGGCGCAAGCGCGCCACGTCCACTGGCGAGGTCAACAAGTTTAGTCGCAGCGTTACCGTTTGCTGGCGCAGCAACAGCCGCGCGACTTGCCCGGCAAGGTTCAATGCGGCGGGGCCGGAAATCCCGCGGTGGGTGAACAGGATTTCGCCATGGCTGGGCGTGGTGCGGGGCGCATCAATGGTGAGCGTGACTTGCGGCAGGGAGAGGCCGCTATGCGTGGCAGGCCATGTTTCTGTGGTGTAGAGCGCGGTCAAGGCCGGGGCGGGCGGGGTTATGGTGTAGCCGAGGTCACGGGCGAGGGCAAATCCGGAGCCATCGGAGCCGAGCTGCGGGGCGGCTTGTCCGCCAGCGGCAAGCAGCACGCTGTGCGCGGCCCAGCCGTCCACGCGCCACGGGGCGGTGGGCGAGTCGGGGGGCCGGATGGTACGGACGGGGTGGCCCAATACAAAACGCACGCCGACGCGTTGAGCGGCGGCGTAGAGGGCATCGCGACATTGCGCGGCGGATTGCGAGCGGGGATAGATGCGTCCGGTGTTGTCCACCACCGTGGGGCAGCCATGTGCGGCGAGAAGTTCCTGCAAAGCAGCGGGCGGCAGGGCGCGGAAGGCGGGCAGGGTGAAGCGTCCGGCGCGGCCGAATGCGGCGGCGAATTCCTCTTCGTCGGCGTGATGGCTCAAGTTGCCGCGGGTTCCGCCGGTGGCCGCCAGTTTGACGCCTGGAGTGAGGAGCCGTTCCAGCACGAGCACACCGTGGCGCAGGTTGCGCCGCGCGGCGGCCAATGCGGCGAGTAAACCGGCGGGACCGGCGCCAATAATCAGGAGCGAAGCATCCACGGGGCGGGCTCGCGCGGGTTAGGAGGAAAACGGCACCCAGCGCCGCAAAATGGCGGCCAGAGTGCCATCCTGTTGCCAGGCGGCCAACGCCTGATTGGCCGATTCGCGCAAGCCGACGCTGCTGCGCCGGAAGGCCCAGGCCAGTTCGACGCGGTCGAACAGCACCGGCGCGAGGGCGAGGTGGGGGGCATGGCGGAGCGTGAGCCACCACGCGGCGGGGGCGTCGTGCACCACCAAATCCACCTGCCCGGCACGCAGGGCATCCACGGCGGCGGCGGCATCGGGGAATGGCTGGCGGGTGGCGCGGGTGAAGTAGCGCGCGGCATATTCGGCGCCGGGGGAATCCGCCAGCACGCCGATCCGGATGCGCGCGCTGCGGATTTTGATCAGCGTGTTGGCGTGGGGCAGGTCCGGCGTGCGGACGATGGCGGCTTGCCCGGAGACCAAGTAGGGCGAAGCAAAGTCCATGAGCAACCGTTTTTCAGGCGTGATGGGCAGGCCGGCCATAATGACATCTACCTTGCCGTTGAGGAGCGCGTCGGTCAGGTCTTCGGCGGGGTAGGCCTTAAACACCGGTTGCAGGTTGAGGCGCGCAGCGAGGGCGCGGCCCAGTTCAACTTCGACGCCCTGCCACTGGCCTTTGGCACGGAAGCAAAGTGGGGGGGCATCGGCCCGGACGCCGATGAGCAACGTACCGACAGTGGGCGCACGGATGGAACGGCAACCCAGCGCGCCGGCCAAGGCCGTGCCCAGCAGCAGGAGAATTGGCAGGCGCCAGCGCCGCATGGGGTGGCCTATGCCTTCAGGTATTGTTTTTCCAACGCCTCGTAGCGGTTGATGACTTGGCGCACGAGTGCGCGTTTTTCGCTGTAAGGGCCGGGGAAGAACGAGCCCTTGAAGCCGGCCAGGATGATGTTGCGCAGTTGGGCCGGGGTGACCGGTAGTTGGCTGCACACCAGTTCCAGCTCGCGCGTTACGCTGGTGCGGGAGACGAGCCGGTTATCCGTGCAGATGGAGACGGACAGGCTGGCTTCCAGCATTTTGCGCAGCGGGTGTTCGGCCACCGAGGTGATGGCGGGGATGGTTTGCAAGTTGCTGGTGGGGCAGACTTCGAGCGTGATGCGCCGCGAGGCCACGTGCTCCACGAGGCAGCGCACGTAATACTCCGGATCCTTGATGGCGGGGTCTTTGATTTTGTCGGCGGCAAACAGGAAGGTGCCGTGGCCGATGCGGTCGGCGTGGCATTCCGTGATGGCCTGGAAGATGGATTCGGGGCCGTAGGCCTCGCCGGCGTGCACGGTTTTTTTAAGGAAGTGCACGTGGGCATATTGATAGGCCTCTTTGTGGTCAATGGCGGGGAAACCGGCTTCGGCGCCCGCAAGATCGAAGCCCACCACGGGGATGCCCTTGGTGTGGGCCAGGTTGGCGGCAGCACGGGCCATTTCGAGCGAGGCGATGGCCATGACTTCCTTGGCCGGCGTGTGGGGCATCACGTCAAACAACTGCGCGTAATACGCAGACATGTGGCGATTAAAGAAGCGCATGGCGCAGGTGATGATGCCGTAATGGAAGGGGATGTCGCGGCCATCCTTGACGGCGGCGGAGGCGTTGTGTTCCTGCTGGGCGCGGGCCAAGCCGCGGTTGACGCACTCAATGACTTCCTCCACGGTGAAGCCGGGGCGGATGTGCAGTTGCGGCGCGTAACGCACTTCGATATAGCGCACATTTTCGGCCATGCTGTCCACGGCCAGCTCATAGGCCACGCGCTCCAGATTTTCCGGGGTTTGCAGCACGGCGCAGGTCAGTCCGAAGCCGCGCAAGTAGTCGGGCAGGTCCTGATATTTTTCCTTGAAGACCAGTTCTTGCAGGCCGCTTTCAGTTTCCGACGGCAGCGGCACTTTGGCGGCCTTGGCCAGCTCGATCAAGGTGTTCAGCCGCAGGGAGCCGTCCAAGTGCAAATGCAAATCGGTTTTGGGGATTTTTTCGAGAAACTCGCGGGTGATTTTGGTTTTCATCAGGCGCCTCCTGCCATGCTCAATGCTTGCACGTTGCACAGCATCCTACGGAACTCGCGCCGGGTGCGCAACGGTTTTTCCGCACAATTAGCGAACGCGGCGCAACAGATAGAGCCCCAGCGCCAGGAAGACGATATCCGGCAGCCAGCCGGCCAGCACCGGGCGCGCGGCGGCGTGGAGTTGACGGATGTGGAAGACGATATCCGGCAGCCAGCCGGCCAGCACCGGCGAGACGATATCCGGCAGCCAGCCGGCCAGCACCGGCGACAGGATGCGCTCCTTGCCGTAGGCGAGGCCGAGACCCATCAGAATGTAATAACCGAAGAAGGCCAGCAGCGCATACAGAATGCCGTGGCCCATGCCACGCCGCCCGGTGAACATGCCAAACGGCACGCCCACCAAAATGACGAGCAGGCAAAGCCATGGCGCGGCGAGGCGATAATGAAAATCCACCATCAGCCGGTTGCGGGTTTTGTGCGAAATGCCCTGATGCGAGTCTATGAACTGGCGGATTTCGCTGGCGGAGCGCTCGGTGGTGTCCTTGATTTCGTTCACGAAATCCTGCGGCGTTTCGGAAAGCATGGTCATTTCCATGCTGGCAGCGGACTCTTTGCGGCCGAGCGGCTGGTTGCTGGTGCTGTAGTAGCGCGTTTGCACGGTTTCAAACCACCAGTGGCTGCCGAGCCAGCGGGCGCGGTCCACATCCATCTGATATTCGTCGGAGCCGTCAGGCCGCTGCTGCACCAGATTAATGTCGCGCATTTCGAAGGATGCGCTGGCGCGCGGATCGAACGAGCGAATACGCCATGTGCGGCGGCCGGCCACGTTTTTATACATCAGGTCCAAGGCCGCAAACGTCGAGTTGGTGTGCTTGGCCCCTTGCAGCCGCAAAAACTGGCGCGTCCAATGGGTGGCCCACGGATTGAACAATTCATTGACGGCCAGCAGGAAAAATGAGGCCAGCAAGCCGGTCATCAGGTAGGGCATCAGCAGTTGCGTCAGGCTCAGGCCGCTGGCGCGCATGGCGATGATCTCGGAGTTTTTGCCAAGCTGCCACAGCGCGTAGAGCAGCGCCAGCAGCAGCGAGACCGGCAGCAGATAGGGGAGGAAAGTCGGCAGTAGGACCGCGTAATACAACAGCACTTGGCGCAGGGGCGTGCCGGCTTCCATGAAATCCACAAAGTTGCCGAACAGGTCCACCAGAATCGCCACGATCCCGAACCCCGCCATGATGTAACACCACGGGCGGAACATGTTGCTCAACAAGTAGCGACTGACCAACTTCATCCCGGAATCCTTGAGGCGGCTGGCGCGCCCCGCGTCATCTTACTCGACGCTTTCGATCTCGCCCGGCAGATATTTTGTTTTATCCACCCACAGATAACCGGTGCCCCGGCACAGCGCGCAATTTTCTTTGCGACCGGGTTCGCCTTCGCAGCGGGGGCAGACAATTTTGACGTTTAGATTTTCCTGCACATCCTTGGTGTTGCGCATAATCCCCGTAGAGTTGGCAAACCAAATCAAGCCCGCCACTGCAAAGATTACTCCCACGACGCCCCAACGATATTTCAGTGACTGACCGAGGCTGCGTTTACTGAATGACATGAGTCCTCCGAATGCCCGCAGTGTGCCTGTTCCGCGCAAATAAAGTCAAGGCATGACGGGACGGCAAGTGCACTTTTCCGGCGCAAGGGGGGGGCGGTAGGGGAGTTTGCGCTTCACAGGCACCGGCAGGGGGGGCTAGGGGAGAACCTCCACGCGCCAATCCTGGCCATCGAACTCCTCGGAGGCCGACCAGATTTGGCCCACGTTGTTGGTTTGCGAGAAATCACCGCCCGGCTTGCACAGCAAATAGCGCTCGTCCATGCCGTCGGGGGAATAACCCTTGAGTTGGATGGCGTAGAAATTATCTCCCGGCTGCGTGACCCACGCTGGAATATCCACTTTCCACAAATCCAACAGTACGCTGCCCTCCGCGGGCAGGTCGCGCAGGGTTGGGCCTTCTGGCTCTGCGTGGAGAGTGATGTTTTTCACCCAGACGCCCATGATCCAGTGCGACATCCGGCCATCCCACCAACGCACAAAAATTTGTTCATCTGCGGGTCCGGCAAAATCGTGGGCGGTCAGCACGTAGAGGGTGATGGTGTCGTCATTGGGAATAGCCTCGGCGCCGTTGGGGAGAAAGCAAAAGTCCTCTCCGGGCACCAAATCCGTGTAGCGACCGGAGTGACCACTGGAATGATAGGCCCAGTCGGTTTGGATATCGGCGCGCACTGCCGGCAGGGCCAGCGTGACCAGAACGAGGAATATCGCAAACTTTTTCATGGCAACCTCCGAAACGCGGGCCATTGTAGCCACTCCCCCGGACCAGCGCAACTCTCGGAACCGGTCGGATGATTGGCCCCTCGCTTTTTCAGTGGCTGGATGGTCACGCTTGGGCTGAAGAAATAGCGGTTGTCTGACCACCTTTTTTCCTATTTGAACCATGCTATCCAGAGTTTATAAAGTCTGGATGGATTTGGTTATATTCATATCTCAATCATATACAAATTGTTAGGCATAATTTTGTAGTAATTTTTAATCGGCTGTTTTGAGGTTGCCATCCAGAGTTTATAAAGTCTGGATAAGAGCAAGGTGAATGATTTCTGCGTTTTTTATCCGTGCAATACGGTCCCGCATGGCAGTTGCCGACCCCAATGTCCCCACAAAAATATCGGCGGGGAGTCTATTGGTTTGCTCCGCGCGGGCTGAGGCTTCAGGCGCTAGCGGCCTTGGCTTGGGCGCGGACTTCAAAGTCGCAAATCAGCGGCAGGTGGTCGCTCAGTTGCACATGGCGGGCCACCTCGAAGCGGGTCACGCGGATTTCCGGGCTGTGCAGAATGAAATCCAGTTGCCAGCGCGGTGATTGGCTGGGGAAGGTCGGCAAGTTGGCATAATTGGCGCTGGCCAGCCGGAGTTCCTGCATGAACGATTGCAACTCAATGCGGCCGGCAAAGGCGTTGAAGTCGCCGGCAATCAAGTAGGGCTTGCGCGAGCGCTTGACCAGGCGTGCGAGGTCCGCCAACTGTGCTTCGCGGCAGCGTCGGCCCACGGCTAGGTGCACGATATAAATGATGACGTCTTCCAGTTCCAACTCCATCACGAGGCGCTTCATGCCCTTGCGCAAAAAGTGCGTGCGTTCGCGCAGCACCGCCGGGCCGGAGAGGCAGGCATTGGCCTGCTTGCGCATGATCGGCAGGCGGCTCCACCAGGATTGGTAGCTGTATTTGGTACGGCAAAATGTGCGTTTACCCAGTTGCCGGGCGATGGCTTCCGCCTGGCTACGGTGCCCCGTGCGGTAGGAGCCGTCATCCACTTCCACCAAGCCCAGCACGTCGGCTTTCTGCTCGCGGAAGAACTGAATCAAGGCGTCAAGATTCTTGTTGGTGCGCCGGAAAAAGCCGCCAAAGGGAACCGGCAGGTGGAACTTGAATCCCGTACCGGTGGCATAGCGCATATTGTAGAGCATTAGACGCATGGCAAAAGAAATATGTGGGGAACCATACACCGCCCCGGCGGGAATTCAAGCGTTTCGATAAGAAAAATCTCGCCCCCCAACGACGGACAGGATACAACGCCGGCATGAAGCGTCTCGGCTTAATTTTGGCCCCGCATCCGGATGATGAATGCATCACCGGTTTGTTGCCGCTGCGCCTGCAAGAGGAGGCCGGTTTCACCATTTGCGCGGTGCCGGTGACTCTTGGCAGCAACCGCGCCCGCCAAGCCGCGCGGCGCAAGGAGTTCATCGCCGCATGCGCCGTGTTGGGCTTCAAGCCATTGGCCATGCCCAGCGGCGCGCCGGAAGAAGCCATCGCCAAGCTGCTATGCCGTTGGCAGCCCGGTATCCTGCTGATGCCTCACTCCCGCGACGGCCATCCCACGCATCGGCAAGTACACCGCTGGGGCGTAGCGGCGCTGGATGCCGTGGGTGGATCATGGCGGGTGGTGGAAACGGAATATTGGCACCCGCTGACTCGGCCCAATCTGTTGGTTGCCGCGCGCGGGGGGCAACTGGCCCGGCTGCGCCGCGCGCTGGCTTGCCACGTGGGCGAAATCGCGCGCAACGATTATGCCGCCCGTTTGCCGGCTTGGATGAGCGACAACGTGCGGCGCGGTGCGGAGTTGGTGGGCGCACCCGGTGCCGCTGCGCCGCGCGTGGCCCAAGCCACGCTGTACCGCGCGCGTATCCGCGCTGGCGGGCGTTGGCAACCTGCCCCGCGCGGGCGCTTCATCGTGTCACGCCAAAACTTGTGCGACTGGCTCGCCGCATGGGATTAGCCTGATTTTTTCAGGCTGGCGCCGCGTAGAACTCACTGCTGAAATGGCGGGGAATTCAGCAACTCTCCCAAGACCGCCATTTGTGCCGACATGTCTTCCCGATATTCCACATAGACGTCGGTCGCCCGGCCGGGTGGGTCGAGCAACTTTTCGAGCCATGGTGTGCTGACGTGTATTCGGGTGGGGCGCACCTTATGCTTGAGCAACGTCTCCATCAGGTGGTCCGGGATTTTCGCCATCATGCCCGGCCACCCGCCGTCGTCATTCACCGAGAGGAGTTGGGCGCCGAGGATGAACGACGACTCGCGATCCGTGAGCAACAACATGTAGGGGATTTGCGGCCGTTCATTCTTTTCGCCCGTGTACATGGGCAAGGGCCATAACCCCAGCTCAAACGTGTGCGTGGTGCGAGGAATATCTCGTAC
>MWEZ01000101.1 GCA_002071335.1 Verrucomicrobia bacterium ADurb.Bin018
CTAGGTCTGCCCCACAAGCCATTTTGAAGCATCAACCCTTGTAAACAAAGGGCCAAATCATGGTCCGCACCTCAAAAACAGCCTGTTTTTGATCCGAATAGCGAAAGACGGGCAACAGCCCTGTGTTCAGTGAGGCCGGCTACAGAAAAAATCTCTGACCTCTGATTCTGCTGACGAGCGTCCCGCGAAGTAGGCAGTTCCATAGGGGCCTTGCCGGGCCTTGTCCGCTGTGCGCAGCACCTGCAAGCGGAGGATTTCTTGCGGATTTTGGCGGGGCTGTTGCGCCAAAATAAACGGTGGATTTTCCGATGATGGCGCGTTGCGGACGACCCGAGCTGGACTCGTGTCCGCGAGGGGTCGGGCGCGGCGCGCCAGGGCGGAAAAGACGTCGGTTGGTTTTGGCGCCGCCAAAATCGGCAAGAAATCCTCCTGATCAAACACCAGAAGAGGGTTGCAGGTTCAAGGTTGCAGGTTACAGGCGAACAGCCAGAACAGCCCCGGCCTCACCGAGGCCGGCTACAAGAACAGCCAACAGCCGATACTGCCGTCGGGCCAACAACCCCACGCTCAACGAGCATGGCTATTGCAAATCATCAAGCCTTTGCCGCCGCCTTGAGGCGGCGGCGGCGGGGCGGATTACTTGGCGAGGGCCTTGACGAGGGCGGAAGCCTTGTCGGTCTGCTCCCACGTGAAGAGCTTGAAGTTTTTGTCGCCCTTCTTGCGGCCGAAGTGGCCGTATTGGTTGGTGAGGGAGTAGATGGGGCGCAGGAGATCAAGCTGCTTAATGATTTCCGCAGGTTTCAGACCGAACACTTGCCGCACGGCCTTGGCAATCTTGTCGTCGGCCACGGTGCCGGTGCCGAAGGTATCCACGTGCACGGAAACCGGTTCGGGATAGCCGATGGCGTAGGCCAATTGCACTTCGCAGCGCTTGGCGAGTTTGGCGGCCACGATGTTCTTGGCCACGTAGCGCGCCATGTAGGCGGCGCTGCGGTCCACCTTGGAGGGGTCCTTGCCGGAGAATGCGCCGCCGCCATGCCGGCCCATGCCGCCATAGGAATCCACGATGATCTTGCGGCCGGTGACGCCGCAATCGCCTTGCGGACCGCCCACCACGAACCGCCCAGTGGGGTTGACGTGATAGACCGTGCGCTTGTCGAGCAGCTTGGCGGGGACGGAGGTCTTAATGACCTTCTCAATGATTTCCTTGCGGATTTGCTGGTGGGTGACGTGGGGGGCGTGCTGCGTGGAGACAACGATGGTATCCACCCGCACGGGGTTGCCGTTGGCGTCGTATTCCACGGACACCTGGCTCTTGGAGTCGGGGCGGACCCACGGCATCTTGCCGGCTTTGCGCAGATCGGTCAGTTTGCGCATGATGCGGTGCGCCAACACGATGGGCAGCGGCATCAGCTCGGGGGTTTCGTCGCAGGCGTAGCCGAACATCATGCCTTGGTCGCCGGCGCCCTGCTCGGCAGTGGCTTTGCCGGTGGCCTTGGCGGCGTTGACGCCCTGGGCGATATCCGGCGACTGGTTTTCAATGGCCACGAGCACGGCGCAGATGTTGCCGTTGAAGCCAGCTTCCTGATGGTTGTAGCCAATTTCGTTGACGGCCTTGCGGGCGACTTCGGCGTAGTTGACCACGGCCTTGGTGGTGATTTCGCCGGCGACCACGACCATGCCGGTCTTGGCGAGCGTTTCGCACGCGACGCGGCTGCGCGGGTCTTGCGCGAGGCAGGCGTCCAGAATGGCATCCGAGACGGCGTCGCACAGTTTGTCGGGATGTCCTTCCGAGACGGATTCGGAGGTGAACACAGTATTCTTGGACATGGGAGGCTCCTTCGTTTTTTTGACGAGTTGACTTGGGGAATCTACTCGATTACCCGGCCAGTTCAAGTATTTCTGGCGCGCATTCGCGCACAAAATCGCGGCAGCGGCTCCGGATGGCGGCGCCGTCGGCCAAGGCAAGCGCTTCGCGGGCCAGGTCTTGCGCTGCGGCGAGATGGATGTGGCGGATGACATCCTTGACCAGAGGCACGGCGCCGGGGCCCACGCTCAATTCCGTCACGCCCAGCCCGAGCAACAGCGGCACGAACAGCGGATTGCTGGCGGCTTCGCCGCAAACGCCGGTCCAGATGCCGTGCCGTTGCCCGGCGGCCACGGTGCGTTGGATGAGTTGCAGCACGGCGGGATGGGCGGGGTCGTACAACGATGCCACGCGCTCGTTGCCGCGGTCCACCGCCAGCGTATATTGCACCAAGTCATTGGTGCCGATGCTGAAAAATTGTACGTGGGGCGCGATCAATTCGGCGGTCAGCGCGGCAGCGGGGATTTCGATCATGACGCCGGTTTCGATGGCGGCATTGAACGGCACGCCGGCAGCGGCCAAGTCCTGTTTGCACTCGGCAAGCAGGGCATTGGCTTGCGTCACCTCCGCTGCGCTGCTGATCATGGGATACATGATGCGCACCCGCGGATTGTGCGCGGAGGCGCGGAGAATGGCCCGCAGTTGGGTTTTGAAGAAGTCGGGGCGGTCGAGGCAGAGCCGGATGGCGCGCCAGCCGAGGAACGGATTGGCTTCCGTGTGCGCGCGGCCATCGGCGAGGAGTTTATCGCCCCCCAGATCCAGCGTGCGGATGATGACCGGTTCGGGATGGATTTTGCGCGCGACATCGGCATAGGCCTGATATTGCGCGTCTTCGGTCGGCTCGCCGTTGCCGGCCAAAAACAGGTATTCGCTGCGGAACAGGCCGATGCCGCGCGCGCCGCGGGCCAGCGCCATATCGGCATCGGCAGGCAGTTCGATGTTGGCGGAGAGCTCCACCAAGTGGCCATCGCGGGTGACGGCGAGTTCATCTTTCAGCGTGGCGAGGCGCTGCTGGATGGCCTGCTGCCCGCGCGCGAGGCGCTGATATTCCGCCGTGCGTTCGGCGGTGGGGTTGACCACCAGCACGCCGCGCGCGCCATCGAGAATAACGGCGCTGCCTTCGGGCACGCGGGCGGTGGCGCCACGCAGGCCCACGATGGCCGGCAGGTCCATGGCTCGCGCCAAGATGGCGGTGTGCGCGGTGAGGCTGCCCAGCTCGGTCACCATGCCAAGCAGCTTGCTGCGGTCGTAGGCGGCCAATTCGGAGGGTGAAATATCCCGCGCGATCAGCACGCGGGGCGCGTCGAAGCTGCCGACCAGCTCGCTGCCGCCGCCGCCCAGGTTGCGCAGAATACGGCGGGTGACATCACGGATGTCGGTGGCGCGCTCGCGCAAATAGTCGTCTTCCATTTGCTGGAGCGCCTGCGCATAGCGTTCGGCCACGCGGTAGGTGATGCTCTCGATGTTGCGCAGCTCAGCGCGCAAATCGTGGTAGATTTCATCCACGAAGCTGGGGTCGTCCACCACGTGCAGGTGGGCTTCAAAAATTCGTGCGCTTTCGGTGCCCATGGCGAGGCTGACGCGCGTTTGCAGGTCGTTGAGCTGGCGGCGGGTGGCCAGCAGCGCGCGCTCAAAGCGCAGGGTTTCGTGTTCGACGGCCTCGGGAGGAATGGCGAAGTCAGGCGGGGCAACATCATCCGCCGGCAACACGAGGGCCGGGCCGAACACAATGCCGGGCGCAACGCCGATCCCGCTGAGTTCGAGTTCCGGCTGCGCCGCCATACTGCCGGCCCCCTCAATCCTCGTGGAACTTCCGGGCGAACAACTCCACCAGCGCCGCCACGGCGGCGGCGGCATCGGCGCCCGTGGCGTGGATTTTCATTTTGGCGCCGTGGTTCCCTTCCAGCGTCAAAAGGCCCATGATGCTCTTGGCGTTCACCTTCACCCCGTTTTTTTCGAGCATGATTTCGCAGGCGAACTGGGTGGCGGTCTTGACCAACAGCGCGGCGGGCCGCGCATGGATGCCGTAGCGGTTTTGTACCACAACCTCCTGGGTGAGGGTGACGGGGGCGGCGGATGAGGAGGGGTTGGGCGTCACGGGATCAATCTTTCCGGGCCAAGGCCACTTTCAGTTTTTCGTCCAATTCACGGGCGGCATCGCGGCCCATTTGTTTCATGCGCTGGTTGAGCGCGGCCACTTCGACCACGTTGGTCAGGTCGCGGCCGGGCGCCACAGGCACGGTAATCAAAGGGATCTCCACGCCGAGCACGTTGCGGCTGGCGGTTTCGAGGCCGGTGCGGTCAATATCGCCGCCGACATTCTCGGCCTTGCGCATGCAAATGATCAAATCGAGGCGGCGTTCGTTGCGCATGGAGGCAATGCCAAAGAGGCTGGGCACATGGATGATGCCGAGGCCGCGGATTTCCATGTGGTGGCGCGTGATCTCCACCGCAGAACCCTGAATGGTGCCGGTGCTGTCGCGCATGAGCACGGTGGTGTCGTCGGACACAAGACTGTGGCCGCGCTCGATCAGCGCGAGCGCAATTTCGCTTTTGCCGATGCCCGGCTCGCCTTCCAGCAGCACGCCCACGCCGTTGATTTCCACCATGGTGCCGGCCACGCGGATGCGCGGGCTGGTCATGTTTTGCAACAGCACCGTGGCGTTGTTCATGAAGTGGCCGGTGACCAGTTGGGTGCGCATCACCGGGATTTTCAGGTGCTCGACCACTTCGCGCGCATAGGCCGGCAAGCGCCGCCCGCGCGACATCACCAGCGCCGGCACACGCCCCAGCGCGCGCAGCCGCTGGCTGCGCTCTTCGGGCGGCAAACTGCCGAGATAAGCCATCTCCGCGAGGCCAAACACCTGCAAGCGACGGTTGGCGAAATAACGCCGAAAGCCCGCCAGCGCCAACCCCGGACGATTGAGCGCCACCTCGGTAATGATGCGCCCGACCGCCGCCTCGGGATTGGCCTCCCACACCAATTGCAACGGCGCGCGGCCGGCCGCAAAAAAGTCGGCCACCGTGATCCGCGGGCTATTGGCTACTCTCCACATGGCGTTGTTTTCCGGGCGGGGCCGGCGGCGGGTCGGCCCCGGTTTGCTGGCTGCTGTCCTACTCCGTTGGCTCCACATCCGCCAGCCGGGTCCGACCCTGGCGGCTCTTGTGTTTTTGCACTACTTTCTGGCGCGACTTGCGCAATTGCTTGTCCAATTTGACGGCGGCGGAATCAATGGCCGCATACATGTCGTTGGTGGTGTCGCCGGCCACTTCGCGCAGCTTGTCCTTGCCCTGCACCACGAACTCCGCGGTAAACCGGTATTTTTCCATCGTGAGAATCGCATGCGCGCTTTCCACGCGCGGGTAGCCGGCCAAGACCGGCCCCAGCCGTCCTTCCACATACTCCTTCAAGCCGGCATTGACCGTTACGTTCCGTCCTGTGATCTGGATGTTCATTCCGGTTGTCCTTTTTGGTTTGGTTGTGTTGTTTGCTGCTCCACGGGGCCGGCTCACATGCTGAACTCCCGGCCCAAATATTTCTCCCGCGCCTGCGGATCGTTCACCAGGAAATCGCGAGTGCCCTCGGTGAGCACCTCGCCGGAGTAAATCACATAGGCGCGGTCCACCACGGAGAGTGTCTCGCGCACGTTGTGGTCGGTGATGAGAATACCCAGACCGCGCTGCTTGAGGTCGCGGATGATTTGCTGCACGTCATAGACCGCCAGCGGGTCCACGCCGCTGAAGGGTTCATCCAGCAGTATCAACGCGGGATCCGACACCAGCGCGCGGGTGATTTCGAGCCGGCGGCGCTCGCCGCCGCTGAGCGTGTAGGCCTTTTGCTTGGCGAGGTAGCTGATCTTCAACTCCGCCAGCAGGAATTCGAGGCGCCGCCGCCGCTCGCGCGCGCCCAGCGGCAGGGTTTCGAGAATGGCCAGCACGTTTTCTTCCACGGTCAGGTTGCGGAAGATGCTCGGCTCCTGCGCCAGATACCCCAGCCCCATGCGGGCCCGGCGATACATCGGCAGGCGCGTCACATCCCGGCCCTTGAAGTGGACTTGGCCGCGAGTGGGCCGAATCAGCCCCGTAATCATGTAAAACGTGGTGGTTTTGCCCGCGCCATTGGGACCGAGCAACCCCACAATTTCCCCCGGGCGCACATTCATATCCACGCCGTTCACCACGCGCCGGCGACGGTATTCCTTCACCAGCCCACGGGTTTCGACGAGATAGTTTTCTCGATCCGGTGCGGTCACCAGTAATACCTCATCAAGGACACTTTACCTTGGCGGCGATGGCCCGACAAGTCTTTTGCGCCCTATTTCTTGAAGTAGGCATCCGCATTGCCGAAGTCGTCCGAGTAGACCACCAGCCGCGCCTTGGGCTTGCATTCGAGGCGCTGTTCATCGCGCCAGAACGTGATGACCTCGCCTTCGAGGATGTTGCGGCCCTGCATGACCTGCGGCGGGCCGCCGGCCAGCACGATCTTGCCGGAGGCCACGTCGTAGGTGGCCATGTCGGAGCGCGCTTTTTTGTCGCCCTGGGTCAGCAGCACTTTGCCTTCGGCCTTGATGGTTTGCACGCCACCATCCTCGGTGAGGGTGATCGTCAGGCGGTTCGCGCTCAGTTGCAGGCGCGGGTCGTTCACCAGCACGTTGTTTTCAAACAGCGCGAATTTTTGCAGGTAGTCGAACGTGAGCTTGTCGGCGGTGATCACCGTGGCGTTGGGCGAAGCCTCCAGCGACTGCCCGTCATCCCCCAGCGCGGCGGCGGCCCGCGGCGCGCTCCCCGCCAGCCACGCGACGGCCAGCGCCGCCACCAGCCCAATTGGCAACTTCGTCATACTCACTCCTTTTTCGCCGCCGGCTGCGGCTTGAGCAAATCGCCCTTGTCCATCTGCGCATCCAGCGTCACCTTCACATTCTGGAAAATCTGGAACTGTTGATTCTCGCGGTTCCACGCGAAGCCGTCGCCGGTCAGCACGGATTTATCGGTCACGATGCGGATATGCTGGCGCGAAGCCGCGCGGCCCCGCGCCGAATCCAGCGCGCACTGGGACGCGGCCGCGCGCAGATAGACCGCCCCCTGCCGGTACAGCTCGATTTTGAGCCCCGTCAGCTCCACGATGTTGTCCGGCAGAAACGTGGCGGTTTCGCCGTAGAGCAGTTGCGTCAGGTTGCCGTCCTCGTCATATTCCGGCAGGCGGAACCCGGTCACCGCCGAGCCCTCGATCTGGCCGGCGGCCGCCCCCACCGCCCCCAGCAGGAGCGCCAGCGCCAAGCCCATGCTACGCCAGTTCATCCAGCCTCCTGCATTGCCGCCACAGCGGCCCCAACAGCGCCAGCGGGAGCGCGTTGTCGCGGTCCGACTTGGCCTCGGCCGGGTTGCGGTGGGTTTCCCAGAACAGGGCGTCACAACCGGTGGCCACTGCCGCGCGCGACAAATAGGGCGCCCACTGGCCGTCGCCGCCGGTGCCCTCCGCGCGCCCGCCGGGCAGTTGTACGCTGTGCGTGGCATCGAATACCACCGGGTAGCCGAACTGGCGCATGATCAGCAGGCTGCGCATATCGGCCACCAGATTATTGTAGCCGAAGCTCACCCCGCGCTCCGTCAGCAAAATGTTGCGGTTGCCCGTGGCGACCACTTTTTCAATGACGTGGCGAATATCCCACGGCGCGAGGAATTGCCCCTTCTTGATATTCACCACCCGCCCGCTCTCGCCCAGCGCCACCACCAAATCCGTCTGGCGGCAGAGGAAGGCGGGCAATTGCAGAATATCGGCCACTTCCGCGGCAGGTTGGACTTCGCTGACTTGATGCACATCCACCAGAATCGGCACGCCGTGTTTTTCCTTGATGGCGGCCAGAATGGCGAGGCCCTCCTTGAGGCCCGGCCCACGGAACGCCTGCCCGCTGGTGCGGTTGGCCTTGTCGTAGGAAGCCTTGAACACCAGCGGGATGTTTTCCTTGCGCGCGAGCGCCACGAGGCGCGCCGCCAAATCAAAAGCCATTGCGCGGTTTTCCAACACGCAGGGACCGGCAATCAGGGCCAGCGGCGCGCCGCCGCCAAACTTCACCCGGCCCGCCTTGACCGCCCGCACCGGCGCTTTGGGAAATGGATTCTTGCTCACGCGCGCCTCAATCCTTGGCCAAATAGCCCTGCACATAGTCGCGGACGCCATCTTCCAGCGCAGTGAACGGCGCGGCATAGCCCGCCGCCCGCAGCTTGCCCATCTCGGCCCGCGTAAAATACTGGTACATCCCGCGCAATTCCGGCGGCATGTCAATATATTCGATGTTCGGTTCGAGGCCCATGGCGGCAAACACCGCCTTGGCCAGCGCGTTCCACGAGCGCGCCTCGCCAGTGCCACAGTTGAAC
>MWEZ01000102.1 GCA_002071335.1 Verrucomicrobia bacterium ADurb.Bin018
GTTCGGCGTCGGGGTCGTGGCCGCATTCGAAGGCATAGTGTTTGAGAACACGCTGGCAGAAGCCGTGGATGGTGAAGATGGCGGCGCTGTCGAAGTCCATGATAGCGAGCTGGACGCGCTGCTTGAGCCGGTGGATTTCCTCAGCAGTGTTATGAGGGACGAGTTGGAGGGCGTCGCGGATGCGCTGCTGTTCCGGGGTGAGTGCGCCGGCGGGAGGGGCTTCCAGATAATAACGGCATTCGAGGAGGACGTTGCGGAGGCGTTCGCGCAGTTCGCGGGTGGCGGCGTTGGTGAAGGTGACCACGAGGATTTCGCGGACGGTGAGGTTTTTCTCGAGGATGAGGCGGAGAAAGACGTTTTGGATGTTGTAGGTTTTGCCGGTACCAGCGCTGGCTTCAACGAGCTGGGGGGCGTTGAAGGAGTGGGCGGGGGAAAAGACGAGATTGGAAAAGTCGCTCATGTCGGGTCCTACGGATTGAGATGCTTCCACATAGGGAGGATGATTGTTTCGGCGGCGGATATGAAGTCGTTGAGAGGGTCAAAGGGGCCGGTAGGGCCATAGAGTTTGGAGTAGTATGAGTTGGCCGCACCTTCGAAGGATGACCCGCCGTAGGGGTTTTCCCATGCTTTGCGGGCTTCCGCCAGAGAGGCATCTATTGGTTTGTTTTTGCCGTGAAATTGATCAACAAAATCCCACGCGGAATTTGGGGTGTAGCGGGGGGGCGGGGTGGATTGGAAAAGGAAAATATCGAGGTAAACGGCAAGGGTGTCTTTAGCGTCGGAAGGTTTGTTGAAGGGGGCGAAATGGCGCGGGTTCAGTTTATCTTTATCCCTTAGCACGCTGTAGGATGATGGCAGGGGGAGGGCGGAGGCGTGGGCGGCGTTGACGAGCAGATGGGTGAGCCAGGTTTTGATGTGTTTGTGGGTGTGGGCGGATGAGGGCTGGAAGTGGACGATGCCGTGGTCGGGATACAGGCGGTCGAAGCCGGAGAGTTCCACCTGGATGTTGCGTACGGGGATGGTGGCGCGAAATTCGGTTGGCACGAACGATTTTTCGGCAAGGAGAATATCTTTGAGGGGGGGCAGATTTTCGGCAGGCGATTGGGTGATGAGGGTTTCGGCCTCACTGGTGAGTTTTTCAAACCACTTTTGCCCGGCCGGGCCGAAAGGAGCGATGCCGTTGGCAGTGAGCTCGGCGAGGATACGCTGGCGGGTGGTGTCGTCTTCGTTAGCGACGAATGAGTCGATGAGCTGCTTGCGAACCTTCCAGTCTTGCAGGGTGTCGGACGCAAAGGGTTCGGTGTCCGCGAGCATGGTCTCGCCGTCGGAGTCGAGGCGGGCATTGAGGATTTTGGTGAAGTAATATTTGGCGGGGTTTTCGAAGAAGCTGATAAGGTCGTCGAGAGCGACATGGAAAACGGGTGGGGATTGTGCAGGTGCGGCGGCGGGAGCGGTTGCTGTGTCGGTGGGGTGGAGCAGGGCCTTGGCGGTTTTGCAGGCGATGGAGGAGTAGGAAAAGATCGGGGAGTTGGCCGTGAAATAGTCCGGGTTGTGGGCTTGCAGGCGGTGAGTGAAGGTTTGGAGGGGTGATGGGCCTTCTTTGGACTGAAAGCGGCGGTTGATGTATTCCGCCAGCTCGCGGACGGCGACGGATTCGATGGAGGCGGTGTTGTCTTCCTCGGAGAAAGCGGGATAGAAGATGAGGAGTATTTCGCGGGCGTTGAGGATGACTTCGAGGAAGGCCTGACGGTCTTCGATGGTGGATGAGCGGTCGCCCATTTTGCGGGTGTCGCGGAGAAGGTCGTAGGCAGGGCGGTCGTTGACGCGCGGGAAGAGGGAGTCGCCCATGCCAAGCAGGGCCTGCACACGGCGGGGGGCGGTGCTGCCGGGGCGGAGGGAACTGAAGACGACGGCGTTGCGGTGCAGCTCGGAGCCGCCTTCGGTCTCGTTGAAGTGGCCGGCGAGGAAATCGCGGATGATGGCGATGGGGACTTTTCCGATAAAGCCGGAAGCGGCAGCGGTTGTGCGCAGGAGGCCAACGGCTTTTCTGAGGACGGCGATGTGGAGATAGGTTTCGTTATCGCTGAGGAAGAAGTCGTTGAGGGCGAGGTCGAGGCGGTCCGCCCATTCGGCGAGAGAGTGTTCGGAGGAGGAGAATTTGGCAAAGTCGGTCAGGGCATTGTAGAAGCGGGCGAGATGGCCGAGGAGGATGGCGTCGCCGCCTTCGACGGTGTCACTGGGAGAAATTTGGAATTCGGGGAAATGGTCGTCCTTGGAACCGAGAGCGTACCCGAGGAAGAGGCGATCGAAGCCGACTTGCCAAGTGGTATCTTCGGTGAAATCCGCCACGACTTCACGCCGGTGATGCCGGTTGCGGCCCCAGCGGATGCCGGCTTTTTGAATCCACGCGGCGGCGTTATCCACGTCGCCGGGGGAGAAGTGGAAACGGCGGGCGATGCCGGGGTAGCGGAGGAGGTCGAGGATTTCGGGAGCGGTGAAGCGGCTATCGCTGAGAGCAAGGAGCTGGCGGAAGGCCTCGGCGGCCTGGCTTTCGCCGGTGGAAACGCTGTCGGCGATGACGAAGGGGATGGTGTCGCGAGCATCGCGGTTGGGAGTAGAGAAGACGGCTTCGATGTAAGGCGCGTAATCGTTGAGGTCGGGGACTTGCACCTGGATGTGGCGGGGTTGCAGCGTAGGATCGTTGTTGAAGCAGTCGAGAAGTTGATCGCGCAGGATTTCGACTTCACGCATTTTGCCGTGGCACTTGTGGATTTGGATGGAACCGTCGGGGGGGAGAGGGGGCGTGTCCATGGAGGCATCGCACTCGATGATGGATTGCTGGAGGGTATGCAGGAGAGAGTTGGAGTAGGCGGGAGTGGCAGTTTCAACGATTTGTCCATCGCCGAAATCGAGAGTGATGCCCGCCATGTCGCGTGCGCCGCGGCCGTAGGCATCAAGGAGGGGGTGTTTGAGGTTGAGGAGATCGTCGGGGTCTCCGGGCAGGTCGAAGAGAGCGTCGGTGCGGGCTGCGTCTTGGATTCGCTGGCGGAGGGATTCGCGGTCGAACCAGTCGTGTGCAGGAGCGGGGTTGAAGAGGTAGAGGTGAACGGGGAGGATATCGCCAAGGAGTTTGAAGAAGGCCAGGTGGACGGGGGGCATGAGGGAGGGGTTGAAGACAAAGATGCGGCGGTATTGGTTTTCGATGCTGCATTCGCCGAGGTGCTCAATCATGCGTTGATAGAGATCGAGGTAGGTATAATTTTGGGCGCCGGAAGTGATTTGCCGCCATAGCGCAGGTTCCCAGTGGAGTTCAGGCGGGAGAGAAGCGGGGGTGGACTTGCTCCATTCGAGCATCATGGCGGGGCGGTAGGTGACGTACTGATCGAAGAGCGCGGCGAGACGCCCGGCCAGCTTGAAGCATTTACGGGAGTCGCGGGAACCGGAGCCGCGGGACTGGACATATTGCAAGAGGGGGGCGAAGTCGCCGGAGAGGTCGCCGTTGAGCAGGAAATTAAAAATGCGCCAGCGGGTGCTTTTGACGGAGAAGGGGTGCTTTTCGGGATCGGGGCGGCCGGGCTGCTCGGCGGGGGAGATGCGGTTGAGCCAGTCGTTGATGAAGAGGTTGAAAGGGGGGAAGTCGCAGTTGGCCAGCACGTGCGGCGTGGCGCCCCGGGGCATGTCGAAGAGAAAGTGGTGTTGGAGCCACGCCTGCTGAATACGGTTGGGGACAACAATACAATCGCGTTTGGCGAAGATTTCCGCCGTCCCAACGCGGCACTCGCCCAAACGGCGAAAGAGATCATCCGCCATCCGCTCCAAGCTGCTGCCCCACGCGATATTCAGTTGCATATCAATGAGCCTTTCCCACCTTGCCATGTACCATCCTAGCACAAAAAAACATCATTTTGAAGGCTAATCTGGGTTGGTGACAAAACGTGTCCGAAGCTTGCGCCGTTGGGGGGAGGGCCGTATAGTCCGGCGTTACGTATGAGCACAACTCTCTATGACAAAGTCTGGTCGCGCCACGTCGTGCGCGAGGAAACCAACGGATCCACCCTGCTATACATTGATCGGCAGTTGGTCCACGAAGTCACCAGCCCGCAGGCGTTTGACGGTCTGCGCCTCGCCGGCCGCAAGGTGCGCCAGCCCCGGCTGAACGTGGCCACCATTGACCACAACGTGCCCACCGTGGACCCGCTCAACATCATGGACCGGATTGCCAAGGCCCAGATTGACACGCTCAAGAAAAACTGCGCCGAGTTCGGCCTGAAGCTCTACGGCATCGGCGACCCCTCCACGGGCATTGTCCACATCATGGCGCCGGAGCTGGGGCTGACCCTGCCGGGGTTGACGATTGTCTGCGGTGACTCGCACACGGCCACCCACGGCGCGTTCGGCGCGCTGGCGTTCGGCATCGGCACCAGCGAGGTGGAACACGTACTGGCCACGCAAACCCTCTGGCAGCGGCGTAGCCGCTCCATGCGGGCCACCTTCACCGGGCGCCCCGGCAAATGGGTCACCGCCAAGGATTTCATTCTGCGCCTGATTCGCGAAATCGGCACCGCGGGCGGCACCGGCTGTGTGTTGGAATATGCCGGCGAGGCCATCCGCGCGCTGAACATGTCCGGGCGCATGACCATCTGCAACATGTCCATCGAAGCCGGCGCGCGCGCCGGCCTGATCGCGCCGGACGACACCACGTTCGAATACATCGCCAGCGGCGACAAACCCTACGCCCCGCGCGGCGCGGCGCTGGACAAATCCATCGCGTTTTGGAAAACGTTGCGCAGCGATGACGACGCTACTTTCGACCGCGAAATCACCATTGATACCAGCACGCTCGTGCCGCAAATCAGTTGGGGCACCAGCCCGGGCATGGTGGTGGATATTGATGGCGTGGTGCCCGGCCCGCACGACGTGCCCACCGTCCAGCCCAGCGATGTCGAAAAAGCGTTGGCCTATATGGACCTCAAACCCGGCACGCCGCTGACCTCCATCCCGGTGGATGTGGTGTTCATTGGCAGTTGCACCAACGGGCGCATTGAAGATTTGCGTGAAGCCGCGGGCGTGCTCAAAGGCCGCCGGGTGGCGCCCAAGGTGCAAACGCTCGTGGTGCCCGGCTCGGCGCGCGTCAAGGCGCAGGCCGAAGCCGAAGGGCTGGACCAAATCTTCCTTGCCGCCGGCGCGGAGTGGCGCAACCCCGGCTGCAGCATGTGCTTGGCCATGAACCCCGACCGGCTCAAACCCGGCCAGCGTGCCGCGTCCACCTCGAACCGCAACTTTGAAGGCCGCCAGGGGCAGGGCGGGCGGACGCATCTGGTCAGCCCGGTCATGGCCGCCGCCGCCGCGGTGGCCGGTCACTTTGTGGATGTACGCACTTGGCTCGAAGGAGGCAACTAACATGGATGCATTCAAAACTTTTCGCGGTGTGGTTGCCACGTTGGAACGCGCCAACGTGGATACGGATCAAATCATTCCCAAGCAGTTTTTGAAGTCCATCGAGCGTACCGGCTTTGGCCCGGCGTTGTTCTTCGACTGGCGCTACCTGCCCGACGGCCAACCCGATCCTGCTTTTGAACTCAACGCACCGGAACGCGCCGGCGCCTCCGTGCTGGTGACGGGCAACAACTTTGGCTGCGGTTCCAGCCGGGAACACGCCGTCTGGGCCGTGCAGCAATACGGCTTCAAAGCCGTCATTGCCCCATGGCGCGGCGAGGGCGACAAACGCATCCCCGGCTTTGCCGACATCTTCAAAAACAACAGCTACGGCAACGGCCTCCTCGTGATTGAACTGGCCAGCGCCGACGTGGATTGGATTTTCAGCGCCGCCAAAGGACGCAAGCTGGAAGCCACTGTGGACCTCGCGGCGCAAACCGTCATCGTTCACGCCGATCCCGACCGCGTTTTCCCGTTCGAGATCACGCCCGACGTGAAAGAAAAATTGCTCAGTGGGCTGGATGCCATCGGCCTCACGTTGACCCACGAAGCCGACATCACGGCCTTCGAGGCCAAGCACGACGTCCAAATGGTGTAGCCCGCCGCCGCGCGGGCCTTGCTCTCCGGGCGGTTCCCCATGAACCTGATTTTGCTTGAGCCCGGCGAGATTCAAGCGGACGGCACGGCGTTTTTATCCGATGACCGTGCGCGCCACATCCGCGAAGTGCTGCGCGCCACGCCCGGCGCCTCCCTGCGCATCGGGATGGTGGATGGCCCGCTCGGTCGCGTCAAGGTAGTGGCGCTGGTCCCGGCGGTGCAGTTGGAATGCCACTTGGCCGGCGCCACGCCGCCGCGTCCGCCGGTGGATCTCCTCTTGGCCATGCCGCGCCCCAAAGTGATGAAACGCCTGTGGCCCGTGCTGGCCGCGCTGGGCGTCGGGCGCATTCTCATCACCAACGCGTGGAAAACCGAACGCAACTATTTCGACACCCACGTCCTCGCCGCCGATTTTGTCCGCGCCCAACTGATCGCCGGCTTGCAGCAGGCGGGAGATACCCGGCTGCCGGAAGTCAGCGTTTATCGCCAATTCAAAAAAGCGGTCGCGGCTTTGACCGATGGTGGCCCCTATGCCGCGCAACTGGTGGCTCATCCCGGCCCCGCCGCATTCCCCCATGCCGCTTTGGCTGCGCTCCCTGCCGCCAGCCGCATCGTGCTGGCCGTGGGCCCCGAAGGCGGCTGGGTGCCCTACGAACTGGAATGGCTGGCCGCGCGCGGCTTTGCGGCCGTCTCGTGGGGGCCGCGCCCGCTGCGCACCGATACCGCCTGCACCGTGCTGCTCGGCCTGATCCATGCGGCGCGCGCCGGCTCTCCCGCGTGACGCTTTCCCAAAAATAGCGTACACTGATTTTCCGTGTGGCGAACCCGCGCGGGCGCTGCGGCGTTTATACAGGATGATGGAAAGGACAAACGGATGAAAATTTGGATTTGTGTTTTGCTGATGATGGGACTGGTGGTGGGCGAAGCCCGTGCCGAGATGCCGGCGGACCTGGCCGCGGATGGCCAGGCGGCCCTCGCCCGTGGCGCGGCCTGGTTGGCCGCGCAACAACAGGCGGATGGCCACTGGGGCAGCCCCGAAACGCCCGCGTTGACGGCGCTGGCCATGTGGGCGCTGCACCGCGCCAACCCGGCGGAATATCAAGACGCCATCGCGCGGGCCATGGTGTATGTGTTGACCAGCGTGCACGAAGATGGCTCCATTTGGCGCGCGCCTTCCATGGAACGGCGCGGCGGCGGGCTGGCCAACTACAACACCGCGGTCTGCATGTCCGCGCTCCATGCGCTGGGCCGCCCGGAGCTGGTACCCGTGATCCAAAAGGCACGCACCTACCTCGCCAAAATGCAGTATCTCGATGACGGCATCTACCGTGGCGGCATGGGCTACGATGCCGAGACCGGCCGCGCGTATGCCGACCTCTCCAACTCCTACATGGCCTACGAAGCCATGCGCCTGACGCAGGATGTCGAAGACCTGCGCGCGGCGGGCGATCCCAAGGCCGATTTGGATTGGGGCGCGGTGCAGGAATTTCTGGCGCAGGTGCAAAACCTGCCCGGCGTGAACACCAATTCCTACGTCAGCGACGACGCCGACTCGCGCGGCGGCTTCGCCTACACCCCGGGCGCGGGCGCCGCGAACACCAACGCCGAAGGCAAAGTCACGCTGCGCTCCTACGGCAGCATGACTTACGCCGGCCTGCTCGCGCTGATCTACGCCCAAGTGGATGAAACCGACGTGCGCGTGCAAGCCGCCAAGGATTGGGCCGAGCGCCATTGGTCGCTCGACGAAAACCCCGGCATGGGGCAGGAGGGCCTCTATTACTTCTTCAACGTGCTGACCAAGAGCCTGAAGGCCGCCGGCGATGCCACCCTCACGCTCCCCGACGGCCGCACCGTGGTCTGGCGCGAAGAAGTCGCGCGCAAACTGGTGGCCCTGCAAAAGCCCGACGGCCACTGGGTCAACGACAACAACCGCTGGTGGGAAGCCGAGCCCAACCTCGTCACCTCCTACGTCCTGCTGTCCCTCGCCTCCGCCCTCACCCCCCAATAGGGGATAGCCCGATAATTTATTGTTCTGGGGTTGGCGCGTTGCCGAACGCCGCACTTTTCCACGCTGTGGAAAATTATTCATCCCGCGTGGGCGGGATTTTCCACGGTGTGGAACTTTTGCCGCCGATTTTTCCACAGATAGGATGAGAAGGCAAAAGAGGATCGGTTTCCTTTGGGCGTTGATTTAAACACCTATCTCAA
>MWEZ01000103.1 GCA_002071335.1 Verrucomicrobia bacterium ADurb.Bin018
CGAAAATCTACGAATGCTACCTCTCCTTGTGCCCGAGCATAACGCAATGCCCATTGTGAAGGTTGTGACGCGGGTCGCCCAGCGCTTCCGGGAGCGTGGTATTACACTGGTGGTTTTGTTGGTTCCGGAAAAGGAGCAAATTCATGTGGCCGCATTGCCGGCTGCTGACCAAAAAGCCTTGGCTCACGGGCCAGAACTTTTGGCAGCCATTCACGGCGGGCTAATCAGCAACGGGGTGGCGTCAGTCAATTTGCTGCCTAAGTTTCGCACGGTTACAGCCCAAGGCACTCGTTTGTATTGGCGGGATGACACCCATTGGAACGATGCCGGTATCCGGCTGGCCGCGGAGGAACTGTGGCGGGTGATGGAGCCGCTTGAACAATGATAACTCCGCGTGTGGCCCATCTTGTTTATGACCTCATCAGAGGCGGCACGGAAGGCCAGTGTGCCCGTATTGCCATGGGGTTGTCCCAACAGGGAGCTCCCCAGCGCGTCGCCGTATTTCATCGTCGGGGATATTTCCTGGACGCAGTCGAAACAGCATGCGGACCTGTTCACGTAGTAGCCATTCGCCATCTATTCCGTCCGTCCACATTGCGCGAAATACGGCGACTGACCTTCTGGCTTCGGCAAAATGAAATGGACATTCTTCACACCTGGGATGCCGATGCGGCGGTGTTTGGGCAATTCGCCGCCCGCTGGGCGGGGATCAAGCTGGTGACCAGCCGCCGCGACCTCGGCCAAATCTATCCACGCTGGAAACTCGCGCTGATGCGCCGGGCCGATCGCGCGGCCGCGCGCGTGGTGGCGAACGCCGAAGCGGTCCGGACGCATTTTGTCGCGCAGGGCCTTCCGCCGGACAAGATCGAAGTGCTGCCGAACTTGATCGATCTGGCGGAACATGATCGCCTGGCCGCGCAGCCGTTCCCCGAGGCGGGCCGTCTCCTGAATGGCCGTCGCATGGTGGCGGTGAACCGGCTGGATCCGGAAAAGAACACGGGCTTGCTGATCGAGGCGTTGCCGCAGGTGCGGAAGGAAATTCCCGAGGCCGTGCTGGTGGTCGTGGGCGCTGGCCGGGAAATGCCGACGTTGCGCGAGAAGGCTGCGGCCTTGGGCGTGTCGGATGCCGTCTGCTTCCTGGGCGAAGTAATGGAGGTGCCGGCCCTGTTGCGCTTGTGCGAGGCGGGGGCCTTGGTGCCCAGCCGCAACGAAGGGCTGTCGAACACCATTTTGGAATACATGGCCGCCCGCTTGCCCGTGCTGGCGACGGATTGCGGAGGCAATCGCGAACTGGTGCGCGACGGCGAGACCGGCCGTCTCGTGTCGCCGGACGCTTCGGCGGGCGAAGTGGCCTTGGCGTGGGTTTCGCTGTTGCGGGACCGCGAGCAGGCGGCGGAAATGGGACGGCGGGCCCAGACCTCCATGGCGCAGCGCCATGCGTCCGCGCCGGTGCTGGAGACGTTCCGCCGCTTCTACGAAAAGGTCGCGGCGGTCTAGCGCCGGAGGAGAGGGCGCCGCATGGGAACAGAGCCGCGGCTTGCGCAATCCTCGCGGGGCGTCTACCATGGTTCCCATTGAGTCCATCTGCACCTCCATCCTTCTGACCACCCGATCAACGTGCAACCGCGGCATTTCACAGGAGAAAAAATCCGGGGCCATTCCCGGCTTCTGGCGGCGGGCCTGCTGCTTTCCGCGGGCGGGCTGCTCTGGATGCTCTCGGCGGCCGGCCGGTATCCGATGCGCGAGGTGGCCGCGCGGTTTTCCGATGACGGGATCTTGTCGGACGTCTACGCGCGGCTGATCCAGGATTCGCAACTCAAGCTGTCGTTTTCATTCCTGTTGGCGGGGAGTCTCCTTTCCTGGATCGATGCGCCAGGGGTCGTCCGCCGCTTGCGATCGCTTGCGTTTTGGAAGGTCGCCGCGGCGGCCGGCCTGCTGGCCCTGCTGCTGGGCTATGCCGTGCAGGAATGGATGTTCGAAGGCATTCCCCACGTGACGGACGCGACGAGCCATCTGTTCCAGGCCAAGATCTTTGCCTCGGGACGGATGTATGCGCCGGCGCCGGAATGTCCTGAGGCCTTCTGGCAACCCCACGTCGTGATGACTCGCTCGGGGAAGTGGTTCACCAAATACACGCCGGGGCATTCGCTTCTGTTGGCGGGCGGCATGGCGCTGGGCCTTTTGAAATGGACGCTTCCGCTGTGTTGGCTGGCGACCCTGGTCGCGCTGGGGAAGTTTTTGGATCGGCACGAGGGAAGGGCGTGCGCAGGAATGGGGATGTTTCTGCTGGCGCTGTCCCCGCTGGCCCTTCTCCTCAGCGGCTCGTACATGTCGCACGTCAGCGCCATGGCTTTCACGGCCTTGGGAATCTTCTGCTGGGTCCGCGGACAGGAGGGAGGGTCCCCGTGGAAATCCCGTATCTGGGCCGGTGCGGGCGGATTCCTGTTGGCAGCCTCCGCCCTTGCGCGGCCCCATGAGTTTGTCCTGTTCGGATTGGTCGGGCTTCTCTTTTCCCTTTCCTTCGACGCCGGGGAATGGCGAAGGCTTTTCCGGAGCCTGCCATGGCTTATTCTGGGGGCCGTTCCCGTTCTCGGGTTTTGGGCGTTTTGGAACGCGACGCTGTATGGGAATCCCTTCGCTGCCGGATATGGCTTCACCCAAGGCGATGCGCTGCGTCCGGCGTTCCAGGGGCATTGGGGTTTGTCCCCGGCCTACGGATGGAGAAAGGCTTTGGCTTTGCTGGTCTGGAATCTGGACCGGGTCAACGGTTCGTTTTTCGGATGGCCGTGTTCGCTCCTGTTCGTTCCGTTCGCCTTCATCCGCCGCGGCGGGCGGCTATTGTATCTGTCGGTTCTCGGGGCGGCCGTCGGGATGGGTTTCTACTTTTTCTACGATTACCATGCGGAACTGGAATCGCGCTATTATTTCCTCGTCCTGCCCTTTTTCGCCTATCTGACGCTGCGGGGGATCCGGAACCTGGTGGGGTTTTGGAATTCCCCCGCTTGGCGGGAGTTTGCCGCCCAAGGGATTTTCCTGCTGGTGTCCTCGTTTTACCTCTATGCCGCGCTTTACTATTGGCCCGGTTATCTGCTCCCCAAATACGGGTGCGGCTACGAGGAAAGTTCGCCCCGGGTCGAACAGGCAGTTCGGCAACGCGGCCTGAACCACGCGGTCGTGCTGATCGCTCCCGACGACGGCGCGTCCTTTTTCTATTCGTCGGGATTCATCTACAACGACCCGCTGCTGGCGGGAAACGTCATCTACGCGCGGCACGTGGGCGGGGCGGCCGACTGTTTGCGCAAGGCCTACCCGAACCGGGCGTTCTACGTGTTCGACCGAACGAAAACGCCGGGGGATGGCCTCGCGCGGCTGGACTGATCGGGCGGAGCGGCGGGCTAGCGTTTGCCCATCCCCAGCACGCTGCCGAAGAAGCTGGAAAAAACGGTCTGGAAACCCAGCACCATGAACAAGGCTCCGGGAATGGCCACGCGCATCATCCGCGCATAGCTCAAGGCGCCGAAATCCGCTTGCGCCCAGGTCCACAGGGCCCAGCCCGCGCAGAGGAATCCGGCCAGCACGCCCAGCGCGCCCAGAATCAATCCGCGTTCCAGCGTGAAGACCCGATAGAATCCGGCAAACCAAGGGGCGGGGGGCATCAGTCCTTCGTTGATGGCGAAGGTCTTGGCCAGGATGGAGTAGAGCACGGCCTGGTAGCCGCACAGGATGAATACGGAGGAAAAGAGAAGCGTGTGGGCGTCGAAGGTGGCCCGCCCGATCTTTGCGCCGAACAGCGCGAGTGCGCCGCCCGCGGCTCCGGCCAGAATCAGGCTCAATCCCGGGAACAGGTATAGCCAACTCGGGCTATAGATGAACAAATGCCGCAGGATGCGCCAGCCATCCCGGAACGTTTTGAGATGCGGCGCGCGGGACTGGCGTCCGTCGGGCGCCAGCGTGATCGGAACTTCCGCGATGTTGGCGTGGAACAGCCCCGCCTTGATGATCATTTCGGCGGCAAATTCCATTCCCGTGCACCGCTGGTCGATCGAGCGATGCCACTCTTTCCGGAAAGCCCTCATCCCGCAATTGACGTCGGTGATGGCGACGCCGAACCATCGGCGGACCAGCAGGGAGAACAGGGGATTGCCGATCCAGCGGTGGGACCAAGGCATGGCCCCTTTCAAAATGCGGCCTCCGCCGGCGGGCAGCCGGCAACCCATCACCAAGTCGAACCCTTCGCGGAGCTTATCCAAAAACCGGGGGATTTCGCCGAAGTCATAGCTGGCGTCGGAATCGCCCATGAGGACGTAGCGGCCATGGGCGGCGGCAATGCCCGTCATCAGTCCGTTCCCATAGCCGTTCCGCTGGGGGTTCGCATGCTGGGGGACCCGGATCAGCCGGGCGCCGCAGCGTTCGGCGATCTGCGGCGACGCGTCGGTGCTGCCGTTGTCCGCCACGATGACTTCTCCGGATATGCCTTGCTCGCGGAGCGCCGCTCGTGCCTTCCGAATGCAGGCTTCCAGCGTGTCGGCTTCGTTCAGGCACGGCATCACCACGGAAAGTTCAATGTCGGACATCGGGCACCTTTGAAAAGGGGTTGTATGCGCGGAGAAGAGTTCTGGAATCGGCCGGACCTGTCAATGCCAAACGTGTCCATCGGGCGCCGGACGTCGCGGTGGCCGGAGGTTGACGGGATCGGGCGATTCTGGCACTTGTTTTGTCCGATGAACGTGATGGACTCAACCCCGTGGATGTCATGAAAGATGCCTTTGCTGGTGCGGATGTTTCTTCGTATGACGCGGATCTACGTCGGGGGCTCCGTCTTTCCGGAGAGAACAAGGAATTTTTCGCGCAAGGCCGGCTGGCGGTGCTGGCCTGCAGTTTGGCGGCCCACGGGGGCGCGGCGCCCCTCCGGATCCTGGATTATGGCTGTGCGGCGGGCGAGACGACGAGCCTGCTGGCCGACCGCTGGCCCGCGGCCCAGATCACCGGAGTGGACACCTCCGCATCCTTGATCGGCGAAGCCCGCGGGAAGATCCGCCGAAGCCGCTGCGCATTCCGGGTTTTATCCGATCTGCCGGCGGACGCGGGGTTCGATCTGATCTATTGCAACGGGGTGTTCCACCACGTCGCGCCCGAAGAGCGGGCGGGCGTCTTGGCCTGGATCCGCCACCATCTGGCCCCCGGCGGATTTTTCGCGCTCTGGGAAAACAACAGCTGGAATCCGGGTACCCGCTTGATCATGAGCCGCGTGCCGTTCGACCGGGACGCGGTGCCGTTGTCGCCCGCCTATGCCGTCCGCATGCTGCGGCAGGCGGGCTTTCGCGTCCTGTCCCGCGAGTTTTGCTTTTTTTTCCCGCGGCGCCTGAACGTCCTGCGGCCGCTGGAGCGATGGTTGCGGGCGGTTCCGCTGGGCGCCCAATATCAAGTGCTCGCCCAGCTCTGATCCCGCCGCCCGAATGCCAACGCGGGGCCGAGTCCCGATCGAGGTCTCAAAATCGTTGCGCGGAGGCCGGGGGCGGAGTACAGTCGCGCGAATTTCATGAGGCCCATCGGACAGTTGGAAACGGAAGAACAGGCGCGGACGTTCGCGGATTACCTGTTCCTGCGCGACGTCGAAGCGCAGATCGAGCCCGCCAAAGGGGGGGCGTGGGGGATCTGGGTGGTCGATGAAGAGCGCGTGGACGAAAGCAAGGCGCTGTTGTCCCGCTTTCGCAGCATGCCCGATGCGGAGGAATTCTATCAGGCCTCCGCGGCGGCGGCGGAACGCCGGCGCGGCGCAGAGAAGGAGATCCGGAAAGAGGAGAAGCTCCTGAAGCGCTCCGCCGCATTCCCCCGGCTGATGCGGGGCGGCGGCCTGACGATGGTGCTCCTGATCCTGTGCGTGGTCGTGGCGATGGCGACGAAGCTGGGGCAGGATCCGGCCTGGACGGGCTGGCTGCTAATCTCCATGGAAAAAGTCTCGGGCGGGCAGGTTTGGCGGCTGTTTACGCCCGCGTTTCTCCATTTCTCCCTCTGGCATTTGCTGTTCAATTTGCTGTGGTTGCAGGATTTGGGAACGGTGCTGGAGATCAAGATCGGAACGGGGCGTTTTGCGGCCGTGGTCGCCTTGGTGGCGCTGGTTTCCAATCTGGCCCAATACGCGGCGGGCGGCGCCGGGTTCGGCGGAATGAGCGGCGTGGTCTACGGCGTGTTCGGCTATCTGTGGATCCGCGGCAAGCGGGATTTCCGCTTCGGGCTGACGATTGCGCCGATGACTTCGGGGCTGTTGCTGGTGTTCTTGGCCTTGGGCATCTTTGGCCTGCTGGGCCCGACGGCGAACGCGGCGCATTTCTCGGGGCTGCTCGTCGGCGGAGCGCTGGGGTGGCTGGCGGGAAGCCGGAAAGGAGCATAGGAGCCGGTATCGTGCGGTCGGACTCCGGTTCCCTTGGGCTTCGATACTCCTAGACTCCAAGACTCCGATCCTCCTATACTCCCTTCCCAATGAATTCCAAACCCATCCAGATCCTGCCGTCGATCCTGTCCGCCCGGATGGGGCACTTGGCCGAGGACTGCCGCCGCGCCATGGAGGCGGGGGCGGACGGCCTGCACGTGGATATCATGGACGGGCATTTCGTGCCGAACCTGACGATGGGGCCGGACATCCTGCGCGCGGTGCGCGAGGCGGTCCCGCAGGCCTATCTGAACGTGCACCTGATGGTGATGCGTCCCGATCTCTACGCGCCGAAATTCATCGCGGCCGGCGCCGACACGGTGCTCATCCACGTGGAGTCGCCCTGCGACCTGCGGGCGACCTTGGCGGCGATCCGCGCCGCGGGCAAGCGGGCAGGCCTGACGCTGAATCCCGAAACGCCGGTGGCGGCCCTGAAGGGCTGCGAGGATTTGCTGGACGAAGTGCTGATCATGACGGTGCACCCGGGGTTCGGCGGACAGGCGTTCCTGGAGTCCGGCCTGCCGAAGATCGCGGAAATCGCGCAAGGCCTGCCCACGGTCGACATTTCGGTGGACGGGGGCATCAACGCCGAAACCGGGGTGCAATGTGCGGCAGCCGGCGCCAACATCCTGTTGGCGGGTTCTTTCCTGTTCAAGGCCGCCAACATGCGCGACGCGATTGCCGGGATGCGCTGGCAGGTAGAGTCCGCGCGGGGCGCCGGCTCTTGAGACGCCATCCGGCCATGAACATTGTGATTCAGTGACGATCATGAAGTTTTACAAGGAAAACTCCGAAGCCAACCCCGAGCAACCACCGGCACCCACGCCGGGGCCGGCGCACGATCTGACGTTGATCCGCAATTTCAGCATCATTGCGCACATTGACCACGGCAAAACGACGCTCTCCGACCGGCTGTTGGAACTGACCGGCGCGGTGACCAAGCGCGAGCAGCGCGACCAGTTGCTGGACGACATGGACCTGGAACGCGAGCGTGGCATCACCATCAAGGCGCATCCGGTGACCATGAAATACATCGCGCGCGACGGTCGGGTGTATGAGTTCAATTTCATTGATACCCCGGGGCACGTGGATTTTTCTTATGAAGTCAGTCGCAGTTTGGCGGCGTGTGAAGGGGCGCTCTTGGTGGTGGACACCACGCAGGGGGTGGAGGCGCAAACGGTGGCGCACGCCTTCCTTGCGGCGGCGTCGCACATCAAGATTATCCCAGTGCTGAACAAAACCGACATGCCGGCGGCCGAATCGGAGGTGGTTGCGCGGCAGATTGAAGATATGTTCGCCATTCCCCGTGAAGAGTGTTTCCACATCAGCGCCAAAACCGGCGTGGGGGTGGCGGAGGTGTTGGAAGCGCTGGTGGAGCGCATCCCTCCGCCGGTATCCAAGTATCCGGGCGACTTGCGGGCCCTCGTTTTTGACTCGGAATACAACACGTTCCGTGGCGGCATTATTTATGTGCGCGTTTTTGATGGCGCCATCCGGCGCGGGGATCGCATCCGGCTGATGGGGTCCGGTAAAAATTACGAAGTGCAGGAGGTCGGCATCTTCAATCCACGTCCGCAGCCGGTGGATGTCCTGCAAGCGGGGCAGGTGGGCTATTTTCTCGCCAACATTAAAAACACCGCCGAAATCATGATTGGCGACACGGTGACCGGTGCCCGCACACCGACGGAACACCCGTTGCCGGGCTTCAAGGCCATGCACCCGATGGTTTTCACCGGGCTTTATCCGGTGGATGCGGATGACTACGAAAAGCTGAAGTTTTCACTCGAAAAGCTGGCCTTGAAC
>MWEZ01000104.1 GCA_002071335.1 Verrucomicrobia bacterium ADurb.Bin018
CGCCTTCCTGCCGCGCCGGAGAACCTGCCGCAAGGTTCCGCGCCCCGAAACGGGGCGGCCTCGGCACGCGCGCATTGCGGTAGCGGCAGGTTCTCCGCCGCGTCAGTAGGCGGCCTGCATTTGATGCCGCCGCTCCAAGGCGCTCGTCACGACCCGCTTCGCGGTCGAGACTCGCTTACGCGCGCCGCACAAACCCGCCGAGTACGGCGGATTTGCGCTGGCGCTTGTCCGTCCGCGCCTTCCAAGCCCATTTTTCGTTCAAAATCGCTCGCTCAGGGCCCGAAATGGCCCCCGCTCGCTGAATTTTGCCCGAAAAATGGGCTCCGAAGGCGCTCCAAGGCCGCCGGCAACTCGTCCGGCAGCCGCCGGACCACTTGCTTTCGGCGGCCTGCCTGCCAGGCGCGGACTTATGACCGCGCCTGTCACCGTCCCGACCGCGCGGGCGCGTTCGGGACTGGGGTCGGGCCTTGCGGCCCTCCAAGGTACGGTCTCCCAATCCCCGAACATTTTTTAACAGCCCCAAACCAAAATCCTCGCTCCGCCCGTCGCGCCCCCGTTTCGCCTGAGTGCGACTTTTTCCTCCCTCGGGGACGGGAACCCGGCCCGCGTTCCTACGCCGCACCCGCTGCGCGGTGCGGCTGAGGGCGCTGTCCGCCTTTGGCGGACGCCGGGCTCCTCGTCCCCTCGGTCGTGTCGCCCTACGGCTCACATGGGGCGCGGCGTGATCCGCTCAACAGCCCCGGACCCACAGCCCGGAACCGGCTGAAAACAGGCGTTTTCAGGCGGTTTTCCATGGCGTGGAAAAAAGTTTTCCATAGCGTGGAAAACTCGCCGAAAATTTTTCCATAGCGTGGAAAAAATCGCGAAAAGTTTTCCATACTGTGGAAAAATCGCTGAAATATTTTCCATGCTGTGGAAAATTCCTCATAAAGTTTTCCATGGCGTGGAAAACTATGCGCCCGGCTGTCGTAAGTATTACCTACCATTATCCCGCCGCCGCCTTCCGGGTGCCCGGAGAAGGGCGGGGCGTCCTTTTCTTCCGTAAAACGCTTCGGTCGGCCCCTCGGATTTTCCTCTCGCCAGCCGCCCCGGCTTCTGCGATAAATTCGGCAGTTCCGAAATGCTGTGTGTTCGGACATCGTTCTTTTCAATTTGCGTTTTGAAGTCTTCCCCGCGCGAGCGGGGAGTCGTTCTTATTGAAAACCAGCAATTTTCCTTCGCGGAACGAGACTTGAGAGACGCGCCCACCATGGGCGCGGCTCCTTGTCTTGTGTTCCGCGATGGGGCTTGCTGGTCCCTCAATAAGAGCATGGGCTTGGAGTTCGCGCCTCTTTCCAGATTAGCGCGGCACCGGGTCCATGCCACCACCCCAGGAGCATGCCCAATGATAAATCCGAAAATGTACCAAAAGCCCGCCATCGGGATCGGAATCGCCGCCATCGTCGCCGTGCTATGTCTTGCGGCTCTTGCGTCGGACACTTCCCGTACCGAGAAGCCTGTTGCCGTCGATGCCGAGCAGTATGCCGATTTCATCGAAAACGAGGTTTTCGATATTCAGGACTTGGCGGAAAGCGCGGAAATCCAGCGCCGCATGTTCAACCGCATGACCCCGCCAGGGTTCTCTTGGGTTCAGCCGATGTTTCCTTCTGTGGTTCCTTTCGACGCCGAGAACTTTGACGAAAAGTTTCTGGATGAACTTCTCGGGGAGGACAAGAACAGCGTGGCGATCTATCCGCTCTCGCTGGCTCTGGACCCCAAGACGCGGGAAACCCTTGTTTTCAACGGCGAGGGCAAACAGATTGCAGCCATCCCAGCCGACCGGGTGTCCCGCGAATGGCCGGAGGATGCCGACCCGGCCCGCGTGACCCTGCAACTGGATTTGCTCCCCTCCGAAGATGTCGAGCCCTATCTGTACACCGAAAGCCGCATTGAGGATTATGTGGAATCCCTAGCCACCAAGACGACGAAATCCAGCGAAATAGCCTTGCGTAGCCTGGGCACAAACGAGTTTGGATTTGCCGGGATTCAGCGCCTGACCAATGGCAGCATGCAGGTCACGGTGACGAACGGAACGGACGCCGCCGAAGTCTTCGCCTATACCGTCTGGCACACGTCCAGCGTTTCCGTGGTGGTTTGGACCAACGAGTTCGACGAGGTCTTGACCAACAGCCATACGGCTTGGCATCCGGTTTCCCCGGCCTTCGACGGCGTCGAAAGCGCGTGGGAATGCCTGTCAACCAACCTGGTGTTAATCAACGGCGTAGGAGTGTATGAGGATGCGGATATTCCCGACAATGCGCGGGTGCGCTTCTACGCCGCGGTCAAGCTGATGGACTCCGACGGCGACGGGCTAAGCGACGGCGCGGAAATTTTGCTGCACCGCACTGACCCCGACAATCCCGATAGCGATGGTGATGGGCTTTCCGATTATGAAGAGGTAATCACCTACGGAACCAATCCGAACGATCCTGACTCCGATGGCGATGGCTTGCCGGATGCATGGGAAGTACAACATGGACTCGATCCTCTCGATGATGGTTCAGTTAATATCAATAACGGTCCCGAGGGTGATCCGGATGGCGATGGTTTCTCAAATTCTCTCGAACTCGAATTGGGCTCCCCAGCCGACAATCCCGCTTGGAATGGCCACCAGTTGGCCTATCGTCTTACCCATGCTCGTGCCAATACCCGTTCAATCACAAATGACTTAATTGGATTGCGGGTGGACATTGATGATTCATCCGACTGCGGCGGGAGTGCGGGGACTCAAAATCGAACAGACAGTCTATATGTTCCAGAACTTCTCGATTGCGGTTACTTTATCGACATAACGGTAGAGGGCATGGTCGAGGATGTAGACGTGAATTATGACAAGGTGTCTATCGAGGCATTCACCAACACCTTTTATTTTAGCGGCAGCTCCAACCGTCCATCTGAGTGCCGTATGATTTCTAAGACAAAGACCTGTAATGTGTTTATCAAGGGGAACAGCACGGTTTATTTACGTTACAACACCGTGAGTTATAAATGGCATAGTGGAGCTTATGCCGAGATCGTGGGGGCGGAGCTAACGGATACCCTTAAAGTTCATGTCGTATTTGCCGATCCGGATGACGCAGGGTGGGCTGATCTGGAAGAAAAGAAAGTCATCCTATCGGACAAAGACACCCGAATTAAAATACAGATATCACCGAAGCTATATGACCTTCAATCTATTTTTAATTATATTGGCACGGCTTTGAAAATATGTACTTCTGGAACCGCCCCGGACGGTCACGTTTATACAATGACCCCGTATAATACGACGCTGACACAGGACAGCAGTTTCTCCGAGTTGCGTGTCGCGCTATCGCGTGGCCAGCTTATTTCGCTCGGTGTCTTGCCAAGTCAGGAGAGCGATTCTGTTGCGGAGAAAGCATGGTATGACACCGGTTTCGATACAGCCGCGTCAGCACCGAATCTTTTAGATGGTCATGCCTTCGACGCGGGCATGACTGCAGAATCACGCGGGAAATGCACCCAAGCCATATATGGAGGACTGGACAATACACCGCCAAATAGCCCCCTTGACAAATCTTTTTTTGTTGCTGGCGGGATTGAAGTTATTACAGCAGAATGCTGTATGGGGATATCCGATAAACGCCAACTCATGAACCAAGCAGATTATTTCTACTACTCTGGACATGGGTGGATATTAACAGGCGAGGTTTATCCCGGCGGTCCGTCTGATGTAACGGGATATTGGGACAAGGATCTTGATATTGTAATATTTGCGGGATGCTCTGTCTTGGACATCAATGATTATAATAATAACACTAATGGAGCTGCCCATCTTGCGTCTCCAGGAAAATTGTGGGAGCCAACTGGGCCCTCTTTGTTCCTGGGGTACAACTGGAAGGCTCCTACTGATCTCCAGAACTCGGATAGCATCATTTCAACCTGGCTCCAAAATCGGTCAGGCCTTGGAGATGTCGACGCATGGAGAGATGCGAATTCTAATTCTAACGGAAGAAATGCCTGCGCTATTGAGGCTAACCTAAATTATTACTATTTTCATAAATGGGCTCCACTAATATATATATGGACAACTATACCGAAAGCAGATTGGTGAAATAATGAAATCAGTTACAATTATTGTTATTATGCTGACACTCATCTTGCCCGTTATTTGCACGGCAACCGATAATCTATTCGATGATGTCGTTGCGAATCTGGTGTCGGATAGACCATTCAATTCTCCTGATATTATTAAAAGTCTTCGTCATTTATCAAGCCAGGCGGAACGCAGTGAAGACCGACTTACTGCGCAAATCACGCTTGTTCTTTATCTGCTTGATCGGGATTCAACAGATTTGTCTACCTCAGACATGGCTGAGCCTTTTCAATTATGTCAGGAGGTGATTAAGGCAAGCCCCGATACATGGCAAGCCCAGCTTGCTAAGTTTTATCTTGCTCTTGAACCCTCATACTCTGGCGACTCTGTTCACATGGTGCTTCGAATTCAAGAGGCGGATTCTTTAATCAACTATGGCCTCCTCGATGGGTCCAGCCATCCAGCCCTAATGGCTGCAAAGCGAATATACACAAAAGGAGTAGACACAAGTTGGCGCGAAGTATTGCTATTTGCGAAAGCTGTTGCTTTGTGTGAATCAAATCAAATTGACGAAGCTGAAAATATCTTATCATCACTCACTAGTGTGGAATATAAAATGGAAATTCAAAATCGGATTGAACTGGAGAGATCAGTCCAATTAAAAAGACAAGTTCATTAGAACCAGAAAGAATAATAGCTAACATAAACTGCGCGCGTGCCGAGGCCGCCCCGTTTCGGGGCGCGGAACCTTGCGGCAGGTTCTCCGGCGCGGCAGGAAGGCGGGCGGGCCGCCGCCGCTCCTCACGCGGGCCGTCCGGCAGCCGCCGGACCTGCCGAAGGCGGGCACAGGCCCGCGTGAACGCCGAGGGCAACGCCCGAGGCGGAGGCGAGCGAGTCCGGCAGCCGCCGGACGAGCGAGTTCCACCCGGAGCCCAGCCGTGGACGCCGAAGGCGTGACGGCAGGGCGAGGAATGGCCAGCCCCCGGCGCAGGCCGCGCCACGCCGCGCCAGCGGCGGGGCTGTGGCCGAAGCGGGGGCGGCCATCCCCCGAGCGACGCGAAGCGGAGCGAGGGTCATCTACAGCGGCGCGCAGCGCCGCGCCTTGGGGAACCGGGCAAGGGAGGCCGCGAAGCGGCCGCGCAAGGGGGCGGCCTAAGGGGGGCTTGAGGCGAGCGCGGCGGAGGGGGGCAAGGAGGGCCGGGCTATGGGGGGAAGCGGGCGCAGGAGGGAAGCAGCCCGCGCAATGGGGGCTTGAGCAAGGCGGGCGTAAAGGAGAGAGCGTAGCGGCGGCAGAGGGGGAAACTACGCAAAACAGTTTCTTTGGCTGTCCAGTAAGCTCGACCACCTTGGATAGTCAAAAACGCGGTTATTCTTTAAGAATAGCGGCGTTTATTTTTATCAGGCACCCCAACACCGCACCCCTCACTACCCCGTAAACAGGGTGAAATGGGCTGGCATCACTTGGCCTCGGCTTTACGCAACCGCGCCGCCAAGTCGGGCGCCGGGGAAAAGATCATGGTCTTGCCGCGCTTGCGCATGTCCAGCAATCCCTTGTCATGCAGTTGCAACAGATCCGTCCGAGCGGTTTCATAAGCCGTGCCATGGCTCTGCTGGTGGCTCAGCACTTCATACTCCTGATGCGGATGCTTCAAGGCATGCCGAAGCAGCTCGGTTTGCCGATAGTTGAACATTCGCAGTGCCCGCAACCGGGCCTCCGATTCCCGTACCTCTTCGGTCTTGCGCCCGATATAAGCATGTAGCTCTTCGATCGCCCGTTGGATGACGCCCGCCTGATAAACAATGAAATAAGTCAAATCGTTGTCGTCCGTCTCCGTATAGAGGAACGACCGGGCATATTTTGCCGGAGCTTTCCGCAGGATGGCGGAAATGGAGATGAACTCGAACAGCCAGAAGTCGCCATGCAGCATGGCCCAATAGAACAACGCCCGCGCCGTCCGCCCGTTGCCGTCCACGAACGGATGGTCATAGGCCAGCCAAAAATGCAGCAGGATCGCCCGCACCACCGGGTGAATAAAGAATTCGGGCGTCTTGCCGTTGGCGAAGTCGCACAACAACCGGCAACGCTCCGTCAACTGTTCCGCCGGGGGGGGGACGTGATAAATCTCGCCTTCAAGATCATCCACCACGACTTTCTGCTCGGGCCGGCGAAACCGTCCGGACATGGCCGGATCGTCCAACGTGCCTTCGGTCACCCGCCGATGTAAATCCAGCACCAGCTCTGGCGTCATCTCTTGATCTTTGATTTCCACGATTCGTTTCATCGTGAGGTAGTTGTTTAAGATCATCCGCTCGCTTCTGTCACGGGCAGGCCGACCGGTCCGGATCATTTCCTTCGCCACCTCCCGCGTTGTTACCGCCCCCTCCAACTGGCTGGAGGTGATGGCTTCCTCCATCAAGGAACGAATCAGGTACTGGTCGCGCGTCTGGGGATTCGTGACCGGTTCCGGCAACCGCAGCGTGCCACCCGCCAGACAGTCAATCTCATGCAGCCGCTCCTGCACAATATCCGGCACCAGGAAACGGAATGCCTGCCCCCGGTTATCTTCAAGCGCCACCGGCCGATACTGCCCGAACCGCTGCAACTTCAGCCCCAGCCACCATTCCTCGGCGGTCAAACCGTCGGGCGGAGTCAAATGGCGCAGCTTGTCCCAATGCAGATAATCCCGCATGGACCGGCTGTCGGGAGCCGTGGATAGAATCCGCTCCACCTGCGAATTCAGCTTGCGCAGCAAATGGACGAACGGCGGAGGTACTTCTGGTTTATGCAGTTGCATCGTTGCTCCTACTTTCGTACTAATTTGTACTACATTAGTTTATCCGGTACAACTACTAATTTGGCGTTTATTGGTATGAAAATGGCATTCCTCTAGAGTCGCCCCGGCCACTTTGCTTTTCCCACTCTCTTGGCCGCTGCGGCGGCGCCATCCTGCCGGCTTCGAGAATTTCTCTGGCATATTTGAGGCGTTTGTAGGAAAACGATCCCGTTGTTAAGTTATGCCCCCATGCAGACGGCGCAACCGGACCTCTTGGCCAGGAGATGTAATATGAGATGGATCTTATTGGCCCTTTGGGCTGGCACTTCTTGTGGCTGTGCCGCCGTCGTAGCCAACCGCCCCGTGGGCGAAACCCCGCTCGATCTCAGCAGCCGGACAGAAGAATGGTCGGGCACCTGGCGGTCGCCGATGGGCCCTTGCACGCTTTCCGTTGTGGACGCCACCAACGGCGTGCTGGCTATGACCAGCACCCAGCCGAAAGGCTGGTGGCGTTGGAGCAACGAAACACAGCGTGTCTATCTGCGGTCCGGCGGCGAGTGGACCTATGCCAGCGTGGATTATACCGAAGGCACCAACGCCTGCTTCCTGTGGGGCAAGGTCGCCAATGAAGACGGCCTAATATTATGGTGGCTGCCCGATCCGGATAAAATCAGACCATTGGTGGAGACCGGGACGCTGCCGGGTAATCTGGAGAAAACGATTAAGAAAAAGAAAACGGAGCCACCGAGCGAAGACGAACAGGCCGATGCGGCATCCGGCGAGGATTTTCCACTGGCCGTAACCGACATATCCGCGCTGAAAGCCATGCCCGATATGCTGGACGGTGAACTAATCATCCTGGGCGACTTAAAGGCGGAGCATTATGAGTTGCTCGCGGCGACATCCAACGGCGTGATGTTCTTATGGGAAGCCCCGCTTGTGCTGATCAAAAAATCGGCCCGTACCGACCTGCGCACCCTCCGCGCAACCCAGAAGCAATGGATGCGCGAGCAGGGCAAGTAGCTTGGCCAACGTGATCTGCTATTAGTTTTTCCACGCTATGGAAAATCCCGCCCACGCGGGATAAACTTTTTTCCACACTGTGAAAAAATCAGTGGCAAAAGTTCCACGGTGTGGAAAAATTAGGCTATATTTTTCCACGCAATGGAACAACTTTGACTCCACTTTTCCACAGAATGGTGGCACCGACAAAAGCCGGGAATCAGATTTGTTCCGTTTTTCATGCGGCAAGGAGTGTGGGCGCTGGCATTG
>MWEZ01000105.1 GCA_002071335.1 Verrucomicrobia bacterium ADurb.Bin018
CCTCAGCAACAAAGTGTGGAACCTCACCGGCATCTTGATTGGTTCCGATGCCGCCGATCTGAAAATCGGCAACAAGGCCGCCCGCCTCAAATATGATCCCACGGATGGGGATGAAACCATGACCATCCAAAGCCCGGTGATGTCCAACGGCATTTCCACGATTTCATTGTGGTATGGGCCATACAGCAACCACGGCAACACCGCGCCGACGCTGGCCATTGAAGTCAGCGAAAACCTATCCAGCGGCTGGATCGAGGTGGGGCGGGTGAATGCCGGTGCAGTGGAAGTCCTCACCTATTATTCCGCTGATGTGTTCATCAACACCCCCCTCTACGTCCGCATTCGTGCGGTTGATGGCAACGGCGGCCGCAGTTGCAATTTTGACAACATCACCATCACCCCCTTCGCCATCCAGCCGGTCAGTCCCTACGACGCATTCCTGCTGAAATACAACGTGACGCCGGGGGATCCCGGAACATTGCCGGGCGATGACTACGATGGCGATGGCTTCACCAACCAGCAGGAATTCGACGCCAACACCAATCCGTACGACGACGCGGTGCACCCATAACGCTGTTCGTTACGGTGCGGGAGCCGGCTTGAGTTCCACCTTGGGACGCCCAACAATTGCGCTGAATTTGCGAGGCCTTTTGTAGGGCAGGAATGGTTGAGGGATGAAACTTTCCCGCCGGGAACGGCTGGAAGGTCTGCGACCATTCCAGCGCTACAATTCAGTCGGAATCGGTTTTTGGGGTCAGGACACCCCGAAACGAAATCGTCCGGTTGCTTCCGTGACGCGTGGTGCGTTACGGCGCGGTAGCCGGCTTGTCGCCGGCGGGGGTCAGGCGCAGTGTGGCGGGGGTCAGCACAATGTCCCGAATGGTGACCGAGGTTTTCCCGGTGTAGTGGAACTCAAAACAGATGGGGTCCGCGCCAAGCATGACGGCAGCAAACTGTTGTTCCTGCCGGGCGGAGTCAAGCAAGGTTTCCACCAGCGGCTGCCGGGCGGGCACGGTGAGCAGGCGAAAAATATCGCCGGGGATGGGGTCTTGAAATGAGTAGGAGACCGTGATGTCGTAGAGCCCGGGGGGGAGGGGCAGATTTGGGCCATAGAGGACGCGGCCGGCCGGCACGGTGTCAGGCCGGAATTGCACGCCCGGTTGGCCGGGCGTGGAGTGGCCGGTGTGGAAAAGCAGGGCGGGGGGGATGTGGATGGCATTGTCCACATCGGGCGCGGGGAGGTCGCCCGCGGTCAGGAGCGCGGCGGAAAGCTGTACCGGGCCGGCGGCAGCATGGGCCAGTCCACCCATGGGGCTGGGTAGTTCGGCTTGCAGCCAGTCGGGCAGGCGGGGTACGGGATGGGTCACGCTGGCCACGCCATCCGCAGCGGGGGGGATGACGAGCGGCTGAGTGGAGCCTTCGGCCAACCGCAGCAAATAGCGCAGGTCCGGCGCGGGGAATACGGGGGCGCGCAGCGTCAGGCGGGTGGAGTCGTTGACGGGGATTTCCTTGGGCGGGTCCCAGCGCCATTGCAAGGCGGCGGAATAGAGCGCCTCGGTCCAGTTGGCGTGGGGGGTGTGCTCAATGGGGTGTTTGGGGAGGATCCGGAAGGCAAAGGTCAGGCCGTCATCGGCCAGCAGGGCCAGGCGGGGGTGGCCGGTCAACGCGCGCAGCGTGGCGGCGGCGGGGAATGGGGACACTTTTTCAGGGAAGGCGTTGGCGTGGAAAATCAGGTGGCGCACGCCCATGGCCAGCAGGTCATCGAGTTGATCGTCAGTGGCATGGCCTTGGTTGAGCGACTCGTATTTCTTGAAGACATTGGTGAAGTAGCCGGCGGGGACGGCGGGGGCGTAGCCGTTGACGAGGCGCACGCGCGACGACATGGTGGCGTATTCGTAGAGGCTGGCCCAATGCGATTCCCCGGGCCACAGCGGCAGGGCGAGGGCGTGGGGGGGGCGGCCGGCGTTGGCGGTGTCGTCGTGCGCCACGGCTTCATAAGCGGCGTTGGGGCCGGGCAACCGATCAAAATTGGGATACACCATGCCCATGGATAGCATGAACGATCCCGCAGCCAGCCCGCCGCAGAGCAGCCAAAGCGCGGCGCGCGGCCAACCGCGACGAGCGTGGTTCACCTGCGCAAGTAAGATGGCCAGTAGCGGGCCGAGCGTCACTGGCAGCAGACAATAGATTTTCACCGGCTGGCGGATCATCGAATATTTCGGCACAATTTTGCGGATGACGCGGATGACGATGCCCTCGTGGGGGCCGTGAATGCCGAGTCCCAAAATAATGATGCCCGCAGTGGCCAACAGCAGGAAAGGCACCGCGCGGCGGGCCAGCGTGGTGGTGGCAGCATCCGGTGCGGGTCGGCGGAGGTTCCAGACCCAGCAGGCCATGCCGACCACCAGCAACAGCAGCAACGGCAGGCCGACATACGCATGGTTGGCCATGCCGGTGGCGGAGGCGGAAATCAAACCGTGGGCGGGCGGGGAATAGTTGGCCATTTCGGCGAGGCTGCGCCCACCGGCCATGACGGAGCCCGCCAAGTGACGGTTGGCAAGCGCGCTCACCCCCGCCGCCACCGCCACCAACGCGGCGCAGGGCAGCAGCGGCCACACCGCGCGGCGAATGGCGCCGGGCCAATCCCGCCACGTGGGCGCGGCCAGCCACAACGAGAACAGCGCAAACGGCGGCGCGGCCAGCATGGAAAAATAGAATACGTGCAAATCGGTCATCAGCGCGCACAGAATCATCAGCCCTGCCAGCAGGCCGCCGCTGAAAGCGCGGTCGCGGATGGCGCGGTCAAGGCCGTAAAACAGCAGCGGCGGAAACGCCATGGCGTAACCAGTGGGCGAGCCGGAGAAGAGCGTAATCCAACGGTAGGGCAGCGCGGTCACCAGCAGCGCGGCCAGCAGCGCCACGGAGCGTGATGTGGTGAACCGCCGGGCCAGCAGCCCTGCGCCGAGAGCACCCAGCAGCACGGAGGCCAAGCCGGCCGCATTCCAGCCGGCGGCATGACCGGCCCATGGCGCCAGCGCCATATACACCAGCGAAAAGGGCAGATAGTAGAGGTCCGGCTGCACCCGCTCGGCATCGTTGCCGAGATTGAACTCATAGACGTTGTGGAACAGCGGCGAGCGTCCGGTGAAGGCATCCAGCCCCAGCCAAAAGTGGTAGAGCAGTTGCAGGTGGTCGCCGGCGACCAGCGGCGTGGGTGCGAGGGTGCGGGTGTGGTTGTGGCTATGGGGAATGGCCTGGTTGAAATAACGCAGCAGCGGCATGGCCGCATAGAGCCACACCAGCAGACCGGACACCAAGAGCAGGCCGGCAAACCCCAAACGGCGAGGACGCGGATTCATGCGGCCAGAATAGAAAGCCGTGCGGGGCGAGGCAAGCCAAAGACCGCGCGCCGGCGGGCCTTACTTTTGCCCCACGATGCGCGGCTCGGTGCCGTTGAGCAAACGGCGGATGTTGGTCCGGTGCTTCCAAATCACCAGTACGCCCATCACAATGAGCGCGCCGGTCAGCAAGCGGTTGTCCGTGCCGTGCAGGGCCACGTGCGCCACCGGCACGGCAATGGCCGCCAAAATGGAGCCCAGCGACACCCAGCGCGTCAGCACTACCGTGACGGCAAACACCAAAAACCCGATGCCCACAGCGGCCGGCGCAATGCCTAGCAGCATCCCCGCGCTGGTGCTGACACCCTTGCCGCCCTTGAACTTCAACCACACGGGCCAGTTATGCCCGGCCACCGCCGTCACGCCGCAGGCCAAACCCAGCCAACCGGGCGCGCTGTCCACCAGCAGCGGCAACGCAAACGCGGGCACAAAGCCTTTCACGGCATCGAGGACAAACGCCAAAATGCCCCAGCCTTTGCCCACGCACCGGAATACGTTGGTGGCGCCGATATTGCCCGAGCCCACCTGCTGCAAGTTGATGCCCTTGAGCCGGGCAATTAGCAGGCCATTGGGCACCGCGCCAAGCAAATAGGCGGCCACCACCAGCAGCGTCAAATGAAGCGGCGAGTTTGTGATCATGCGCCACAAGATGCGCTGGCCGCCGCCAAATGGCCAGCCGAAAGCGATGAAATTCGTTCCACATTCGGGTTGACTCCGCACATATTCCAGTACAATCTTTCCGATGGCAATATTCGAAGGGCTCATTATCATGATTAATCCAACGTTGGCGTTTATGAGTCTTCCCAGCGGAGGGGAGTGGATCATCATCCTCATCATCGCTGTCCTGATCTTCGGCCGACGCCTGCCGGAAATCGCCCGGGGAATCGGCAAAAGCATCACAGAGTTTAAAAAGGGCATCAAGGACGTCGAGACTGACATCAAGTCCGTTGACGAACCAGCCAAGAAGGCCGACGAAGTCCCCCAAAAGGAAGAGCCCAAGCCCTAGGTCGCGGACGGTTCGATTTTTCGCTTCTTCTGCCAGAATCGGCAGACCAGCAAGCCGCCCTCGTACAGAATATAGAGCGGGACCGCCAGTGCGACTTGGGAAATCACATCGGGCGGCGTTAAAACCGCTCCGATAACGAAGGTCCCGAGAAACACATATTTCCGCGCTTCGCAAAGCGCCGCAAATGAAACCAGCCCCATCCGCTCGGCGAACACGATGGCGATGGGCGTCTGGAAAGCGATGCCAAACACCAGCGCCAGCACGAGGATGAAGTCCGCCGTCTTCCCCACCCCCGGCTGATAGGTGAGGTAGTCAATCCCAAGGTCGAACTTCATAAAGAATTTAAACACCCATGGCGCGATAACCAGCAGAAAGAACAGCACGCCGACAGCGAACAATGCCGCGCTGGCCGGGGCGACCATATGCACATACCGTCTTTCGTGCTTGTGCAGCCCCGCCGAGATAAAGGCCCATAGCTGATAGAAGACCCACGGCGAACTGATCAGCGCCGCCAAGACCATCGCCGCCTTCATGTAGACCAAAAATGGCTCCGCCGGCTGGACAGCCTGCAATCGCACCTCGATGCCCGCCGCCTCCATCGCCACCTTGTACGGCGACAAAATGACCCCTGCGAACCATTTGCCCACCGATAGCGAAGCAATAAACGCCACCACAAATCCCCCCAGCGCCTGCCCCAGCCGCAGCCGCAACTCGTCCAAATGCGCCCCAAAACTCATTGCCGAGGGGTTGGCAGAGAAATGATCGGTCTTGTCATTTGAATACTCTGATCTGGTTCCAAAGGGCATATCGCCATCCTCCCTTTTGGGCACCCTCCAGTCGATGCAAAAAATGAAGCAAATCCCCCCCGAACCCGCCTCAAACCAAAAGGCTAATTATTCTGGACACTACCATCTGCGGTACAGACGGTCAGGAAAGTGGTCATGATTTTCCCGGTGAAAATAAGGAAAGGCGATCCGTTTTTGAAAAACGGCTCAAAGGCGGTTTTTGTGTTTGACCGGAACCTCTAATGGGCGCCCCCTTACCTTACCTACGGGACGACCCCATTCCTGTGAAACGTCAACACCATGTTTGGCGAATTATCTTTAACGTCTGCGGGGAAAACAACAAATAAAGCACTATCAGTCCTATCGAAAAGCAATTCCACCTTTTCTTTCAGTAGCGGGGTTTCTCCATGCCACTGCTCTAGGCTTCCAGAGGGAACATTGAATACATGTTTGATGTCAAGTGCCCCAAGTTCATACCTGATGTCGCCAACTAGCTTCAGCATTAATGACCAATCATTTGGCGCTGCTGGCTGCCCATAGCTATACATTTGCATAGAAAAAGTATCGTCTTCCGCAATAGCAAGCGTCCATATCAGTGGATCCCACATCTCGTTATTCACAGAATATGACATCCACTGGCCTATCGCATCAATTCGCTTTTGTAATGCCTCCGCCATGTCATGATTAGGTTGCACATATCGAACCGATTGCCTGCGATATTCTAAGGGCCAACTCGTTTCATCTTGTTTATACCGAAGGGTCAGTTTGCTAGAGCTTATCGATATAGTAATTTCATTGCCGACAAGCCCTTCTATACTTTTTGTCAAAGACCATACGTCAGGATTAGCCTTTTCACCTTGCCTTCTCACATATTCTTGAATGTTGAATTCCGCCTTGTCGGGAAATGATAAATGTATAATCGCGATTAGTTCATTGCCATTTGCATCACGATATACTTGGGACACCCAAGAGCTTGACGACATAACAGCAAAAGCTTCATTTGTGTCATCACCGTATGCACAATTAAGTGCGCACACATTAATCAAGGCCATATTATAACATATATGTACAATATGTAGAAGATATTTTCTGATATTCATATTTAAACACATCGCGCATTCCTTAATATTGTAGAAGCACAGGATCATTTCCGCAGCTTTCTATCGGATGGAGTAAATTTTGTGGTGAGCTCCGTCCTGGATGTAGACGGACAGGCGGTTCAATCAATGGAATTGAAGATACTGCAGCCAACCATCGAATAAATGTATTGCTATTATTGCCAGGCGGCAGTTCATACCGAGAATTTGGCCAGTGTTGAAATACTCCGTTGAAGCCACTTTGCTCAGCGAACCCGTATGTGGTCGCATTTGCCGATACTCTCCCCCATTCAGACGACACATCGCTTTTATAAACTACAATAACGTGTTCAGTGGCCCTTGATCTTGCGTGAATAGTTGAAATGTCAACAAAAATTATACCTGATGGAACACCAAAAAAACACCTTTGAACCGCCCAATCACCGCCATCCCCATTTTTTAAAAGCTCCCACGCTCCTGTTCGAGAATATCCAGATCTAAGCAGCTCAAAGGTCGTGTATTGAACTCCTTGTTGCAACTCAATGATTGCTGTCGAAGGGATCGAAGGGATTGGCTCCCATCTTTCAATTGACAAATGGCCAAACCATTGGTTCCCACATATATTTACTAATCGACTACTTATGGCAATAAATTGTTTGGCGTGTCCCAGCGGCGAATGGCCAGTTCCTGAGAACACAGGCCAGACTAATAGAGAAAATACCGCTGTAATTGATAACATATGGAAACGAGTGTGCCTCACGATAGGGCCTCCATATCCGCGTGAATTTGCCAGCTTTGTGCTCTGAGCTTGCCTTGGTCGTAATTCACGGCTTGGGGATCTACTTGGGCCAGATCCATGTCTGCGAGTAAAAGTAATGCCTTGGCGTCCAGATTCCATTCATCCAGTAGCCCGACTGCGGTTCCCTGCGCTTCGCGAATCCGCGTCGCACATTGTTTGCTTTTCTCGTAATTGCCCTGCTTGAAGGCTGAAAGGGCCATCCAGTACCATGCCTCGGCGCTCAGGGGGTGGGTTGGGGCCACCTGGGTCATCCGCTCGAAAAGGGCTAGGCCGTCGTCTGAGCGGTTGATCCTCATCAGACGTCGTGCCAAGGGCACACCGACGTATGGGAGCTGTTCACTTGGTGATGCGGGATCATCGAGGAGTTCTCGGGCGAATTCCTCCGCTTCCGGCATCTTGCCGGATCGGGCGTAGGCTTCGAACACCAATTCCATGTAGCCCCAGAAATCGCTGCTTTCGGACCAGAGCCAATCCTTTTTGTCCGGAGTCAGGCCCTCCCAAAGTGCGATCACGTCTTGATTGCGTCCGAAATCACGCACCTGACGCCGGGCGAGCTTGAACAGCCGATTCATGGCCAATGATGGGACGGTGGCTTCACGAAACTGGTTGAGGGCAAGCGAGCTGCCTTGCTCAAAGAGTTGCATACCCCATTCCCGAAGGTCGGACGGGCCAAACTGCAACTGCCGGGCCAAGTTCATCAGCACATCCGGGTCCTGGATGTTGCCCAGTGTGGATTCCATCAGCGAACGGGCTTCCAGGAGGGGGCCGGGTTGACCGGCGGCGATCAGCGCTTGGC
>MWEZ01000106.1 GCA_002071335.1 Verrucomicrobia bacterium ADurb.Bin018
ATAAACCTGTGCGCGGCCAATCCATCTTCGACGGGAGCAAGCCATGATCATCATTGAACCGCACATTCACATGTTGTCGCGCACCACGGATGACTACACCGCCATGTATCAGGCGGGCATCCGCTGCGTGGTGGAGCCGTCATTTTGGCAGGGCGCCAACCGTCGCCATGCCGGCACGTTTTTCGATTATTTTCAACTTTCCCTGGAGTTCGAGCATACCCGTGCCCAGCGCTACGGTGTTGACCATTGGTCGTGTATCTCTGTGAACCCCAAAGAGGCCGAGGACCTGCCGCTGGCGCGCGAAACGCTCGCGGGAATTGGCCCCTATCTGGATCACCCGCGCTGCGTGGCCGTGGGCGAGATTGGCTTTAACCGCATCACCCCCAACGAAGAGGCCGTGTTTCTCGAACAACTTGAACTCGCAAAAAAACACAATCTGCTCGTGTTGATCCATACTCCGCACGACACGCCCGAGGTGAGCAAAAAAGCCGGCACTGCGCGCATTCTGGATATTCTGCGCGAGTTCAACTACGACACCGGTCGCATCATTGTGGACCACAACACCGAAGACACCATGCCGCTGACCCGCAAGACGGACTACTGGGCGGGGCTGACGGTCTATCCGTATTCCAAACTCAACCCGCGGCGCGTGGTGGACATTCTCCAGCGCTGGGGCTTGGAGCGCGTACTGGTCAACTCCTCGGCGGATTGGGGAGTATCCGACCCCTGCTCCCTGCCCAAGACGGCCACATTCATGGCGCAACAGGGCTTTTCTCCCGCGCAAGTGACCCGCCTCATGCACGACAATCCGCTGGCGTTTTACTCCCAAACCCCCAAGTTCAAACCCCGCCTGGACCTGCCCTATATTGACCCAGCCACCTACCAACGCTGAGCGCCCGCCACGCGAAAGCCTGCGGGAACGGCTGCGGCAAAAAGCCGTTGTGGCCTACTACATGGTGGAGGATTTCATCCCCCGCCCCCCGAATTTTGCCGCCTGGTTGCGCTTGGTCCGCGCGCCCAATCTGTTGACAGTACCCGGCGATATTCTGGCCGGATTTCTACTGGCCCCCGCCGCCACCACCGGCGACTGGGGCCAACTGCTGCTGGCCATCCCCGCCGGCTTGCTGCTTTACGCCGCAGGCCTGATCCTGAACGATATCTTCGATTACGCCGAAGACCTGCGCGAACGACCGGCACGCCCGCTCCCTTCCGGCGCCGTGTCGCGCGAAGCGGCCGTGGCCGTCGCGCTCATCTGCCTGTGGGTGGCCGCATTTCTGGCCGCGTTTTTCGATGCGCTGCCCGTGGCGCTACTGCTGATTTTGATGATTATTTTGTACGACGCGGGAATGAAGCGGCATCCGGTGGTCGGACCGTTGCTGATGGGCGGTTGCCGTGCCGCCAACTTGCTCATGGGCGCGACGGTCGCCGCGGATCGCGTATGGGCCGGTCCAATACCGCTGGCGGGGGCGTTGCTTCTTGGCATCTACATTGCGGGAGTCACCGCCTTGGCCCGCAACGAAACACACGCCGGCACCTCATTCCCGCCGGAGCGCATCGGCCGCCTACTGCGCATGCTGATCCCGCTGCAAGCGCTGTTGGGCGTGGCCGCCATCCACCGCTTCCCCTTCAATTTGCTGGCGTTGGTTCTCCTGCCACTGCTGCCCTTGCACCGCCGGCTAGCCCGCCGCTTCCCGCCGAGTTGAGCGTTGAGCCATGAAAAAGCCCCGCAGCCGTGGCCGCGGGGCTTTTGTTGCACTAGGCGGTAAGGATTACAGCTTGTAGCCGACCGAGACACCCACCATGTGGGCATCGCCATCCTTGAACTTGCCTTCCACCACGCCATCCGCCTGCCGCTCCGCGACATCGCGATCCCGGATCATCAGGTAGGTGTAGCCAAGGTCGCAGAAGAAATTGTCCTTCTTGTAGCCCACGCCCACCGAGAACAGGTGGCGGTCGTTGGCCGGGACAATGTAGTCCACGTGCGCATCGGGATCCGGCGTTTCATCAAAGATGTAACCCGCGCGCAGGGCCCAGGTCTCATCCAACGCATATTCCACGCCGAACTGATAGCGGAACACATCATCCCAGTCCTTTTCCGTCACGCTGGCCGGGACCATGCCCAACAGCGCAGGATCGAACTCGATGGCCAACTGGTCGTAGCTGCTCCACATGGTGTACACCACGCCGGCATTCAGCGTCAGCTTGTCGGTGGCCTTGATCGAGGCGCCCAAGCGGATGATCGCCGGGGTCGTCACATCGCCCTTGCCATCACCGTTGTTGATGATGTTGCCAGCCGGGTGCTTGACCGAGTAATCGCCTTCGACATCCTGATCCACTTCGCTTTCGAATGCCACGCCGAGTGATAGCCATTCGGTGGCCTTGAAGAACGCGCCGAGGTTGTAACCCAGACCCCAGCTATCGCCCTTGATGCGCAGTTGGAGGTCGGGATCCACAAACGGGGCGCCCGTCGGTAATGCGCGGAACAGTTCGAACTCAAACCATTCCGCCCGCAGGCCGGCCGCCAGCGAGAGGTTATCCAGAACCTTGAAGGCCACGGAAGGGTTGATATCAATGCTTTGGATCGTGGCTTCCTGGCAGTTGTAGCGACCAAGCCAGTTGTCTTCGAACTCGATGCCCAAGCCATAGCGGCTGAACACGCCCAAGCCCGTCCAAATCTTATCATTGAACTGGTGCGTCACGTAGGCATTCGGGGGAGTCCACCAGCGGCTGTCCGCGTAGTTTTTCACCTCGCCGGCGGGGGTCATGGTCGTCACGGTCTGGGCCGGGCGAATAAATGTCGCGCCGACTTCGACCTGGGTGCCTTCCAGCTCCGTGATGGCCGCCGGGTTGTTGTACAACACCGAAGGCGACGCCGGATCCGCGGTGACTTCCGTGCCCATCGCGTTGCCGCGCGCGCTACCCTCATAGATACCAAACCCCGCGCCAAACACGGTTTGCGCGGCCAATAACGCCGCAACGCTGACCGTCCCGGCGAGGTACTTCATCTGTTTCATCAGGTTCCTTCCTTATTTATCTTACATCGGCAAGGAAGGAGCGTTTCACCGCCGCAACCCTCGCCGGTTCAACCCCTCCATCTCCACGGTGGAAATGGAAGATTTGCCCATTGGAACCCAAGGCCCCACCCCCGCGCAAGCCCTTTTTCCGGTTTTTCCAATTTTTTTGATGACCGCCCAAGCCCTTCGTTGAGCATCCCGTGAGGGGTGGCTGGCAACTATAGTGAACGCAGTAGGATGAGGCAGCGATCAGGATACAGCCACGGTTTTCACCTGACCTCTGACATACCACCGCGCCCGGGCGGGTTTCTGTTGCCGGTGTAGAAGGACGCCGACGCAATCACATTTTTTTCGATTCCATTCTTGCGTTTTGCAACAACGCGGGCGCATAGTGGCGGTTCTCCGCGGGCGGCCACGCCGGCGGTGTGGAGTGTTGAGATGACGTCGTACGATATTGCCATGTTGCTGTTTCAAGTGCTGGGCGGGTTGAGCCTGTTTATCTTTGGCATGAATGCCATGACCAGCAGCTTGCGCACAGCCGCGGGCAGCTCCCTGCGCACCATTCTGGCTCGAGCGACCCGCAGCCGAGTTCACGGCTCGGTGTTTGGCACCATTTTCGGCTTTCTCGCGCACTCGGGGGCGGCAGTGGCCGCGCTGGCCTCATTCATTAACATCGGTGTCATGACGCTCGAACAGGCCATTGCCCCGGTGTTTGGCGCCAACATCGGTACGTCGCTTTCCATGCTGTTGGTTTCATTCAAGATCGCCGATTATTGCTGGGCGGTAATCGGCATCGGCTTTCTGACGGAAGCGCTGGTGCCCTCGCAACGCTGGCGCAAACTGGGCGGCGCGCTGATCGGTTTTGGCCTGCTTTTTCTGGGCATGGACACCATCGCCACCGGTATTGCCCCGTATAAAGAAGCCTTGGAGCCTTGGCTGGGGCTTTTCCGGGGCGACATCTGGACGTACCGTCTCGCCAGTGTGGCGGTGGCGGCGCTGCTGACGGCCATCATGACGTCATCCGGCGCGATGATCGGCCTGTGCTTCGCGCTGGTGAAGGCCGGCGTATTCACCCGCTTTGACCAAGTGGCCGTGGTGATTTTGGGCGCGCACATCGGTACGTGCATCGTCCCGATTGTGGCGGCCATCCCCATGCGCATCGGCGCGTGGCGGGTGGCGATTGCGCACCTGTGGTTCAACGTGCTGCACGTGATTCTGTTCCTGGTCGTTTGGCCGCTATCCATTTGGTGCGGCGAAGCCACCGCGCCCGGCAATCTGTTGCGGCAGGCGGCCAATTTCAACACCTACACCATGCTGGTGGGCACCCTGCTGTTCCTGCCCTTCATCAAGCAGTTCACCGCTCTGGTCCGGCTTAGCACTCCCTCCAATGAGCCCATTCCCACGCCGTCATTCCTGGACGACAAACTCCTGCGCAAACCGGAACAAGCGCTGGCGGCAGTCGTGCGCGAATTGCGCCGCATGGCGGAGGTCTGCGTGGAAAACATGCTGCTTAACGGTGAACTGATCCTCGCGCCCACCCGGCAGGTCTATCGCAAACTGCTGGCCAACGAAGAAATCCTCAACGATGTCCGCAAGGCCATGGACGACTATCTCGGGCAACTCACCCACCGCTACCTCTCCCGCCGCCAAACGCTTTTTTTGCAGCATCTGGACCGCTGCATGAAAGACATCGAACGCATTGGCGACCATCTCACGCACATTGGCGACACCTCGCGCGAGCGGGCGCGCATTCCCGATGCCCTCCTGCCGGAAGATTTGTTCAACACCTGGTTCAATCTGTTCCTCGCCGCCAAACACGTCATTACGCTGCTGGCCAAATCCTTCGATCCTGATTCCAACACCTTCCAAAACACCGCGCTGGAAGTTCTACGCGCGCGCGACGCCTATATGGAGCAATCCATGGATGCCAAGGCGCGCTTCACCGATGCCACCCGCGACAAACGCATCACCCCCATCGGCGCATATTATGTTTCGCGCTACATCGAGGATCTGGACCGCTTGGTCCGCCGGGCCAAATCCATCGCGCTGGCAGAACGCCAGCCGGATTTCTTCGTCAAGGCGTCCAAGCTGGATCGCAAAGCCAAGGATGCCCTGGCCTACACGCCACCCACGCCGGTGGATGCCCGCAAATATCTCGCCCTCCTGCAAAGCGACCACCACTTGGACGATGCCGACCTGCCCGACGAAGCCGCTTCCGCCATTCCGCTGGAATCGCCGCACCAAGCGCCGCCGGACGAGCATCCCGCCACGCCGGAGTGATGCGGCCACCGCCCGCGGGCTGCCCTCCCCCCCTGCGCATTGTCACATCCAGCCCCGCTCCGCGATCCCCTTCAGCAGCAGGTGCAAATAGATCAGGCCGCCGTAGGGTTGCCAATCGCGTAGCACATGTTGCACGCCGGCATAATCCAGCGGTTCGGGCAGCGCCAACCAGCGTTGCAGATGGTTGCGCGCGCCGACGTCATCCGCAGGAAACACATGCGTTCGGCCCAAGCCGCGCAACAGCACATATTCCGCGCTCCACCGGCCCACGCCCGGCAAACGGCAAAGCCGCTCGACAACTTCCCGATCATCCATGGTTTCCAGCGCGACCACATTCAGCGCGCCCGACTCCACCGCCTGGGCCAGCGTGGTGAGGTAAGCCGCCTTGCGATAGCTGAACTTGAGCCGCCGCAAATCGTCATGGTTGGCGCGTGCCAACGCCGCCGGCGTGGGGAAAGAATAGCACGGTCCTTCCGCGTTGGAGCTGGCCACGCCGTAAGCCGCAGCCAACTGATTGACCAGCCGCACGCCCATGGTGAGCGTTAATTGCTGGCACGCCACGGCATTCACCAGCGCTTCAAAAACGGAAGCATATCGCGGCGGGCGAAAGCCGCGCCATGGCTGGGCCAAGGCCGCCAAGCGCGGGTCACGCGCAACCAGCCGCTGCCAACCAGCCAGATTGGTTTGCACGCCCAGCATCCGTTCCAGCGTGGCCAGAACTTCTTGCTGAAAGCTTGCGGGCACCTTGGCGCCGGTCATGGTCACGACCAACTCCGGCTTAGTCGCCGGCCCGGCCTGCGTCACCTTCACCACCACCGGCGCGCCGCTTGGTGTCACAAACACGCGCCGGTAGGCATGGCCATCCCAGCGGTCCACCTGATTTTCCGGGCGGCGCCGCAGTGCCCACACCGCCCACGCCAACCGGTATGGCGCGGCCGGATGCAGATGGCGCACCCGCTCGGTCATGCCGGCGGGACGCCGCGTTGCGTGACCGGATGCTGCGGCTGATACGATCCCGCTTCCGCCCGGAAACTGATGGCCAGGCGGTTCCACGAATTGATGGCGGCAATGGCGAGCGTCAAATCCACCGTCTCTTTTTCAGAAAAATGCGCGCGCACCTGGGCATACACTTCGTCGGGCACTTGGCTTTGGCTGACCAAGGTGACCGCTTCCGTCCAAGCGAGCGCGGCGCGTTCTCGCGCGGTGTAAAATGGCGCTTCGTGCCACGCGCTCACGCCATAGAGCCGTTGTTCGCTTTCGCCATGGCTGCGCGCGTCCTTGGTGTGCATGTCAATGCAGTAGGCGCAGCCGTTCAGTTGCGAGGCCCGCAACTTCACTAATTCCAGCAATGTTGGCTCCAGGCCCGATGTCTTGAGATAACTTTCCAGCTTGATGAGCGGCGCGATGCCCTCCGGCGCTGCCTGCACATAATGAATGCGTGTTGCCATGTTGACCTGCCTTGTGTTGGCGGCCGGCGCTCCACGCGCGCGGCCCCTTTGTTCAACCTATGCTGGGTTGCGGCGGGTCGCAAATGCTACCCCGCGTTTTGTTGCGTACATCCCACCGGGCGCGGCCGCCACCGGCCAACAAAACGCCCGGCGCGAAAGCCGGCCGGGCGTTTCTTGGATCACGCTTGCGACGTTGCTTATCCGCGGCCCACGCTGTGATAGGTGAAACCCAGCGCGCGCACTTCCGCCGGCTTGAAGATGTTGCGGCCGTCCACAATCACGGGGCACGCCATCACTTCTTTCAACTTTTTCAGGTCAATATTCTTGACCGCATCCCACTCGGTGAGAATCAGGACCAAATCGGCATCCTTGGCGCATTCGTACAAATCCTGTACGCACTCCAAATCTGGGTGGATTTCCTTGAACTTGCCTTCGGCCACGGGATCCCACGCGCGCAACTTCGCCTTCATTTCCTGGAGCTTGGGCACGAAGTAGAGGCTGGGCGCTTCACGCACGTCGTCCGTCTCCGGCTTGAACGCCAAACCGAAAATGGCAATGCGCTTGTCCTGCACAACCCAGAGCTCCTGCTTGATCTTTTTCATCACGTAGTCGCGCTGGGTCTTGTTGATCATCTGCACTTCTTTGAGCAGCTTGAAGTCGTAGCCGAGGTGGTCGCTCAGGCGCACGAAGGCATCCACGTCTTTCGGGAAGCACGAGCCGCCATAGCCCACGCCCGCGTGCAGGAAGCGCGGCCCGATACGCTTGTCGAGCCCCATGCCGCGGGCCACCTGCTGGACATCCGCCCCCGCCAGCTCGCAAATCCGCGCCACCGCATTGATATACGAAATCTTCATGGCCAGGAACGAGTTGGAAGCATGCTTGGTCAGCTCGGCGCTGGTCACGCTCATCCGCAAAAAT
>MWEZ01000107.1 GCA_002071335.1 Verrucomicrobia bacterium ADurb.Bin018
GTTTTCGGCCACCACCACCAGCATTCCCGGCGCCACCTGCGCCGCGCCCAGCGCCAGCCAGGCGCGCGCCGAGTCATCGAGAATGGCCAGCTCGCCATGCCCGCCCGGCGCCAGCGCCCGCGCCACATAGTCCCGCGTGGCCGCCAGCAGCGGCGGCACATTCAGCGGTTGCTCACGCGCCGCCATGGCATCCCCGTGCGCTTCCGGTAGCAACCAGCCGCATGTGCCGCTGCGATGGGTTTGGTAATGTGGCCGCCTGAAACATATCCGCCTACTATAACAACCCACGCTCGCTTTACGCAAAAAATCGGTTCCTCGCTGTTTTCAGTGGCTGAATCGTCCTGTTTGAGACGTGGAAGCGGCTGTCATCGGGCTAATTTCTTTTTATCATTTTAACTACACTGTCCAGAGTTTATAAAGTCTGGACAAATGTTGTAGTATTCATATCTCAATCACATACAACTTGTTATGTTTAATTTTCTGACTATTTTTAATCGGTCATTTTTAGGGAAATGTCCACAGTTTATAAAGTGTGGACATAATTAAGGTGAGTGATTTTTGTGTTTTTATCCGCGCGGCGCGGTTCCGCATGACAGTTGCTCCCCACAACCGGCACTCAAATCGGCGACGAGCAAAAAACGGCGTGGCCCGCCGCCCGATTTGGCGTGGCCATGTCCGGCATTGACAAACCAACCCCGCTTTTCTTGAATGCCGCGCAATTCAATTTCTACGGACATCCATGAAAAAACTGTTGTTATCCTTTTTTCTGCTGGCCTTGCTGCTTGCCGGCGCGCGCCCCGCCACCGCGCAGGAGTTGCAGGTGTTCGCCGCGCGTGATTTCGCGGCCGCGCTCAAGGAAATCGGCGCGCAGTTTCACGGGCAAACCGGTTTTGCGGTAGATTTTCACTGGGGCGATTCCACCGCGTTGGCAGAAAAAATCATCCGCACCGACCGGCTACCGGACGTCTTTTTTCCGGCAAGCGAAGCCGCCATGCAGCTCGTGGTGCAAAAGGGTCTGGTGGATGTGGCGCTAAAACGCAACATTCTCGTGGTGCCCGCCGCCGTACCGGCCACCGATGAAACCTCGCCGGAAATGGACTATACCTCCGCCGCCGTGCTGTTGGATGCCGCCAACCGGCTGCAAGCCATGGCGTTTTTGGAGTTTCTGGTCTCGGAAGCCGCGCAGACGGTGTTTGCCCGTTACGGCTTCGCGCTGCCCTGACGCGCCGCCCGCGCCGCGGCCACGCGGTGCGCCGCCGCGGCTTCCTCGGCGCGGCCCATTTGCGCGAGGCACGTCGCCCAATCGCGCCAGCCTTTCGGGTTGTCGGGCTGGAGTTCCGTCACGCGGCGCAGCAGCGGCTCGGCCGTCGTCAGATTGCCGGCCTTGGCCTCCAGCATTCCCCAGTTAGCCCACGCGGGCGCGGCCTGCGGATTGGCCGCGATGGCGGCCTGATACCACACCCGCGCACCGGCGGGGTCGGCGGCATCTTCGCGCAGCAGACCCAGCCAGGTGGCGGCCGTCGCGCTTTGCTGATTTTGAAAATAGGCGTGGGTCCAGAGCGTTTCGGCTGATTGCCACTGCCCCACGCGCACCAAGGAAAGCCCCGCATAGACCACCGCCAGCAGGGCCAGCCCCACGTTACGCCCGCGCCGGGTTTGCTGCGCCAGCACCCACGCCACCAGCAGGGCGAAGCCCGGCAGTACGGGATATAGATAGCGGTCGGCCACCGGATGCAGCAGCGGCCAGAGGTTCGCCACCGGCAGAAAGAAAATCAGCATCCACCCCAACGCCAGCGAGAGTGCCGGCGCCACTCGCCGCGCGGCCCACGCGCCCCAGCCGCACAGCAGTAGCCAGCCGCACCCCAGCCCGAACCGCAGCGAGAACGCCGACGCCACCGGGACGAATCCCGGCGTGACGTTCAACGGCCAAGGCACCAGCGCCAGCCGGAGCGTACGCGTCCAAAGCGCCGGCGCGGAAAAAATGGTTTCCGGAAAGCGCAGCGATTCTCCATTCCACACCCGCCCCGCCGCTTGCAGCTCGGTGGGCAGCCAAACCCACAACAGAAAAAAGGCTGCCGCCATGCCGCCCGCCAGCGCGACTCGCCGCGCGGCAGCGCCGCGCACCAGCCCATCGCGCGGGAACAGCCACAGCACCAGTGCCAGCGCCAGCGGCAACGCCAGCGCGGTTTCCTTGGCCAGCAGCGCCAACGCGGCGGCGACCGTGCCCAACCACACTCCGCGCGCGCGGGGTGTCAGCCATCCGTGCAGCGCCAACAGCCCCAGCAGCAAACACAGCATATCCGCGCGGAAGCCCGGCGCGTGAACCACCTCCGACACCACCGGATGCAGGCCGAATAGAACCCCCGCCGCCGCGGCCATGAAGCGGTGGCCCGTCAGCCGCCGCACCAGCCCCATGAACAGCGCCACGCAGGCCAAATGCAGCGCCAGATTCGTCACGCGCCAGCCCGCCGGCTGCAACCCATGCCACGCCCGATCCAGAAAATAGGTCGCCAGCACCACTGGGCGGCGTCCGTTCACTACGTGCGGGTCTGCCAGCGTCCGCCCGCTCAACACCGTCCACACGTTGGCTGGGTCTTCCAGAAACGGATTTTCGGCAATCATGCCAATGTCGTCATATAAAAACGGAAACGACAACCCCGCCAGCCACGGTGCGGCCGCCACCGCCAGCACCAACACCCATTGCTTCATCCGCCACATGCCCGCATTGAAGTCGCAGCGCCCCCGCTTTGTCAACGCCCCCTTTTTTGCTTTTCCTCACGCGCCAAATGTCCCAAGGTATCTGGCATGAAGCAAACGCACCAGCCCCACCGGGCCTGCCTTGCGGCGGCCCTCGCGACTCTGCTCCTGCTGGCTCCCGCCGCCCACGCTGCCAAAAAATGGCGCGAATATACGGACTGCCATGTCATCCCGCACGCCTCCAACGATGGCGACAGTTTCCACGTCAAGGCCGGCAACATCAAAACCAAGACCTACCTCTTCCGGCTGTACTTCGTAGACACCCCCGAATCGGAAAAATCCCTGCCCGAGCGCTTGCAGGAGCAGGCCGATTATTTCGGCATAGCCAATCCTCTCGATGTGGTGCAGGTCGGCAAGGACGCCGTCAAGTTCACCGAAAACTTTTTGGCCGATGGCAAATTCACCGTCTATTCCCGTTTGGCCGACGCCCTCGGCCGTTCCAAAATGAGCCGCGACTACGCCATGGTTCTCAACTCCGCCGGCCAGGACCTCGGCTATGAACTCGTGCGCAACGGCCTCGCCCGCGTCTATGGCAGCAGCACCGACCTCTCGGAACTCGATCCGTATAAAAAGACGGCCGACGCCTGGTTCCGCCGCCTGCGGCAAGCCGAATTGGAAGCCAAAAACGCCAAGCGCGGCGCGTGGGGCGTCGCCGCCGGCCCGGTCTCGCGCCTTGATGCCCTCATGGCCCCGCGCCAGGTGGATGAGCAGGATGTGGTCCTTACCCGCCCCACCCTGCTCTACCCGATGGACCCTGCCAACCCCCGTCCCCTCGGCACGCTGCAGGCCGGCCTGACCGTCCACGTGATTAAAGGCGCCACGCCCGACAAAGCCCACGTCCGCTTCACCTCATCCTCTGGCCAAGTCTATGAAGGCTTGGCCCGCTACCAGGACCTCGGCCTCTGAACCGCCATGTTCGACCTGCCAACCTATTTGGCCGCTGGCGCACGTTGGATTGAGGACGCGCTGCGCCGCCTCGTCCCTCCCGCCGATACCCGCCCCGCCACCCTGCATGCGGCCATCCACCACAGCCTCTTCGCCGGCGGCAAGCGGCTGCGCCCCATCCTCTGCGCCGCCGCCGCCGAAGCCTGCGGCGCGTCGCGCGAGGTTGCCCTCTTCCCCGCCGCCGCCATCGAGTGCCTCCACACCTACACCCTCATCCACGACGACCTCCCCTGCATGGACAACGACGACCTGCGCCGCGGCCAGCCCACCTGCCATGTGGTGTATGGCCAGGCCATCGCCCTCCTCGCTGGCGATGCCCTCCAAGCCCTCGCCTTTGAACTCGCCACGCGCACACCCGTCGCCACCGTGGAAATTATCCGTGAACTCGCCACCGCCGCCGGCTCCACCGGCGTAGTTGGCGGGCAGGTGGAAGACATCCAAGGCGAACGCCTCCCCCCCGATGCCGACCGCCTGCGCTACATCCAGCAACACAAAACCGGCGACCTGATCATCTGTGCCTGCCGCATGGGCATGCTGGCCGCCGGCGCCCCCCCCACCGACCTTGCCGCCATCACCGACTACGCCGCCGCCATCGGCGAAGCCTTTCAAATTGCCGACGACATTCTCAACGCCACCGCCACCCCCGAGCAACTTGGCAAAGCCGTCGGCACCGATGCCGCGCGCGAAAAAACCACCGCTGTCTCGGTCTATGGCCTCGCCGGTGCGCGCCAACGCCTCCATCAACTCGTCGCCACCGCCACTGCCGCCCTCGCCCCCCTCCCCGGCAACACCCAACCCCTCGCCGCCCTCGCCCAACACATCGCCACCCGCCAATCCTGAACGACCCGCGGAACAAAATGAAAAAAAGTTGCGGCCTCTTGGTGTGCGCGTGGCTGGCCGTGGCCGCGGCAGGGCAAGACCTGGCCGGCTACGAATGGGGTGAACCGAAGGCGCTGGCGTGGGGCTTCAACCTAACCCAGCAGGCCGTCATCCCCGACACCGTCACAAACGTCATTGCGCTGGCCGGCGGCGTCTACCACAGCATCGCGCTGCAGGCCGATGGCCGGGTCGCGGCGTGGGGCTGGAACAAGTATGGCCAAACCAATGTGCCGCCCGACCTGCGGGATGTGGTGGCCATTGATGCCGCCGGGTTTTACAGCCTTGCCCTGCGCGCCGATGGCACCGTCGTCACCTGGGGCGCGAACTACGAAGAACGACCGATCATCATGCCGCCACTGACGAATATCATCGCCATCTCCGCGGGCTTTCGCCACGGCCTCGCCCTCACCAAAGACCACACCATCATCAACTGGGGCATCCCCGGCTTTGGCCCCGGCCCGCCGCCACCACTCACCAATGTGGTGGCGATTTCGGCGGGCGATAGCCATGACCTCGCCTTGTGCGCGGATGGCACCGTTGTCGCGTGGGGCGCGGAGATGCCGGCGGGGCTCCAGGTGCCCACCAACCTCTCGCGCGTGGTAGCCATCGCGGCCGGTCATTACCACAATCTCGCCTTGCAGGCCGATGGCACCGTGGTGGCCTGGGGCTGGAATAACTTCGGCCAAACCGATGTGCCCCCCGGCTTGACCAACGTCATCGCCATTGATGCCGGCACATATCACAGCCTCGCCCTGCAAGCCGATGGCCGGGTCGTGGCGTGGGGCTGGAACAAGTATGGCCAAACCGATGTGCCCTCCGATCTGACTAACGTGGCCCTGATTGCCGCCACCGAATACCATAATCTGGCCTTGCGCCGCCCGTCGGAACCCACCGCGGAAACTGCGCAAGCCGCGCCCTCCGACGCCGCGGCACGCACCACCCGCGAACCTGCGGCACTGTGGCGCTGGGGTCGTAACGATGGCGTCAGCACGGGCCACGCCGCCCAACCCACCGGGGGTACCACCGGCGAAGCCGCAGTGGAAATCCTCGCCATCGCCCCGGCCGCCGGCACCGCCCTGCAAAGCGACCGCCCCGGCCTTGAGATTACGTGGCGTAGTCGCGCCGGCCATATTTATTGCGTGCAAGTCACCGACGACCTCGGGCAAGCGGCATGGCAAACCATCCAAGCCGGCATCCCCGCCACCCCGCCGCAAAACGCCTTCACGCTCGCCACTGACGAACGCCTGCGCTTTTACCGCATCGGCGAAAAACTTGCCGAATAAATTCTCACCCCCCACCGCACTTTTCCACACTGTGGAAAATTATTTTCCACACTATGGAAAACTCCACGGCGAAAGTTCCACACCGTGGAAAAATTCACGTTCTGCCGCCCCATTTTTTCCACACAATGGAACAACTTTGAGTCCACTTTTCCACACAATGGAACAACTTTGAGCAAAAAGTTCCACACTGTGGAAAAAAATTTTTTTTGAACCCGCCGCCGGTACAACGGCGGCCTACATTAAACCCGGCCTCAGCGAGGCCGGCTACAGATGAACCCATTCCTCAAAACCCCATGCATTCTCTCCCTTTACGCCTCTCGCGTCGCTTACGTTGCACGTCTTCGGCTGTTTTCGCCCGGTAACCTAATCGGCACCGCCCGCGACTCTTTTCGTAACGAGCAAGGCGAAAGGGTGTGAGAATGAAAAAGCGGATTGCGGTTCTTTTGTTGGGAATGGCGTTCGTCGGACCATGGGCGGGCGCGCAGCAATTCAATGTGATCATCAACAACCAATGGGCCATGCATTACGCGGAGGCTCGGAATCAGCCGCATGTGGTCTTCAGCACCTCATTCCAAACGCAGGTGGGCCACGGATTCGTTAGCCCGTGGCTGGGCCAGCCCCCTTTTTGCCTGGTCATCGGCGAGGAACGCTCCTTTTTCAATACGCAGGCACGGATTATTACCCCCGATGACCAGAAACGAAATCCGCCCGGCACGTTGCTGTTTTCCCTGCCGCGCAATCTGCAGGCCGCCGCCCATGTTTTGCAGGCCAGCGGATGGCGTTTCTATTACTCCCTTGGCGGCTATCACGTCACCCTGCTCATAGAAAACATTTGGATGGACCCGATGCAGATTGTCTGTTGCAAGGGCTACATGGTTGTGACCGCAGACCCGGACCTTGCTCTGTCCTCCGGCCCAAGTTCGGAGCTGACCGATTGGCATGTCGAGCAATTGGAGCGTCTGGCCGGCTTGCGCGACCGCGGCATCCTGACCGATGATGAATTTACCCGGGAAAAGGAACGCATTTTGAACAACCGCTGATCCAGTCCAGCTTGCAATTTCCGGTACGATGTTTCAACCGGCCTCGGCGAGGCCGGCTACAGGCGAACCCTTTCCCCAACCCCAACCATTCACTCCCTTTTCCGCGCTCTACGCTTGCGGCCTTTTGCGTCTCTCGCGGCGTTTGCGTTAATGTCAGCGGTGGGGGCAGGGGTAATCGGCTTTGTGGGGGATGACGCCGCGGACGCCGCCGCGGGGATTGGGGTGGTCGCCCGCGCGGCGGGGGATCAAATGAAAATGGCAATGGAAGACCGATTGCCCGGCTGTGACGCCATCGTTGACGCCAAAATTGAAGCCGGCGATGGCGGGGTCGGCCTGCTGCAATTCCGCGGCGAGTCGTTGCGCGAGGCGCAAGGCGGCGGCCCATTCGTCTGGCGCGAGATCGCGGAACGACGCCACGTGGCGTTGCGGGATGATCAGCGTATGGCCGACGCTGACGGGGAATCCATCGCGAAAGGCCACACAGGGGCCATCGGTGGCAATGATCCGGTCGGCCGGCAGCGTGCAGAATGGGCAGGACGTACTCATGGCGCGGAGCATAAAACCCGTGCACGCGCCGCGCAAATGAAAAGCGCGGGAACGCCATTTTGCGGATGGCCCGCGCGCGGCGGGCGGCGGCTTGGGCGGTGGGGTGCACGACATAAAAGTCGGTTATTAAGCCGCGCGATCATCCCAGAAGCGGTCGAATAGATTGGAGAGGAAGC
>MWEZ01000108.1 GCA_002071335.1 Verrucomicrobia bacterium ADurb.Bin018
CACATGCACGCCGGCCGGGCAGGCGCTCAGGCACGGCGCCAGCACCAGTCCCGGGCACACCCCCGCCACGCAATGCTTGTCGCGGATATGCTGCACATATTCCTCGCGGAAGTGCCGCAACGTGGAGAGCACCGGATTTGGCGCGGTCTGCCCCAGCCCGCACAGCGAGGCCTCCTGAATGAACCGCCCCAGTTGTTCGAGGCGATCCAGATCGGCCAGTTCGCCCTTGCCCTCGCAAATGCGCTGCAAGATTTCGCCCATGCGCTTGGTGCCCACCCGGCATGGCGCGCACTTGCCGCAGGATTCCTCCTGCACAAATTCAATAAAGAACCGCGCCACATCCACCATGCAGGCGTCTTCATCCATGACGATCAGGCCACCCGAGCCCATGATGGCGCCCAATTCCTGCAAGCTTTCGTAATCCAGCGGCACGTTGAGATTTTCCTTGGGGATGCAGCCGCCGGAAGGCCCACCGATTTGCGCGGCTTTGTAGGCCTTGCCGCCGCGGAGGCCGCCGCCGATGTCATAGATCAATTCGCCGAGCGACGTGCCCACCGGCACCTCCACCAGCCCCGTATTCTGCACGCAGCCGGCCAATGCAAACACCTTGGTGCCCTTGCTCTTGGCGGTTCCCCACTGCGCGTACCAAGTCGCGCCGTTCAGCAAAATGGCCGGCACATTGGCATATGTTTCCACGTTATTCAGCAACGTGGGCTTGCCCCACAGACCCTTTTGCGCGGGGAATGGCGGGCGCGGACGCGGTTCGCCGCGCAGTCCCTCAATGGAGGCAATCAACGCCGTTTCTTCGCCGCAGACAAATGCGCCGGACCCCATGCGGATGTCCAAATCAAACGAGAGGCCGCTGCCGAGGATGTTATTCCCCAGCAGCCCGCAGGCGTGGGCCTGGTCAATGGCCTTGCGCAGGCGCGCCACCGCCAGCGGATATTCTGCGCGTACATACACATAGCCCTGCGCCGCGCCGATGGTGAACGCGGCAATGGCCATGCCCTCAATGACGCTGTGCGGGTCGCCTTCCAACGTACTGCGATCCATGTAGGCGCCCGGGTCGCCTTCATCCGCGTTGCACAGCACATATTTCACCGTGCCCGGCGCCCGCCGCGTGAAGTCCCACTTCATAAACGTCGGGAAGCCTGCCCCCCCCCGCCCCCGCAGCCCGGAACTTTTCATTTCCTCAATGACCTGCTCGGGCGTGAGCGAGGTCAGCACTTTGGCCAGCGCGGCATAGCCGTCCCGGGCCACATATTCCTCGATGCGTTCCGGATCAATCCAGCCGCAATTCCGCAGCACCACCTGGGTTTGCCGCGTAAAGAACGGAATATCCGTGGTCTTGGGCTGCAAGGCGTTGGTTTGCGAGTCGCTGGCGCACAGCCGCTCCACCACGCGCCCCGCCTGCACGTGCTCGCGCACGATATCGGCGGCATCTTCGGGTTTGACTCCCTGATAGAAAGTCCCGTCGTCCATCCGCAACACGGGTCCCCGCACACAGGGCCCCATGCAGCCGGCTGTGCGGATGGCCACATCCTTGGCCACGCCGGCCTCGGCAACGGCGGATTGCAGGGCATCCACCACCTTTTGCGCGCCGGCCGCCAGACAACTGCCGCCCACGCATACCCGCAGCTCGTGCTTGGGCACTGGGGCGGTCCGGAGTTGGTCACGCCAGGCGGCCAGCGCTGCGGCTGTGCCGATTTTTTTCAAGCGCGCGGTCATGACGGCTCCGTTTCCGCGCCCTGGGCGCGGGCGCGATAGCTTTCCAGCAGCTCGCCCAGCTTGGCCGGCTTGACCCGCGGATGCAGGTCATCGTTGATCATCAGCACGGGCGCCATTCCACAAGCCCCGAAACACCGCCCCACTTCCAACGAGAACAAACGGTCCGGCGTCGTTTCGCCCACGCCAATTCCCAGCTTGGCTTGCAGCGCACGCAGGACTTCGCTGCCCCCACGCACATAGCACGCCGTGCCGAGGCACACACGCACCAAGTAGCGACCGCGTGGCACCGTCGAAAAAAATGAATAAAATGAAACGACCCCCGTGACTTCAGAATACGATTTATCGAATGCAGCCGCCACGCGACGCAGCGCCACTTCGGGCAGATAACCAAAGATAGCCTGCGCCATCTGCAAGGCGGGGATCAGGCCGCCGGGCTTGTCCCGCTGCATGGCCAAGGCTTCGTCCAGCCGGGCCAGCAACTCCGCCTCATCGTGAGCGGCGGCTGCAGCGCAGCCGGCGCAGGTTTCCGGTTTTGCCATGGTGGTCTCCCGCTGGCCGGCGACGGCCGGCACCGCCGCCGTGATCTTGTTGGTTTAAAACGTGCCGGTAATATACTTTTCCAAGCTGGCAATCGTCGCCTGCTGCGAATCGAGCATTTCCTTGACGATGTCCCCGATGGAAATCAGCCCCGCCAGCTTGCCATCCGCCAGCACCGGCAGATGGCGATGCCGCCCGGAGGTCATCAGCCCCATGCACTCTTCTGCTGTCTGTTGCGGAGTCACCGTGTGCATTTTGGCCACACTGGTCATGACCTCCTTCACGAGGCGGGTCTTGGGGGATTTGCCCGCCGCGATCACCTTCCACAGGCAGTCGCGTTCGGAAATAATGCCGGAGAGCTTGCCGGTTTTGGTCACCACCGCGAGGCAGCCGATATGCTTTTCACTCATGCGCCGGATGGCCACCAAAATGGATTCCTGCGCCGTGATCGTTTCCACTTGCGAGCCCTTGCGCCGCAACAGATCGCCAACCGTAGTACTCATGCCTTGCTCCTTGGAGGTCCACTGTTTTTGAACAGAATCACTTTAGGCAAAAACAACGCCTGAGTCAACGCCCACCACCGCCACCGATTATTATTTCGGCTCTTTGCGGCGGACAAGCTAACGTGTTCCGTGTCGGGCCTCCGATTTTTCGGTCCACGGTTTCTTGACGGGATGGATTACACCCCGCCCGGGCTGCTGATCCCCGGATTTTTTCGGCCACCCCCACTTTTCCACAGTGTGGAAAAATATCCCCAAAGTTGTTCCATTGTGTGGAAAACCCGCCGAAAGTTTTTCCATTGTGTGGAACTTTTCGGCCCGATTTTTCCACAGTGTGGAAAATCCCGTCCACGCGGGATAAACTTTTTTCCACAGTGTGGAAAACCTCCTAACCAACTGCCTGGACAGTGAGGAAGCTTTCGCCAAAAAATCCCGAATCCTGAGCTCTGCTCCTACTCTTGTCCGCCGTGCGCAGCACATAACTACTCTCTGAACCCTGACCTCTGACCTCCCCGCTGAGCCAAGGCCACGAGCCAACAGACGAAACGGCCAATAGCGGCCCAGTCGGCAGTATTCCTCCAATAGCTGCACAATGGCGGCGGGTGTGGTATGGTTCGGTGACTCTGGGAGAAAACCGGTGAATTTCAAATCAAGAAAAGTGGCGATTGTGGGTGCAGGCGCGGTGGGCTCGGGCTTTGCTTTCGCGCTGGCACAATCAGGCATTGCCGAGGAAATTGTTTTGGTGGATGCCAACACGGATTTGGCCAAGGGGCAGGCGCTGGATTTGGCGCACGGCGCGCCGTTTTATCGAACTGTATCCATCTATGCCGATACCGCGCCGCAGGCCTATCGCAACGCGGCGATTGTGGTGATTACCGCCGGCAAGGCGCAGGCCGGCCCCAGCCAAAGCCGCTTGGAGCTGATGCAAATCAACGCCAAAATTGTCACCAGCATTGCGACGGATATCCAGATGGTGAACCCGGAGGCCATTGTGCTGGTGGCCACGAACCCGGTGGACATCGTCACCCACGTCGCGCGGTTGCGCACCCAATGGCCGCGCGGACGCATTCTGGGTTCCGGCACGGTGTTGGACTCCGCGCGCTTCCGCTGGTTGTTGGCGGAGCATTGCGGGGTGTCGCCGCAAAACGTGCATGCCTCCATTCTCGGGGAGCACGGCGATAGCGAACTGGCGGCGTGGTCGCTGGTACACATCGGCGGCCTGCCGATGGATCACTATTGCTCGGTCTGCCGCAAGTGCGACTTTATCCATCGCCGGCCGCAAATCCTCGAGCAGGTACGACGCTCGGCCTACCACATCATCGGCTACAAAGGCTCCACCAGCTTCGGCGTGGCGATGGCCATGGTGCAGATTGTGCGTGCCATCCTGCGCAATGAACGGCGCGTGCTGACGGTATCCGCGCCGCTGGCGGGCGAGTATGGCTTGAACGACGTCACGCTTGGCATCCCCTGTGTGGTGGGCGCCAATGGCATTGAGGAAGTCATCGAAGCCCAGTTGACTCCGGAAGAAAACCAGGAATTGGCCCAATCGGCCCAAGTGCTCAAGGACAGCTTGGCGCTGCTGGAAACGAGCCCGGCATAACCCGCGCGCGCCTCAATGGGCGGCGATCCACGGAATCGCCACAAATGTGCCGATGCTGCTGCCGATGTTGGTCATCACCACCACGAGCAGAATCCGCACCACCGGATTGCGGATAAAGTTCCGGAAACTCTCCATGGCCGCCGGCAATGATTCAAAATCCGCCACGTTCGGCGGGCGGAGCCAGGCTTCCACCAAGCCCGCCACCCATCCAGCGGCAATCGTCGGATTCAAGCTGGTGATTGGCGCCGCCACAAAGGCGGAGGCAATCGTCAGCGGATGGGCCAGCGTCACCGCGGCCCCGATGGCCGCCAGCACGCCATTCACCCCCACCCAAATGAGGATGGAATCAATGCCTTTCGCGGCCCCGCCATGGATGAAGCCCCACACAATCAAGGCCACGACCAGGGCCGGAATGAGCCACGGCCAGAATTTGGACCAACGGGTGCGCGGCGGCAGACTTTCCAATTCCGCCAGCGGCACTTCCGTTTGCAGCGCGCCCACCATGCCCGGCACGTGCCCCGCCCCCACCACCGCCACGATGGTGGGCGCGGATACCGCCCGCAACTTTTGCGCGAGATAAACGTCACGTTCATCAATCAGCCGCTTCTTGATTTGCGGGAACGCCTTGCCCATCTCCTTCATCAGGGCTTCCAGTTGATCCTGCTTTTTCAAAGACTCAATGTCTTCATCCTTGACATCGTCTCCGGAGAACAGCGCTTCGATCATCACGCCCAGCAACTTGACGCGCTGCCAGAAGCCCAAGTGCCGCCAGACGCGCTTGAGGGTGATGTCTATCGGGCGGTCAATCAGTTCGAGGCGCGCGCCGGACGCTTCCGCCGCTGCGGCGGCCGCGAGCATTTCCGCGCCGGGCTCCACTTCCAGTTGCTTGCCCAGGCGGCGGTAGAACGACTGCATGATCAGTTGCGCCAGCAGGAACATCGCCTTGCCCTGGCGAATCACTTGAAACAGGTTGGTGCGCTGCCAGGCATCCTTGCGCACCATGCCCTGGTAGCGCGCCGGGCACAGCTCGATGGCCACCGCGGCCGGCTGGACCGCGGCAATGGTTTCGCGCACATCGGCCACGCTCTGCGCCGACACATGTGCGGTGCCCACGATATAAATGGTTTTGCCCTCCAACTCCACTTTCGTGACGCTGGAGGGCAAGGAAGAGCCCGTCGTCTGCATCGCAGAAACTACTGGGCGCCGCCCTTCTTGATATAGATGTCCGTGCGGCGATTCTTCTGCATGTTTTCTTCGGTGTCGTTGGGCGCCACCGGGCGGTCAAAGCCGTAGCCCACCGCCGTGATGTTGTCCGGATTGATGCCGCTTTGCTGCACCAGGTAATCCTTCACCGCATTGGCGCGACGCTCACTCAAGCGCTGGTTATAGTCGCGCTTCGAGGTCTTGCGCTTGTCGGCATGGCCTTCCACACGTACGGTCGCGTTGGGATCGCGCTGCAGCACCTTCACCACCGGCTCGATGTCAGCAAAGTACTGCGGCCGGATGAACGACTTGTCATAGTCGAATTCGATCAGCAGCGTGAACTTCTGCAAGTCATCCAGCGGATCCAGCGGATTGGTGCCGTCTTCAATGACTTCGTGGCCATCGCTGACTCCGCCGCCATCCGTGTCAATGTTCAGCGGATCGGTCTTGTAGGTCAGCACTTCCGCGCCATCCTTCAAGCCGTCAAAATCGCTATCCGGATTCAGCGGGTCGGTCTTGTACTTGAATACTTCGTCGCCGTCGGAGAGGCCATCGCCGTCCGTGTCGGGATTGTAGGGATCCGTGCCAATGATGGCTTCATCGCGGTCAAAGAGGCCGTCGCCGTCGCTATCAATATCGCCGCCCTGCGCCACTTGGAACACCGGGGCCACGACGCGCTCGGCGCCGAAGCGATAGCACACGCCCAACTCGACAAGGGCGGTGAATTCCCAGTCCTTGCCTTGCGCGCCGGCCACGACATCGCCACGCAGCGCCCAGGAATCGTTAAAGTGGTAGAACAGGCCGCCGCCGGCGAACAAGCCGAACTGCGTCTTGCCGTTATCCATGTCATCGCCAAAGAAAGTGAGCGCCGGACCCGCGCGCAAGAAGGGGTCCACCCGGCGGTTTTCCAACACGCGCAGATGCAGCAGGGCATCCAAGCTCAGGCGAAGCGCCGTGGTGCTGCCATCGAGAGGCGTGGTGTTCAGCTTGCTGGCGGGCCGGGCGGAGAGCGAGGGCATGAAATCCACGCCGCCTTCCACATCCCACCAGGAATTGAGGCTATAACCCAGTTTGCCCATCAGGCCCACGCCGGGCTTGGCTTCGACATCGCCTTCGAGGTGGTAATAGCTCACGCCCAAGGTGCCGAACCACGGAGCGCGCGCAAACAAATCGTCATCCATCGCCACAGCCGAATAGGTCACCCCGGACACCATCAGGCCAACCGCCAACATCCACTTCATCATTTTCATCATGAGACGAACTCCTGTTCAAAGATTGCGGGAACCTTACCGACCCCACCCCCTTGGGGCAAACAAAAAAACCGCGGCTCGAACCGCTGGCTGGCGGCTTGCCAAATGCAGGACTTCTGCGTACCGTTCTGCTGCCATCAAGGCCTGTCAGATGAGTACGCTTTTTGACCAATACGGCGAAAATTACGATGCCGCCATGACCAAATCCATTGGCTTCATGGGTCAAAGCCACGATTATTACACGCAGGCCAAAGCCGTTCATATTCTTTCCATTTTGCGGCGGCATTTGGGCGCCCCGCGCCAATTGGCGGTGCTGGATGTCGGCAGCGGCGTGGGCAAGACGGATCGCTTTTTGTCCGGTGGAATCGGCCACCTGACCGGGGTGGATATTTCCGCCACCAGCGTGGAGCGCGCCCGACGGGAAAACCCGTCCGTACGCTATGAAGTCTACGATGGCCGGCAACTCCCCTTCCCTGCTGAATCGTTTGCCGCCGCTTTTGTAATTTGCGTGATGCACCATGTGGCCATCCCGGATCGCGTGGCCTTGCTGCAAGAGGTGCGGCGCACTCTCATCCCCGGCGGCCTGCTGATGATTTTCGAGCACAATCCGCTAAACCCCCTGACCCGGCTCGCGGTAGCTCGGTGCGAGTTTGACCGAGATGCTCAACTGCTCACCCGCGGACTTTCTGCTCGATTACTGAAGCAGGCCGGGTTCACTATCGCCGAAAAGCGATTTATTCTGGTTTCGCCCTTCGCCTTCAAAGGCAGCGGCTGCTTGGAGCGGGCTTTTTGCCAAGCGCCGCTTGGC
>MWEZ01000109.1 GCA_002071335.1 Verrucomicrobia bacterium ADurb.Bin018
GGATTTCGTCCAGGAGTTCCGGCGTGACAACTTCGTCGGCATCCAGATGCAATGTCCACTCATGACGCAAGCCGGCTTCAGCCAGCGCCCAATTGCGCTGGTCGGCAAAAGAAGCAAATGGATGCACCACCACTCGCGCGCCAAGCTCGGCAGCAATACGTTGACTATCATCGGTGCTGCCATCGTCCACCACCACCACCACGGCACACCCGCGCAGCGCGCGCAAACAACGGGGCAGGTTGGCGGCCTCGTTGTGCGACAGCACGACAACCGAAATGGGCAACGGATCGTTCATGCCACTGGTCAAGCCGTCACCCAGCCGCCACGTTTCGTTGCCGCAAGAAACGCGCGGGATTGCCACCGACAATCTGGCCGGGGGGCACATCGTGCAAGGCGACCGCGCGCACGCCCACGACCGCATCCACGCCAACCGTGATGCCGGGGTGGAGATAGGCTTCAGCGCAAATCCAGGCTCCCGCGCCCACGCTGATCGGCGCGGTTTTCAACGGCATGTTGGGATGGTCCACTTCGTGTGTTGCCGCGCACAAAAAAGCGCGCTGGCTCACCGTGGCGTGCGCGCCGATTTCGATCCGCGCCACGTTATACAAGTCCACGCCGTGGCTGATGGTGGCGTAGTCGCCCAACTCGAGATTCCACGGGGCCCAGATTTGCGCAGAGGGCATGATCTGCACCCCGCGGCCCACTTTGGCGCCAAATAGCCGGAGCAAAACGCGACGGGGCGCATGCCAGAACCATGGCGAGGGACGGAAGAAAAGCAGACAGGCCAATTGCCAACCCAACCGCGCCAACTTGTTCGCGGCTGAATGCGGACTGGGACACGCCTCGCGATCCACCCGAATGCGAGATGATGGCACGTCAGTCATGCGGCTCCTTTGGCGTCAACGCCTGCTCGTAACATTTCAACAATAAGTTCCCGAATGACGCAATGTCAAAACCCGCGGCGCGGGCGCGGCCGCGTTCGATCATGGTTTGCCGCAGGGCGGCATCCGACAATAATTGCCGGCAGGCGTCGGCCAGCGCATCTGGATCCGTTGCTGGGGCGCTGAGCGCGGCATCACCGGCCACTTCCAACAAAGATGGCGCGGTGGAGCAAACAACCGGACAACCGGCGGCCATGGCTTCCAAAATGGGCATTCCGTAGCCCTCATACAAACTGGGGAACAAGAAAAGAGCGGCACGGCGATAGAGATCGTGCAATTCGGCATCGTCCACCGGCCCTACAAAATGAACCATCGGCAGCGTATTGGTTCTGGCGACCAGCTCTGGTGAAGGCGACGGGCCAGCGAGGACCAAATGCAGATCCGCGGAATCGCGCAACCGTAAAAATACGTCCACCACCCCGCGGCGGTTTTTATAGGAAGCGTTGTGGCCAATGTGCAAGATGAACCGTGCACCCGGCGGCAGGCCCGGCAACGCAACCGGACGCGGCGGCGGCAGTGGACGTAACGGCACAGGCACCACTTTCACGCGCGCCGTGATCTTTGCCAGCCGGGCGAGATCGGCTTTGGTGGCGGCGGAATCGGCGCATAGCAGGGCACATTCACGCAGGGCGGTGACTCCACGCTGGATCAACCATCTGGCCGGCCAACTGGGCCGGCGCGGCAATTCGCCGCGAGCTTGCAGAAGTGGTATCAAATCATGAACCGTCACCACGCTCCGGGCGCGAAGCGCCGGCGGAATAAACGCGGCCATGGAGCCATCCAGCCAGTGGTACAGATCAGCCGGATGCGCCGTCAGAGCCCGGCGGGCATGACGCAGCCGCCAGACGTGGTGCCGCCACATGGACGCGCCGCCGCGCGGATCAAAGAGATCGCAGGTGGCGAACGTCCAATCCGCGGCCAGTGGCGCGAGCGAACGCTGCACAAGGTCGGCATAGGCCGCCATGCTGCCTGCCTGATCGGGGGGCGCGGTTCGCACCCAAACCACACACTTCATGGCGCACCTTCCGTGCGCGGGGCATGCTGCGCCGCCAACCGGGCACCGGACAACAACAACCCGGCAATAAAGGCTAACAGAAATGCGACCAGCGGATCGCCGAAGATTTGGGCGGACACTACGGCAGAGGCGACGTTGGCCACCAAAATGGCGAAGATGCCCGCGGTCAGATAAAACGAGTCGCGCTCCCGCCCGAAACGCACCACATGATAAGCGGTAATGAACAGGACAACCCCCACCATCAGATATAACATCATGCCCGGCACACCGAACTCCGCGACAATTTTGCTGGGCCCGCTTTCCTGCCACAGGCGCGGAGTTTCGACGTTGGGGATATTGTGCACCCCCTGCTGGGACATGCCCAGCCCATAGCCCCAGAAGCCGGATTGCGCGATGGTGCCGGCCACGGAGAGCAAGCCGTGAGTTTCGACACGCTCGCCCATTTCGGCCAGCGTGCTGACATAGAAGCGTTCGAGCGCCTCGTTGTGTACGACCGAAGCAATCACATACCAGCCCAACCCCATGATCATCGCGGCCATCCCCACGAGGGAAAAAATCCGGCGGGCATTTTTGAAACGGAAAACCAGCAGCGTATAGGTGCCGAGAAAGATGGGAATCATGGACAGCATTTTGCGCCGCCCGCACAGCCAAATGTTGAAGATTCCCCAGATGGCCACCGCAACCCACAGCCAACGGACCACCCCTTTACTGCGCAGGGCCAATACCGTAGCCACCATGAACAACAAAGCGGCATGCCAACCCATCACGTCGGGACTACGGAAAAACCCGGACAGCATGTGGAGCGCCTCGCCGGTACGGTGAGTCACCCAAATCGCGCCAAACATATCCGTGCCAACGAACGCTTGCAGATACGGCAATTTGAACGCATCGAGCGGCCCGCCCATCAACATCAACGCCGTAACCGCCGCGTAGAGCGTGAGAAGTCGGGCGATATCCTCGGAGCGATGTGGATAGCGCCACCCAGCGACAAAGATCCCAAAGATGGTGGAATAGATAAAGATTCCCAACAGGGTAATCAGCCAGGAATTATGGCCATAGGTGGCGGAAATGGCCGCGGGAATGACCAAGTAGATCGCGAAGGTGCGAATCCACAGGCCGAGGCGGGGAAATTGGCTCAAGAAGCGGTTGATAGGCAATTGACGGGAAAACGCCGCAGAGCAGATGACACCCAGCCAGATCGGCATCCCGGCCAAGACCAGATAGGCCGGAGTGCCGGGAATAATCTTGCGCAAAGGGTCTTGCAACAAGCCCAGCACAATGGCGGCGCCGATGCCCCAGCGCCAATTAACCAGGGCAACCAGCGTCGCCAAAGCCACCAATAGCATGAAGACCATTAGCATCGCGCACCCCGCGCGCAGGTTTGCACTGCGGTCAGAATACCCGCAATCACCTGCTGGTAGCTGAAAGATTGAATATGGCGGCTCGCGGCTGTGCCCTGTCGCGCCGCCAGCGCGGGCTCCCGCAAGTAGCGCGTCAGGATACCGGCCAATGCTGCGGTGTCGCCCAGCTCAAAGACTTCTCCGGTTTGACCGGGCAAGACCAAATCAGCCGCGCAGCCCACGGCTCGGGAAACAACTGCCGGGCGACCGGAGGCCATTGCTTCATTGACCACCAAGCCCCATGTTTCGCCGGCATCCGACGGCAACACCAGCACATCCGCTGCGGCATACACTTCCGGCAAGCGCGATTGGTTGATAAATCCCGCAAAGGCGGTCGCCACGCCCAACTCCCGCGCGACCCGTTCACATTCCGCGCGCAATTCGCCATCGCCCGCCACAAGAACCTGCGCGCGGGCACGGCAATCCGCCGGCAACTGGCCAACCGCCCGCAGCAAGTCCAGCGGACGTTTTTTCGGCTGGAGTTTGCCGCAGAACAAAAACACGGTTGCTTGCGGCGCCACCCCCAACGCGGCGCGAATCTCTGCGCGACGTGCGGTTCGCGCCGCCGCTTGCGCCGCGAAGAAATCGTTGTCCACCACGTAGGGCGCCCATAAAATTCGTTCTTCCGGGCAACCATGGAAGCGGTAAAACTCTCGATTTGCCGAACCAATCGCCAAATATCCCGCGTACTGACGAAGCAGGAGGCGGTGCAGAAGATGCTTCCATGCTGCGCGAGGTCGCAGCAAATTAGCCTCGCCGCGCACGAGACACGGGATGCCCAAGCGCCGGCAGGCCCGGAGCGCTTGCAGGCAGGTTTTGGCCACCCACCCATTCACCAGCACAGCGTCCGGCCGCAACTCTCGCAGGCGGCGGGCAATGCCCGGGGTATCGCAACCGCGGAATGTGGTTACTGATGGGTGCCGCGCACGGTTCTCCAGCAGCTCGCTGCGATACCCGGTGCGCAACGGTACATCCCACGCAAACGACGCACCAAAACCCGCGCCCTGTTCAACAGGGCTCGGTTCCATCGCATAAAGTACCGTCACATCCAGTTCCGGCACCGCCGCCAATTTCCGGAATAACGGCGCCTTGTACTGGATGGGATGAGTTTCAACAATGACGAGGCGATGCGGTGCACGGCCATACCCCATTGCTTGCCCGGAAGCGGGGGCGGTCATGGCGCGGTGTCTCCCAGCAAACGCGGACCCTGGCGATGCAAACGCAAAGCCAACACCAGCGCACGCAGCTCACCGATGAATTTGACGGGAATCCACCACGGGTGGGCCAGATGAAACTTGGTGCATACCTCGCGGAAAGGTCGGCGCAGAAGATACCGCAAGCGTGGCCATCCCCGTCCGCTGCGGAGCGCAAAGTAGTAGTCCCCCACGCCATGAACCGGCGATGCCGAGGTCAGGTGGCTGCCGCTGGCGCGGGTGCCGCCGCGCGCCGCGCGCAAGTGGCGGATCGAGGCCGTCGGCTCAAACCGGATGCGCCCCCCGGCGCGGCATAGCCGCGCGCAAAACTCCGCGTCAAAGCGATAGGAAACCGGCGGCAGAAAGTTTTCATCAAAACCCCCGATGGCCAGCGCCGCCTCGCGACGAAAAGACAAATTACCCGACATCCCATTGCGCACCCAGGTGGCAGTGGCCGAACTGAAATCAAAGTGCAGATCGCCAAACGGGTCGGCTGTTGTCGCCTGGCGGTAATTTTCCCGTGGCGTCTGGCCCGGCTGCAAAACTTGCCCAGCCACGCCCACCACCGAGACATCTGCATAGCATTGAGCATGCGCGCCGACAAAGGACGGGTCCACTTCAATATCATCATCGAGGCAGAGAATAATTTCTTGGGTCGCTTCTCGAATGCCGTGATTCAGGGCGGCGGGCTGGGACGGCTCTGTGAGCCGTACCCAACGGATAGCGCCAGCGGTGTGCCATTGTTGCAACTGGCGATTCGTCGCTGGCTCGTGCGCGACGGTTTGGTCCAGCACAAGGATTTCTGCCGCGGGAGGCTGCTGTGCCAGCAACTGTGCCACCGTACGCACAAGAACCTCATCGCGACCATAGGTGGGTATCGCGATGCTAAACGGAACTGGCGAAGTCTGGGCGCTCATCTTTTTTTGTCGTTTTGGGCCACCGCCCAGAAAGTGCAGGCTGGCGGGTTGACATCCATTGTGGCCAGAAATTCATCAGGATTTTCAATCCGGTGCACAGGGTCATGGCAAGCATAACGCACGGCTATTTTGCCCCACGCGGAAAGCCGGGATTCAACATTTTCGTAAATTTCAACAGAATCATATTCCGCCCGCAGCCATTTCATCACGCCGCGTGTGGTATCCCCGAAAGCGCCCAACATGTGGGGATGAATTTCTACAAAGATCACGGGATGCCAACGGCGAACCAGTTCCTGCGCACCGGCCAGCGCGCGACCTTCGGCGCCCTCCACATCCATTTTGAGGAAATCAACGCGCGTGCTGATGATGTCATCCAGTGGCACGAGCGGCACCTGATCCACAGCGGCTGTTGCCGCCGTGATTCGACCATTGATCCCTGACATAAAGCCGACGGTTCCTCGTTCCGAACCGGCCGCCACTTCGTGCAACTCGACATTCGACAATTTGTTTTCGGCAATATTTCGCTTCAATTCCGGCAAATTTTCCCGGGAAGGCTCAACGGCAATCACCTTGCCCTCTGATCCCACCAAGCGTGCCAACAATAAAAGGTAGTAGCCGATATTGGCGCCAACATCCACGGCCGTGTCCCCCTTGGACACCAGGCGCGACAGCAAAAAACGCTCGCCGATAAACCGCTCCCCCTCCAGAAACAACAGCCGTTGAACCGCGGCCCGTGATACATCCACCGCCATACTGAAGCCAAAAAGCTGGCGGCGCAAAATACAGGGCGAAGGTGCGCCGGCAAACGCACGTTCCGCGCGCGGCAGGGTTCGGAAGCGATACACCCATGACACGAGCCGTAGCCATGACCAGCGCCACGCCATCGGTCAAGTCCTCTGCCCAATGGGTTTGGCCGGAACGCCCCCCACTATGGAGTATGGAGCCACATCCCGATTGACCACGGCCCCCGCGGCCACCACCGCGCCTTCGCCGATGGTCACGCCGCAAAGGATGACGGCGTTGGCGCCAATCCAAACATCATCGCCGATGGTCACGGGGGCTTCCTCCCCCCGCTGCTGAAACATAGGCGCGCCGCGTTTCAGCGAATGGTTATGATCCGTAATAAACACCCCGGGTGCGATCAGCGCCCCCTTGCCGATGCTCACCCGTAGACTCACTTCAATTTCCGTGCCACGGCCGATAAATGTATATTCGCCAATCTGCAGCGACGCATTGGGGTCGCCGACATTTAACCACACATTCGGCTGAAGCATGCACCGGGCGCCGAGGTGAATGGTCCACGGATGCTCCAAGCGCGTACCCCGTCCCAGCAGACATTTGGGGTGAATATCCGCGCCCTGCCAGCGGTAGAGATAAACGCGCCCGCGTGCCAGCGCAATGCGGATAAATTCCCGCCACCGATAAATCCAACGCGCGATCATGATCCTCTCCTGCCGGCTGATTGTGACAACAATTGGGTATAAAACAATTCGGTTTCCGCGGCCACGCTATCCCAAGAATAGGCCGTTGCCGTGGCCACTGCTGCTGCCGAGATGCAGGCCGCTGTGGCAGGGTTCGCCCACCAATGCCGTACCGCAGAAACAATGTCGGCCGGTGAATGGAAGGGCACCAACGCGCCATTTTCACCCGGTCGAATCAAATCGCGCATTCCGCCGGTCGGGGTGCCGACCACACACAACCCGCGGGCCATCGCCTCCAGAAATACCTTGCCGAATCCCTCAAACAGCGAGGGGAACAAAAATACGCCATGTTCGTCATATATACGCACAAGCTCCTCTTGCGGCATCCAAGGGATAGCCTGTGCCCGTGGCCGCACTGCCGACGGCAGCGTGGCCAAAGCCGCCGCGCAATCTGCGGCCGGCAAAACCCAAGTGAACGTGGCCGTCTCATCCAACTCCAGCAGGGTGGAGGCGGCTTGGCTGACCGCGGCACAATCTTTGGCGGCACTATAACCACCGACATGGAGCAACCGATTAAGACGGGCGGGATTCCAAGGCGCCGGAGGCGCCTCTTGGAAAATCGGCGCCGGCGCCTGCGCGATACACGCCACTTTCTCCCCGGGCGTGCCATACGTGGACATAATATAATCACGATCCA
>MWEZ01000110.1 GCA_002071335.1 Verrucomicrobia bacterium ADurb.Bin018
GCGCGGGTGGGGCGTTCGCGCGCCGCCGGAGCAGCACCACGCCCACCACACCCTGAACCACCAGCGCCAGCCAGAACAGGGCTGGAATCACGGCGGCGCGGGCGCACAGCCGCAGCCAGCGGTCGGCAGGCACATCAATGCCAAGCGCGGAGATCATTTTGCCGGTACGCGGGTCTTTGATCGGCACCAAGGCGCTGACCCAAGTGCCCCAGCGGTCGCGCGCCGGCCCCCCGGTATTGGCGAGGCCTTGCTCATATAGCTCGCGCAGTTGGGGGGGGGCCTCCGGATAAAGCTGCCCGGGCGGTGAAACCTCCGCCGTGTCGGCCGCTACCGAGTCCAGTTGAAAATAAAATTCACCATCGGCATTGCGGCCCAAGAGATACACCCATTGCCACAGCGGGTTGATCTGCTGCGCGGCCATCAACTGGCTTTTGAGCCGCCGGTATTCCGGTCGCCCGATATCGCCGGGCTGCCCCGTCAACTTTTGCAGATTACTGGCGCTGATGGTTTGCCCCAATTGGTGCGCCTGTCCCAGCAGGTGTTCGCGCAGCCATTGGTCCTTGGCCCATACCGCCCAGCCGATGAACACCACGCCGGCCGCCATCGCCGCCAGCGCGATCCAAAATGCACCCCAGCCGAGGCGGAGAGGGGCCTCGTTCACGGGCGGCGGGCCCGGCGGCGATTGCTGGTTTTCCGGAGCGCGGTCCATGGTGCAGAAGAAAGAATAGACTGAGCCCCGCCGCCCCGCAATGCCAATTACGCGGCCCGCCACCGTTTGAATTGGCCCGTTTTTTATGGTACTGTACGCAGTTGAGAAAGGAAAGAAATCCCATGGCGTATGACAACCTGACCACCAAGGCCCAAGAGGCTCTACGCGATGCCCAACGGCTGGCCACCGAGCTTCAGCACGGCGAAGTGGATACCCTCCACCTGCTGCTGGCGCTGACCCGGCAGGAGGGCGGTGTGGTGCCGGCGTTGTTGGAAAAAATCGGCGTTCGGTCCGACCTTTTTGCCGACGTGCTCGACCGCCAGTTACGCTCCCGCCCGCAACTCACTGGCGAAAATGTGCAACGCGGCATCTCCCGCGGGTTGCAGGTCACGCTGGATGCCGCCGCCAAGTTGGCCGCGCAAATGAAGGATGAATACATTAGCGCCGAACACTTCTTGCTGGGCGCGCTCGGCCAGAAGAACGGCGAAGCCGCTAAACTGGCCGCCGGAATGGGGATCACCGTGGATTCCGTGCTGCAAGCCCTGCAAGCCGTGCGCGGCAATCGGCGCGTGACGGATGAGTCGCCGGAAGATAAATATGAAACATTAAAGAAATATGGCCGCGACCTGACCGACGAAGCCCGACGCGGCACGTTGGACCCCGTCATCGGGCGCGATGCCGAAATCCGCCGCGTGGTGCAGGTGCTCTCGCGGCGCACCAAGAACAACCCGGTACTGATTGGCGAACCGGGAGTGGGCAAGACGGCCATCGCCGAAGGCCTCGCCCGCCGCATCGTGGCCGGCGATGTGCCCGAGGGCCTCAAGAACAAGCGCGTGGTGGCTCTGGACCTCGGCGCCATGCTCGCCGGCGCGAAATATCGCGGCGAGTTTGAGGACCGCTTCAAGGCGTTCATCAAGGAAGTGGTGGATAGCCAGGGGGCCATTGTGCTGTTCATTGACGAACTCCACACGCTGGTTGGCGCCGGCAAGGCCGAGGGCGCGGTGGATGCCGCCAACATGATCAAGCCCGCGCTGGCCCGCGGCGAGCTGCGCTGCGTCGGCGCAACCACCCTCGATGAATACCGCAAGCACATCGAAAAAGACCCCGCCCTGGCCCGCCGTTTCCAGCCCGTGCTGATCGAGGAGCCCGATGTCGAAAGCACCATCGCCATCCTGCGCGGCCTGAAGGAGCGCTACGAAGCCCACCACGGCGTGCGCATCCAGGATAGCGCGCTGGTCGAGGCCGCCAAGCTCTCGCATCGCTATATCTCTGACCGCTTTCTGCCCGACAAGGCCATTGACCTCGTGGACGAAGCCGCCAGCCGCCTCAAGATGGAAATTGACAGCATGCCCGTCGAGGTGGACGAGCTGGAGCGCCGCATAATGCAGCTGGAGATCGAACGCGAGGCGCTCAAAAAGGAAAAAGATGCCGCCGCCCGCGACCGTCTCGCCGCGCTCGAAAAAAACTTGGCCGAGCTGCGCACCGAAGGCGCGGCGCTCAAGGCCCACTGGCAGCGCGAGAAGCAACTCATTGACGCGATTCGGCAGGCGACCGCCGAACTGGATGAACTGCACACCGCGGAGGAGCAGGCCACCCGCCGCAGCGAGTTTGAGGCCGCCGCCGAAATCAAATACTCGCGCCTCCCCGCCGCCCAAAAGAAGATTCAGCAGGCGCAGGCCGAGCTGGCCAAGCTCCAGCAAAACCGCCGGATGCTGCAAGAGGAAGTCACACCGGAAAACATCGCCGAGGTGGTCGCCGCCTGGACGCGCATCCCTGTCAGCAAGCTCCTCGAAGGCGAGCGCGAAAAATTGCTGCACATGGAAGAACGGCTTCGCGCGCGCGTGGTGGGGCAGGATGAGGCCGTCGAGGCCGTCTCCCGCGCGGTGCGTCGTTCCCGCGCCGGCTTGCAGGACCCCCACCGGCCCATCGGTTCGTTTATTTTCCTTGGCCCGACCGGCGTCGGCAAAACCGAGCTGGCCCGCGCGCTGGCCGAATTTTTGTTCGACGACGAACAAGCCATGGTTCGCGTGGACATGAGCGAATACATGGAGAAGCATTCGGTGAGCCGCCTGATCGGCGCGCCGCCGGGCTACGTCGGCTACGAAGAGGGCGGCGCGCTGACCGAGCACGTCCGCCGCAAGCCATATTCCGTGGTGCTGTTCGACGAAATCGAAAAGGCCCATCCGGATGTCTTCAACGTCATGCTGCAAATCCTGGATGATGGTAGGCTGACCGATGGACAGGGGCGTACTGTCAATTTCCGCAACACGGTGTTGATCATGACCTCCAACATCGGCAGTAGCGCCATCCAGGAAACCATCGAAAAGAACCCGCGCCTCAAACGTGGCCAGCCCGCGTGGAACGAGCTGGAAAAACAGGTGCTCGCCGCGCTGCGGCTGAGCTTCCGGCCGGAGTTTCTCAACCGCGTGGATGAAATCATCCTGTTCCGCAGCCTCGGCATTGAGGAGCTGCGCCAGATTGTGGACATCCAACTCAAGCGCGTGCAGGGCTTCCTCGCCGAAAAGAATATCCGGCTCGAAATCACGGAAGCCGCCGAGGAAAAACTGGCCGGCGAGGGATACGACCCCGCCTTTGGCGCCCGTCCGCTCAAGCGCGTGATCCAACGGCAAGTCCTCGATGCGTTGGCCGAAAAGTTTTTGGCCGGCGAGATTCCCGATGGCAGCACGGTCACGGCGGACTACGACCCTGACCAGCCGCAGCAAATCTCGTTCACGGTGCAGGACGCGCCGGCGGAGTAATCACGCGATTTTTTACGCGGGGCGCTGCGCCAGAAAAGCCGTCATGGCGGCGAGGCCGTCGGGTGTGCCCATGTCCAGCAGTGGCGGCGGAATGGGAATGGCCACCAGCCGCCGCTGCGCCGCCAGCGCGGGAAAAATTTCCGTCTCGATGGAGACCGCGCGGCCGGCGGGAATCGCCGCCACCAGTGCCCGCGGAAGCAGGTAAATGCCGGCGTTGACGTGGCCGGCCTGTGCCGCGCTTTTTTCGCGGAATGCGGTCACGTAGCCATCCGGAGCGAACTCCACGGTGCCGAATCGCCCAGCTTCCGCGCTGGGGGTCATGAAAAGTTTTCCACAGTGTGGAAACTTTTTTTCCACAGTGTGGAAAAATCCGCCGCCAATTTTCCACAGTGTGGAAAACTCGAGGTTGGGGGCCAGCGAATCGCCGTTGAACACCAGCACCGGATCGCTGGTCAGTTGGGGTTCCACAAATTTGAGCGCGCCACCAGTTCCCAGCGGCTCCGGCTCGCGCGAAAGCGCAATCTCCAGCCCATCGGCGGGGCGCGCCGCGAGGTAGTCCGCCAGCACGTCGGCCAGATGCCCGGCGGCCAGCAGCACGCGGCAGATGCCGTTGCGTCGGAGCCAGTCGAATTGCCATTCAAGGAAGGGGCGGCCGGCCACGGGTACGAGGCATTTGGGCCGGTCGGGAAAGTGCGCGGCAATCCGGGTGCCTTTGCCGCCCAATAAAATGATGGCGTGCGGAATCACGCCGGCACTATGCCCAAGCCGCGCTGTGGAAGTCAAACCCGCGCCCGCGGCGCGGCGGCGCGGGCGGAGTGAATTATGGATTTGTCCGCCGCGGCGGCAGTCGGTAGTCTGCCCCCGATGCGCAGGATCTTCATGGCAGTATTCTTGGCGGGGTGGGCCCAGTGGGCGGGGGCCGACACCTTCACCGGCGCCAACTGGGTGGTGCGCTTCAACCTGCCGGATCAGACCACCAGCGCCGGCAGCATCGGCCCCGATGAGTTTGTGCTGCGCGATGCCCTCCTGGCGCGGCTGGATGCCTTGGGCAACAACGACTGGGCCTGTCTCGCGACCTACACGTTTTCAGGCAATACCGCGGCGGGGGGCGCGGCGGGGCCGATTCTGGCGGCCATGTCCAACGCGCTGGCGCGCGGCGCAAAGTTGGGCTTTGTGGCGGATACGGGGGTGGATGTGACATCCAACTTCTGGCCGGGGGTGTCGCTGTTGAGCTTATCCAAGCGACCGGGCAACGCGCTGCAACTTTCGCGCGCGCCGCCAGTGGGCGGCATCATGCACAACAAGATCGGCTTGTTTTGGTACCGCGCAACCGGGCAGGCGTGGGTCATGGCGGGCTCGTGGAATTTCACGGGTGGCGCGAGCTCGCAGCAGTGGAACATCATGACCGAGCTGCAAAACAACACGCTGGCGGCGGCCTATTCCAACGAGCTGCGCCAGATGCTGTCGGGCTATTTTCATTCCAACACCAACAAATCGCGCGCGCCGGATGGCACGCGCTTCCGGCTGACGGGCACCACGCGCGATGGCTGGGTGCGCTTCGCGCCGTTCTCCGACCGCACCTCCGGGGGCAACAACGCGCTCACCGATATCATTGCCGCCATTGACGACGCGCAGGACGAAATCTTTTTTGCGCTGAACAAACTCACGCGCACGGAAGTGGCGGCGGCGCTGATCCGGGCGTGCGACCGTGGCGTGGTGGTGCACGGCACCATCCCCATCAGCGATCGTGGCGCGCCGGGGCGCGACAGCTACGAGGTCTATCAGATGCTCCTGAACGGCGCGAATTACGCCACGCTCAACCGCGTGCGGATGTATGACGCCTATTATCAGGCCGCGCGTCTGCGCTATGACAACAACAACCGCGATCTCACCCACGCCAAATACATGGTGATTGATCCGCGCGGCGTGTACCCGCTGGTGATTCAAGGCTCCGCCAATTGGACGGCATCAGCGCTGGTGCTGCCGACATCCAACGACGAAAACGTGCAGTTCCTGCCGCACGGCGGAATTGCCGAGGCCTTTCGCGCACAGTTCGCGGCCATGACCGACGGCATGAAGCCGTGGTGCGCGTGGCGGCCGGGGCCCAAGGCTTCCCAGATGACGGTTTGGCTGCCGGAAAATGAAGCCTACCAGTTGTGGTTCAGTCCGGATGTGGGCTTGGGCCCGGAGGCGTGGACCCCTTATCGGTCGCTGCCGGCCATGCGTGGTATCCACATGCTGGGCTTGACCAATGCCGCGCCACGCGGATTTTTCCGCGTGGCGCCGTAGTGGGGTGGGGGGCTATTCGGCCAACACAAAACGGGCGTTGCGCCAGTGGCCGCGCCGGGCGTTGACGGTGGTTCCGAACAAATCAAAGAACCAGAACGATTCGCCGCCTGCCTTGGACAAGCTCCCCGCGCAATAGACGGGCGTGGCGCTGTCGGGCAAAAAGTGCGTGTAGGGGCGGTGGTTGTGGCCGTGCAGCAGCACAAGATTTTCCCGCCCCTGCAACACGCGCAGCAGCGCGCGCGAATTGCGCAGGCCGTGGAAGTAGCCGGCTTCGTCAAAGGGATAGTGCGTCATCAGGAAAATATGCCGGCGCGCGGCGATTTCGGGCATGTCCAGCAACTGTTCGAGCGCATCGAGTTCCAGCGCCGGCACGCGCCCGCTGGAATCCCAAAAGGGCAGGCGCGGGCGCGCGGAGTTGAAGGCGATGGCCACGGCGTCATCGCCCAGCCAGCGCACCAGAGGGAAACCGGTGGGAGTGCAGGCTTCGGGCAGGTCGGAGCGCAGCAGGGGGGCGAAGTATTTGCGGTGCAGGGCGCGCCCGCCGTGGGTGTAAAGATCGTGGTTGCCGGGCACGGCGAGGGCGCCGCGGCGGGCGAGGGCGAGGGTTTCCATTAGCCGCGGCGCGCCGGCCATGAATTCGCCCTCCAATCCAAAGTTGAGGGTATCGCCAGTATAAAGCAGATAATCCACCGGCTCGCGCGTGAGGAAGTCGCGCAGGCCGTTCAGCTTTTGCTGGGCATCGCGATATTTCGCCGCGCGCCGCAACGCAAAATTAATCAGTGCCACCCCGCGCTTGGGATGAAAAATCTCCGTCAGGCGGTAAGCCCCCGGCGGCACGGGCAGGTGGACATCGCTAAAATGCAAAATACGCAAACTCATGGCGAGGACTGTAGCCCAACGCCGCGCGCCCGCAAAGTCGGAAACCGGCGGCCGCGTGGCGGTCGGCGCGCGCGGAAGGTTTCGGCTTTGTGGCGGCGCGGAGTGAGAGTATCTTCTCGGCCATGAAAGAGATCATTCCGACCTTGCAAGCGTGGACGGCCGCGGGGTTCGCCAGCGCCGAGGCCATTTTGGTTAGCGCGCAGCATTCGTCGCCTCGGCAACCCGGCGCGCGGCTGGTGGTGAACGAGCGCGGCGAGCTGGCGGGCGCGGTTTCGATGGGCTGCGTGGAAAGCGATTTGCGCGAACACCTCCTGCGCTTGCTGCGCGGCGAGGCGCCCGAGCAAATCGTGGCCTATGGCGCAGCATTCGAGCCCGCGCTGGAGGTGGGGTTGTCCTGTGGCGGCGAAATCAAAGTCTGGTTGCGCAAGCACCATCCTGATGCCGCCGCCTGGCGCGGCGTGGTGGCGCTGCCGGCAACGGCCCGCGCTCTGCTGTTGACGCCGCTGGTTCCCGATACGCCACAGATTCTGCTCCATCCCGGCGACACGCCGCCCGTGCCGGCGATGCAGCCGATATTGGCTGACTTGCTCCGCCGCGGCGCCAACGGAAAATTCACGCTGGAGGGAACGACGTGGTTCGCCGAGGCCATCGCGCCAGAACCGCTGCTGCTGATTGTCGGGGCTTCGCCCATTGCGGTGGAGCTGTGCGCCATGGCCGCGCGCAGTGGCTTCCGCGTGGCCGTGGTGGACCCGCGGCGTGACTTCGCGCGGGCAGAGCTCTTCCCAGCCGCGGAAAAAGTCGTGCACCAATGGCCGGAAGCGGGCTTGCGAGCGGCAGGCATGGATGAGGCCAGCTATGTCGCGGTGCTCGCGCACGATGCCAAGCTGGATGTGCCCGCGCTGAGCGCGGCGCTGCGCGCCCGATGCCATTATATCGGC
>MWEZ01000111.1 GCA_002071335.1 Verrucomicrobia bacterium ADurb.Bin018
TGCGCTGCTGGCGGACGACATCCGCGTGACGGAGTTGCGCCGCGCGCGCCCAACCTTCCACGCCCGCTACGACGCACGTGGCAAGGAGTATCGCTACACCATCTGGAACGCGCCGGTCATGTCGCCCCTGCACCGGCGGCAGGCGGTTCATATCCGCGCGCCGCTGGCCGTGGATGCCATGCGCGAGGCGGCCGCCATGCTGGAGGGTACGCACGACTTTGCCGCGTTTTCCGCCAACCCCCACCGCGAAATCGAAGGCACCGTCCGCACGCTGTGGCGGTTGGCCGTGCGCCGGCAGGGGGCGCTGGTCACCATCCATGCCGTTGGCGATGGCTTCCTCTACCGGATGGTCCGCAGCTTGGCCGGTCATCTGCTGCGCGTGGGACTTGGCGCGGTGCCGGCGGCCGAAACCGCCACGCTGCTGGCCAGTAAAACCCGCACCGCACGCGTGGAGACTGCCCCCGCTCACGGCCTCTGCCTGTGGCAAATTTTCTACGGCGCAATTCCGGGGCTTCCCAAACCGCCGCCGGCGTGATAGGGTACTTGCACAATTCAGGAGTGGCGCAGCCGAAAACGCGAGGAAACGGACATGGCAGACATCAATTTCAATTGCCCCCACTGCGGACAAAACCTCAACGGCCCGGAGGAAATGGCCGGCCAGACCATTGATTGCCCGGTCTGCCAGCAAAGTTTCCAAATCCCCGGGGGGATCATCGAAGTGCCCAAGGACCGCATGAGCCCCGCCGGCGGTCGGCCCGCGCCAGAAGCCGCGCCCCCGTCCACCAACGATGACAAAGGCAAAACCGTGCGCATTGAGTTGCCGCCGGAATTTCTCGCGGAACCCGAGAAACACGTGTTCAAGATCAAGCGAATCCAGCACTAGGATGCGCCGCAAAACGACGGTGGGGGAGGTGGATGCGGATGTGCTGGCCTACACGGCCGGCCAAGACCGCGTTTTGGATTTGGCGCTGGTGGAGGCTGATTGCTTTGGCACTGCCGCGCATGTCACCATGCTTTCCCGCATGCCGCTCCAGCCGCCGCCGCTAACCCCGCAAGACGCGCGCGCGGTGATCGCGGAGCTGCGCCGGATCATGGCCGATGCCGCTGCCGGGCGGTTTGTCATCACCCTCGAAGATCAGGATGTCCATCTGGCGGTGGAACGCCGGCTGACGGAAAAGCTCGGTGCGCTCGGCAAGCGCGTGCACGTGTGCCGCAGCCGCAACGACCAGGTGGCTGTGGACCTGCGCTTGTTCGCCAAAGACCGCCTGCTGGCGGCCATGGCGGCTGCTGCGGCGTTGGCGCTTGCGCTCAACAAATTTGCCCGCCGCCACGCGCGCGTGCCGATGGTCGGCCGGACGCACATGCAGCCGGCCATGCCGTCGAGCGTTGGCCTGTGGGCCGCCGCTTGGGCCGAAAGCCTGCTCGATGATCTCGCCCTGCTGCGCACGGCTTACGACCTGAACAACCAATGCCCACTCGGTTCCGCCGCCAGCTACGGCGTGCCCATGCCCATTGACCGCCATTTGGTCAGCGACCTGCTCGGCTTCGCCCGCCCGGTGGCCAACGTGCTGCACGCCAACCAGGCCCGCGGCAAGTTGGAGGCCATCATTCTCTCCGCGCTGGGCCAGGCCATGCTGACCCTCTCCCGGCTGGCGCAGGACCTCATCCTCTTTTCCATGCCGGAGTTCGGCTACTTCCACCTGCCGGCGGAATTCACCACCGGCAGCAGCATCATGCCGCAAAAGCGCAACCCGGATGTGCTGGAACTCCTGCGCGCCAAGGCCGCCAAGGTGCTGGCCGCGGCCAACCTCGTGGCCGAAATCGTGCGCGCCGCCCCCTCCGGCTATAACCGCGATTTGCAGGAAGCCAAGGCCCCCTTCATGGAAGGCTTCGACCTGACGATTTCATCGCTCCAAATCATGGCCCCGCTCGTCGCCGGCTTGAGGGTGGATGCCGCCGCGCTGCGCCACGGTTTCACCCCCGATGTCTTTGCCACCGACCGCGCGCTCGAACTGGTCGCCAAGGGCATGCCCTTCCGCGATGCCTATAACGAAGTCAAAAACAATCTCCAGCAACTTGCTGGGTATAGTCCCGATGAAGCCCTCGCCGCCAAGCGCCATTACGGCGCGCCCGCAGGCCTCGATTTCACCGCCACTGACCGCCGCATCAAGGAATTTAGCGCCTGGACCGCCCGCGAAATCAAGCGCGCGCAGGCCTGCCGCGACCGCCTCTTTGCGGACAAAACAAAAAAGTAGCCGGAGCCGTTGCATGTCATCCAAAGTGGGCTATCTTTCACTCATCGGCGGGGGAAGACAGAATAAAGATGACATGACAACAACAACCTATTCATTTGGCGATTACACCGTCGCCCTGACGCTCGATCAAGAAGCTCCCCTCGGCATTTTGCGTGACTTGCATATTTGCCATCTCGGCATGCGCTTTCTGGCGCATAAACCGCTCCCCGAATTCCAGCAGTACGAATTCGATATTTCCGTCCGGCAGCCCGCCGGCCAGGATCCCGCCAAAGTGAAGTGCTGCGGAATCGTCGTCAGCTCCCAGCCCGAAGACGATGCCTACCGCACCGTGATCCACTTTGCTGATCTGGCGCACGATGACCGCTCCAGCCTCCACACACTCACCAAAAATAATCGCATGCGCTGCGCCGACTGCGGCAACTGTTAGTTCCGCCCGCGCTCGCTTTTCCACGGACTTCCCACGGCCGCCCCGCAAATCGGGTTGCGGCCGGTGTCATTTTGGCCTATAAGCATCGCGTCTGAATCGAGGAGATTTTGCCATGAAAAAACTGTTGGTGATCGGAATGCTGTTGGGCACCGTCACGCTGGCTGGTGCGGCGGATGACCAGGTGTTTGCTCTCGCGGCCGCCGGTGAAGTGGATGCCGCGCTGGTGGCCGATGTCCGCGCGCAGCTCGAACAAATGTCCGGCGCTGCCGTGCGCGTCGCCGAGCCCATCGCCCTAACCGCCGAAATGGCCATGGATGAAATCGGCCGCGCTGCTGTCAAAACCATGCAGCCAACCGATTTTGGCATCATCGTCATTGCCGCCGCCGGCGCCGATGCCCCCCAAGGCGTCTGTCTGCCCGATGAACATTTTGGTGTCATCAACGTCACCAAGCTGGCCGCCGATGCCACGCCGGAGCAAACCGTGCGCCGCGTCATGCAAAACGCCCTGCGCGTGGAAAGCATGCTGGTGGGCATGAGCGTGTGCCCATTCCCCCTGTGCGCGCTCACCAGCTACGAAACCGCGGAAGACCTCGACCACATGAGCGGCAATTTCTGCCCGCCCTGCCAGGATCGCTTCACGCGCCTCGCCGGCGAACTGGGCCTCCGCCTTGTGAAGGCGGAACCCGCCGCCGAACCCGCCCCTGCCGCTGAATAGGCGCTCTCCCCATGCTCGATATCAAGCTCATTCGGGAAAATCCCGATTTTGTCCGCGACGGCCTCGCCACCCGCAACTCGCCGGTGGATATCGCCGAAGTCCTCGCCCTCGATGAACGTCGCCGCGCCGCCATCACTGAGGCCGACCAACTCAAAAACACCCGCAATGATGTCTCCCGCCAAATCGGCGTGCTGAAAAAAGCCGGGCAGGACACCAGCGAAATCCAACGCCAAACCCGCGAAATCGGCGAAAAAATCGCCGCGCTGGATAACGCCGTCCGCGAAATCGAAGCCCAGCAGGAAAAGCTGATGCTCGCCATCCCCAACTTGCCCCACGCCAGCGTGCCGCGCGGCCGTGACGCCGCCGATAACGTCGTCGTGCGCCAGTGGGGCCAGCCCCGCCAATTTGATTTTGCCCCGCAAGACCACGTGGCCATTGGCGAACGCCTCGGGCTCTTCGACTTCGACCGCGCGGCGCGAATCGCCGGCGCGGGCTTCCCGCTGTTCACCGGGCCGGGCGCACGCCTCGAACGCGCGCTCATCCAGTTCATGCTGGATATGCACACCACCCGGCACGGCTATACCGAAATCGCCCCGCCGCATCTCGTCACCACCGCCGCCATGACCGGCACCGGCCAGTTGCCCAAAATGGCCGACGACATGTATCACGCCTCCCGCGACGATCTCTGGCTGATTCCCACCGCCGAAGTCCCCGTCACCAATCTCTACCGCGACGAAATCATCCGCGCCCCCCTGCCGTTGAAGTACGTCGCCTACACCCCCTGCTTCCGCCGCGAGGCCGGTTCCGCGGGCAAGGAAACCCGCGGCCTGATCCGCGTGCACCAATTCGACAAAGTCGAGCTGGTCAAATTTGTCCCGCCGGAAACCTCCTACGACGAACTCGAAGCCCTCGTGCGCGATGTCGAACACGTTCTGCAAACGCTGGAACTGCCTTACCGCGTCCTCCAGCTCTGCTCGGGCGATATGAGCTTCGCCGCCGCCAAGTGCTACGACATCGAACTCTGGGCCCCCGGCCACAACGGCTGGCTGGAAGATTCTTCCTGCAGCAATTTCGAGGCGTTTCAGGCGCGCCGCGCCAACATCCGCTGGAAGAACGCCCACGGCAAAACGGAATTCGTTCACACCCTCAACGGCTCCGGACTCGCGCTCTCGCGGCTCTATGTCGCCTTGCTGGAAAATGGCCAGCAGGCCGATGGCTCCGTCGTGCTGCCCGCCGCCATCCGCCCCTATATGGGCGGACTGGAACGCCTCGGGCCGCCGGCCTAAACCCGCCCATGCTGGCGACGGTCCAGAACACCCTGGCCACGCGCTTGCCGCCCCTGCGCGGCAAGCGCGTTTTGGTTGCCGTCAGCGGCGGCGCGGATTCCGTCGCGTTGACGTTGGCCCTGCACCAACTGGGCGTAAAACTGGTCCTTGCCCACGTCAACCACGGCATCCGGGGCCGCGCCGCCGCGGCCGATGCCCGATTTGTCGCCGCTCTCGCCCGTCGGCTCGGCCTGCCGCTGGTCACCGGCAAATTTTCTGTCCCGCAGGAACGCCGTCCCGGAGAATCGTTGGAAATGGCCGCCCGCCGTATCCGGCGCGACTTCCTCCTCCGGACCGCGCAGCGCCGCAACCTGCACTTGATTGCCACCGGCCATACCGCCGACGACCAAGCCGAAACCCTGCTGCTCCGTATCGCGCGCGGCACATCCGTTTCCGGCCTCGCCGGCATTCGTCATTCCACCCGGCACGGCAACATCACGTTCATCCGCCCGCTGCGCGACGCCACCCGCCAACAAGTAGAAGCATTTTTACGCCAACAAAAACAACGATGGCGCGAAGATGCCACAAACACCGACGACTTCGCCCTGCGCAACCGCGTTCGCCACGAAATCCTTCCGCTCCTTGCCGCGCGACTCAACCCGAATATCCACGCCGCCCTGCTGCGCTTGGGCGAAATCGCCGCCGCCGAAGATGACTTCATGGCCGGCCTCGCGCGGCGCGCCCCGCGTTCCGCCAAGACCCCCTTGGCCCTCCGCCGGCGGCAGGCGCTCGCCGCGTTGCATCGCGCCGGTGCCGATCCCGCCGCTGTGGATTTCGCCGCCGTGGACCAGTTTTCCACAGCGTGGAAAAACCCCGACACTTTTTCCACAGTGTGGAAAAAAAATTTCCACAGTGTGGAAAAATCTTCGTTCGCGCGCCCCGCCGCCGCCAAAAAATCGTCAACTTTTCCACAGCGTGGAAAAAAAGTTCATCCCGCATGGGCGGGATTTTCCATAGTGTGGAAAAATCCCGGCACTTTTTCCACAGCGTGGAAAACTATTTTCCACAGTGTGGAAAACTCCGCCGTCCCCCGCACCCTGCGCCTGCGCCACGGCCGCGGATTCACGCGCCGGCTGGACGAAGTCTGCCTGTCAGCCACGGCCGTCGGCGGACGCGATTTGATCTTCCGCAACTGGCGTGCCGGCGACCGCATGCAGCCGCTGGGCATGGCCGGCAGCAAAAAACTGTCCGATATTTTTACTGACCTCAAAGTGCCGCGCGACCAACGCGCCGCGTGGGTGGTGGTGGAATGCGGCGGTGAAATCGCCGCGCTGGCCGGCTGGCGGGTGGCGCGGGCTTTCGCCGTGCCTGGACCCCGTGCGCCCGCGCTGCGGATCCGAATTCAGCCCATGATGCCGCGCGCGCGCAGCTCGAAATAGATTTCCTTGCAGGCGCGGACGTCCACCCCCGCGTCGTGTGCCCGCTCCACCGACTTCTTGAACAGCTTGCGGTACAGCTCGTTCAGATTCGGATACTTGAAGCCGTAGTGCCCCGGGATCGCGCAAAACTGCGTGGCCTCTTTCATCGTGCAGTGCATCGGCTTTTTCAGGAACGGGGTGGGGCGGCCCTGCCGCATGAACTCCGCGCCAAGGATTTTTTCATCAAACGCGATGTTGTGCGCAATGGCGAAGGTCGCCTGCTCGATCGCCGGCAGCACCTCGTCCAGCACCTCCAGCAGCGGCCGGCCCTGCTTCATGGCCATTTCGGTCGTGATGCCATGAACCCGCGCCGCATCCGGCGGCACCACAAAACCCTCTGGCCGGATGATGGTTGTGCAAGCGCTCAACTCGTTGCCGTCGTCATCACACAAAATCCATGCCAACTGGATCATCCGCGGCCAGTTGTTCAACGTCCGCGGGTGCAGTTGCGCGTTCCAATCGCGCGGCAGCCCGGTGGTTTCAGTATCGAAAAAAAACAACCGCCGGTTCGACTGCCCACGAAATGGAAGATTCATCGTCATGGCTCGCATCCTACCCCAACTTTACCCCCCACGCAACCTCCCCACGGTTCCGATTCAAACGGGGTGGGGCGCCGGCCCGCATTTTCTTTTCCTTTGCCTGAACCACCTTCCTCTCTATATTCACCACAAATGGATTCGCCAGCGCTCCAGCTTAGTGTGGTCATCGTCAACTGGAACACGCGGGAACTCCTCCGCGCATGCCTCGAATCCGTCCGCCAGCACACCGGCGGAATCACCTACGAAATTATCGTTGTGGATAACGCCTCTCACGATGGTAGCCCCGCCATGGTGCGCCAGCAGTTTCCTGATGTGCGGCTGATTGAAAACACCGAGAACCTCGGCTTCGCCGCCGCCAACAATCAGGCCATCCGGATGGCCCGGGGCAATGCCGTCATCCTGCTCAACAGCGATACTGAGCTCGTCGAAAACTCCCTCCGCATCCTCCACGATTTCCTCTTCTCTCGAGACTCCATCGGCGCCGTTGGCGGGCGGCTCATCTACCCCGGCGGCGCCCCCCAGTGGTCCTATGGTTTCGCCCCCTCTCTCGGCCGCATGCTCTGGATCACCCTCTCCGGAATCCTGCGCATCCAACGCGGACGCAAACCCGGCGCGGTGATTCCCCAAGCCGATGAGCCCGCCCACCCCGTCGAATATATTGTCGGCGCCGACCTCATGATCAAGCGAGCCGTCCTCGACCAAGTCGGGCTGCTCGATGAAACCTTCTTCGCCTACTTCGAGGAGACCGATCTTTGCCGGCGCATCCGCGCGGCGGGATCCGAAGTGTGGTTCACGCCCGAGACGTCCATCGTCCATCGCGTCGGCAGT
>MWEZ01000112.1 GCA_002071335.1 Verrucomicrobia bacterium ADurb.Bin018
TCGCCGCCGTAATAAATGCGCTGAATTTCGTCGCGCAGATATTTCTCCAACTCCGGCGTCAGGTTGGCCTGCGTACTTTTCGCCGTACAACCACGGGCCTGGAGCAGCGCCAGCAGCTCCTTGCCGGTGGTCATTAATTCTTTGGCTAGATCGCAGATTCTCATGATTCAGGAGCCTTTCCGTTTTCGCGCTCGAAGGCGGCCTCCGCCGCGATGCGCACCTGCTGGGCGATTTCGGCATCGAAGCCTTCCACGTCCACCAAGTCCTGGATTTCCGCGGCCAGAATGCCTTCCAACGTCAGGAAGCCGGCCGCCACCAGATTGGCCGCATGGTCGCGGCCAATGCCGTCCACCGCCGCCAATTGGTCGGTTGCCCGGGCGATTTTCTCCTCGAAGGAGATATCGCTTTCGTCCTTTTGCACATCCACTTTCCAGCCGGTCAACTTGGCCGTCAGGCGGGCGTTTTGGCCCTTCTTGCCAATGGCCAGCGAGAGGTGCTCGCCCTCCACGATCACCTTGACCGTGTTTTCCAGTTCATCCACATCCAGCCGCAACAGCTTGGCCGGCGCCAGCGCGTTGGTGACGAACGTCTTGATGTCCGGGCTCCACTTGACGATGTCCACCTTCTCGCCGAACAGCTCGCGCACGATGTTCTTGACCCGCTGGCCGCGCAAACCGACGCATGCGCCCACCGGATCCACCTTGTCGTCGCGCGAGTGCACCGCAATCTTGGTGCGGAAGCCCGCTTCCCGGGCAATACCCTTGATTTCCACCGTGCCGTCGGCAATTTCGGCCACCTCGAGTTCAAACAGCTTCTTGATGAACTCCGGCGAAGCGCGCGACAGCGTCAACTGGGTGCCCAGCGCCTGCGCGTCCAGATTCAGCAGGAGGAAGCGAATCCGGTCGCCCATTTGATATTCTTCGCTCGGTACACGCTCTTTGCCGGGCATGACCCCTTCGGCATCGCCAAGGTCCACAAACACGTCGCTGCGGTCAAAGCGCCGCACCGTCCCCGTCACGATGGAGCCGATGTGGTCCTTGTAGATCGCATACACCTTGTCTTTTTCGGCCATCCGCAATTTTTGGATGATGGCCTGCTTGGCCGTCTGGGCGGCAATCCGCCCGAAGTTGCGCGGCGTGACTTCGATTTCGATCAGATCGCCCAGTTTCCAGGGCTTGCCGGGATATTTGGCGAGGGCGTCATCCAGCGAGATTTCCTCGTCGCGGTTGCGTACAAAGTCCACCACCTGAATGCTGGCAAATGCCTTGATGTCGAGGGTCTTGCGGTTGATCTCGACCCGCAAATCGCGTACCCGGCCGATACTTTTGCGTCCAGCCACTTGCAGCGCAGACTCCACCAGTTGCGCCAAGGTTTCGCGGTCCAGCTTGCGCTCCCGCTCCATATATTCAAAAACTGCCAGCAATTCATTGTTCATATTTCAAACCTCCTCCCCTCACGGGGGAAAAGAACAAACACACCACACCCCGGATACGCAAAAGAGTGGGGGCAACCCACTCTTCCACAAGCCAGAGTTGTATCAACGCCGGGGACTCTAGCCATCCCCCCCCCCGCCGTCAATCTCCAATCTCCATAATTTTGCGGTTTTGGCCACAACCCGCCGGGCCTCCGCCGGCTATCCCGGCCGCGTCCCGTTGCCGCCGCCCGCGCACAGCCTAAAACATTAAATCAATGGACTGCCCCTCTGAGTCGCTATCGGTTGGATATAACGGACTTACGGATTGAACGGTGGAAATAATGATAGCGCGCGGCCAGGCGAATGGCGCGTCGCCGCACCGGCGGGGTGGCGAGTGCGGCAAGGTGGTGGTGAAGGAACTCTTGGTACTGCCGTAGATTTTCGCGGAATATTTCGCGGCGGAATTTGGCGAGATCGTGACCAATGTACAGGATGGAACGTAGCGGTGCGCGACGCCAAAGAATGGCCCGGCCGAAATCAAGGTACAGGATTTCTCCTGCGGGCGTGCGGACAAAGTTGGCAATGTTGGCGTCGTTGGGGGCTACGCCGTGATGATGCAGTTGGGCCATGAGGCGGGCGACCACCGGAATTTCCTGCGGCGTGAAGGCCTCCACAATGCGACCGGGAATGAAGTCCTTGATGAGCCAAACCGATTTGATACCGTCCGCCTGGGCTTCCAAATAGCCGTGCGACCGTGGCGCATGACGACCATTGAGCCGCTGGAGGGCCCGGTGCTCGATCAACCATGGCCGCCGGTAATGTCGGCAGCGTTCGGGGATTTCAAACTGCTTGATGATGTAGCGGTCTTGTGCGACGAAAACGGTGCGCCGGGTTTCTTTGGCTTGTCGGTGATGGAGGATCTGCCAGGAAGACCGCGTGGCTAGAAGGTGCTGAATTTTATGAAAGGGTGGCGCGTGAGGGGCTGTCGCATGTTTGGTTGATTCAGTTTGATGCGGCGCAATCATGAGATACTAAAACGCGCCCGCCCGCACCTGCCAGCAAACGCCACACTGTGCTGAAAAGTATCGACAGCCGCGTAATCCATCCAAACCTGTAACCGTACAATTTTCCGGCTCGAAAACAGCCTCACTGCTGTTTGTTTTTATAGGAAAATACCGGCCAACGTCAATATATTGAAACAACGCAAAAGATCGGCGAGTTCTCGCGCAACCCCAAAACATTAAATCATAGGGCCGACCCCTCACCGCGTGGGGCAGGGGTTTTGCGGAGGGCCTGGACAATGATGCCGCCGAAGAAGAGGGTGAGCACGATGCCGGCGATGACTGCGCCGATCCAGCCGAGTAGGGCGAGGGCGGTCATGATGACGCCGGCGCCCAGCACGCCGAACAAAATGGATAGCATGCTGCGCCAAAACGCAATGCCCATCAGCCAGCCGGCGGCGGCGCCGGTCCAGGCGCCGGTGGCGGGCAGCGGGATGGCGACGAAAATGGCAAGGCCCCAGAATTCATATTTTTCAATTTCCGCGGTTTTGCGGCGGGTGCGGGTGAAGAGCCAATCGAAAAATCTTTTGCCCACGGGGACTTTCATGCACAGGCGCGAGACGGGGCCCAGCAGCAGCAGAATGAACGGCACGGGCAGCATGTTGCCCACCACGGCCCACACAAAGATGCGCCCGGCGCGTTGCAGATCGTCGCGCCCGAGGCGGGTGGTTTTGTCGGTGTCGGGGAACAGCACATGGCCCACGGGGATGGCGCCGCGCAGCTCCACAATGGGCAGGGTGGAAATGGCCACAATGGCGGCATCCTTGGAAAGACCCTGTTCGCGCAGTTTTTCCGCGACTTTCTGGCCAGTGGAGCGGTGGGCGTCAGCGGCTGTGGCCAGCACGGGGGTCAGGCTGGCCAGCAACAGGGCGGCGAGGAGTTTCTTCATGGGGCAAGGGCCTTTTTTTTGATGGCTTTGAAGCGGTGGAGCATCCGGAAAAAGCGGATGGTGTCGAGGAACGGATTGATTTTGCTTTTTTCGCTGCCGTAGATGGTCTGGATGGTCACGGCGCCGATTTTGCGGCCTTGCAGGGCGATGCGCAGCAGAATTTCGGATTCGGCGGCGTAGCGCTGGGAAGTAGCGTCATAGGGGCCGGTGGGGAAGACGGAGCGGTGATAGATGCGGAAGCCGCACTGGGTGTCGGGCACGTGCTGGCCCATCACCCGCGAGAGCAGCGCGGACATGAAGCGGTTCACAAAGCGGCGCAGGCGCGGCATCCGGGCCACATCGCCCATGCGGTTGCCGACGAGCACGGGGCTGTGGGTGCGTTCGTAGGCCTTGAGAAACGCGGGGATATCGGAGGGGGCGTGCTGGCCGTCGGCATCCATGGTGATGGCGAGGTCGTAGCCGTGTTCGCGCGCGTGGTCAAAACCGGTTTGCAGGGCCATGCCCTTGCCTTGGTTGCGCACGTGCGACAGAACGGTGGCGCCGGCGGCGGCGGCGGCCTGGCCGGTTTCGTCGGCGGAGCCGTCATCAATTACGATCACGTCGGGGCAGTAGTCGCGGATTTCGCGGACGACGGCGCCAATGTTGCGCGCTTCATTATAGGCGGGCACCAACACGCATGCTTTCAGGGGGGGCTTGGTCATGCGTGCGGATTAGCCTGAATAATTCATCAACATGGATGAAAACGTCGTTACTGGATTGTTATAATGAGCCATGCGGATATTTAATAAAATAAATGAACTTTCATCCCTGTTGATGAATTATTCAGGTTAGTAGGCATTCTGCCGGTTGAAGAACGTTTGGATCAGGATTTTAAGGTCGAAGGAGAGCGACCAGTTTTCCAGATAGTAGAGATCATGCTGGACGCGGTCGGCAATGGAGGTATCGCCGCGCAGGCCGTTGACCTGCGCCCAGCCGGTCATGCCGGGGCGCGAGACGTGGCGGGTCATGTAGTGGCCGACATCGTTTTTGAATTGCTCGACAAAATGGGGGCGCTCCGGGCGCGGGCCCACGAGGGACATATCGCCCACCAGCACATTCCAGAACTGGGGCAGCTCATCGAGGTTCCACTTGCGGAGGAATTCGCCGATGCGGGTGCGGCGGGGGTCGTCGGGGGTGGCCCAGACAGGGCCGGTGGCGTTTTCGGCATCCACGGGCATGGTGCGCAGCTTGAAGATGGTGAACTCCTTGCCGCCGATGCCGCAGCGGACTTGGCGATAAAACACGGGGCCGGGCGAGCTGCGCTTGATGAGCGGCGCGGCCAACAGGAGAATGGGCGCGGAGAGCACCAGCCCCACCAGCGCGCCGGCGATGTCCTCCAGCCGCTTCAGCACTCGGTTCCAGAACGCGTCAAGCGGCCACGCGGCCATACCGAGCAGGGGGATGTCGCCAATGTGGTTCACGCGGACGCGCGAAGTCAGCACGCGGTACAGGTCGGGCACCATGCGGAAGGGAATCAGGTTGCGCTCGCAGTGGAACAGGATTTCGGTCAGGCGCTTGTGGGAGATGCTCATGTCCGCCAGAATCACGTCATCAATGTTTTCCTCCTCGATGAGCGATTCCAGTTCGCCGATGTGGCCCTTCACCAGCTTGGGCGTGATGGCCGCGGCCAGCGTGATGGGGCGGGTGCCGGGCTCGAAGGGCAGCACATAGCCGGCCAGGCGCGACCGCAGGCGCGGCTCGCGTTCCAGCGCGCGGCGCAGGCGGGCGGCCAGATCATCCACGCCAATGATCAGGATACGCCGGATGGGGGCAGTGCGGCGCGCCCAGTGCAGCTCAATGCGGAACAGCGCAAAGCGCTCCAGCAGCACCAGCAGTAGCACCGAGAAAAATGACATCAGCGCCACGGTACGCGAATAGGGTGGCCAATCCGCCGGGCGCACGATGAACGAGAGCATCAAGGCCGTCCCCAGCGTGATGGAGACCCCGCGCACGATCCGGGGCAGTTTGTCGCCAAAGGGGCCAAGCTGCGGGCGGATATAGAGCCCCACCTGCCGGAAAATAATCACCAGCAGCGGCGCGAGCACGGCGGCAGCGGCGAGGTACATGATCCGCGGCGGCAGGATTTCTTGATCGTGCAGTGGAATCCAACCGGAATCAAACCGGATCCACACCGCCACCATCACGCCGAGAAACGCCGCGGCGGCATCGGCCAAACCGGCCAGAATGCTGCAAAAAGCGTCAAAATTATCGCGCGGAGGTTGCATAGACTATCGCGGCACCATACGAAATCGGCCGGTTGCCGACAAGCCGGAGAATTGCCAGCGACGGCGGCTTGTGTTCTACTGGCGCGCCGTGACGAACCCGGCGCGTGGACGCGCCACGGGGTTCATCGGCACGATTCAAGGATTCCATGGCAGCTTTGCTTTTATATTTGATCGGCGCCCGCGCGGCGGGCAAGACGGCGGTGTTTGATGCGTTGGTGCAGACCCCGGAGGGTCCGCATTTTGCCACGAAGGGTGGGCACCGGTTGGGCACGGTGAAAGTGCCGGACGCGCGCCTCGCCGCGCTGCGCGATATTTTTCAGCCGCAAAAATACATTCCCGCGGAAGTGACATTTGTTGACGTGGCGCTGCCGGCCAACGCGCCCGGCAGTGGCTTTGGGCCGCTGAATGCGTTTCTGGGCGAGGCCGACGCCTTCGCGCTGGTGGTGCAGGCTTTTGGCGAAACGGATGGCGCGGGCAAACCGCTGGACTCCGTGGCGCAAATGGAATCGGTGCTGCTGGATTTGGCGATGGCCGACCTGGAAAAAGTGGAGCGGCGCATTGAAAAGATTGAGCAGGAGGTCAAGCGCGGGTTGAAGCAGGGGTTGCCGGAGCTGGCCGCACTGCAAAAATGCCGGCAGGCCCTGGAGAACGGGCAAGCCTTGCGCGAAGTGGTGTTGAGCGCCGCCGAAGAAAAAATGATCAGCAGTTTTTGTTTTTTATCGCAGAAGCGTGTGCTGGTGGTGGCGAACACGGGCGAAAGCGATCCACACGGCGAATCCTGCGGGGCGCTGCGCGCGGCCTGTGCCGCGCGGGGATTGGACCTTTTGGCGTTTTGCGCGCCGCTGGAGGCCGAAATTGCCACGCTACCAGCGGGCGAGCAAGACAGCTTTTTGCAGAACTACGGCCTGCGCGAGCCCGCGCGGCAGCGGTTGCTCCAGGCGGCCTACGCGACGTTGAACCTGATCAGCTTTTTCACGGTGGGGCCCGATGAAGTCCGCGCCTGGACACTGCGGCGCGGCGACAACGCCGTGACGGCAGCGGGCAAGATTCATACTGATTTGGCGCGCGGGTTCATCCGCGCGGAAACGGTGGCGGCGGACATCCTGCTGGCCAAGGGGTCGCTGGCCGCCTGCCGCGAGAGCGGCCAGTTGCGGCTGGAGGGCAAGGGCTACGTGGTGCAGGACGGCGACGTGATCGAAATCCGTGCCAACGCTTGACGCGGTCTACTTGAAGCAGATGCGCGAGATCAGCGCATCGAAATCTTCCGCGCCGCTGAGCAGTTCGATCTGGACGCGCAGATAGAGGATCGGCAGGTCACGCCGGTCCACCAGCGGCAGGCGCACGGCATCTTTTTCGGTGGTGAGGACCAAGTCCGCTCCGCGGTCGCGCGCGGCGTTGAGGACATCGAGGATTTCCTGCGGGCGGTAGCGGTGGTGGTCGGCGAAGCGCTTGCGGTAAACCAGTTCGCCGCCGAGGCGCTCCAGCGTTTCTTCAAAGCCGCGCGGCGCGGCAATGCCGGAAAGCGCGGCGATTTTTTTGCCTTGGAGGAACTCCAACGGGTGGCGCGCGCCGGTAAAGACATCCTGCAAGTAGCGCGGCGAGTGGCGGCACTCGGTGATTTCCGCGTGGGCGTTCAGCTCCCGGATGCGCGCGCGCAGCTCGGGGGAGCCATCGCCGGTGGATTTGGTGATGAAGATGAACGAGGCGCGGCTGAGGTGCTTGACGGATTCGCGGAGCAGACCACGGGGCAGCACATAGCCGTTGTCGAACGGGTTGGTGCGGTCCACCAGCACGATATCCATCCGGTGCTTGAGGCGCAGATATTGAAAGCCGTCGTCGAGCACGAGCGTGTCGCAGCCGAG
>MWEZ01000113.1 GCA_002071335.1 Verrucomicrobia bacterium ADurb.Bin018
AGTAGGTGTAGCCGTTAGGCGCCACACTGCCCCCGTCTGTACTGGTGGGGAGTCCGTGTCCCGCCAGCCAAGCATCCGGCACCCCATCACCGTTGCTGTCCACTGGGACGTCCTGACGCGTGATCGTCACCACCGCACTCAGCGGTTCGCCGCCGCCCGCTCCGGTGATCTTCAACTCGTCCACATACATCTGACGCTTATCTTCATCCTCCGGTTCCGGTGTTCGATCCGACGCGTTGTAGTAAAACTTGATCTTCGATGGTGCACCTGCGGGCACGCTCAGAAGCTCGTTGTAGTTTTCGCTTCCATTGCGGCCATTGGCCGTCACGCGGATGCTGCCGGACGCAACATACTCAAAGCTCAACACCATGGCTTGCGTGCCGTATTCGCTAAACATCTGCTGGCCGTTGATGTTGATAGCAGCCGTGTTGCCCTGGTTGATATAAATCAGTTCAGTGTCACCCGCCGACAGCGAGAAGCCGCGGTACGAATTCTCCGCGTTGCTGTCCCAGTTCAGGCCCCACTTGAAGCTGAACACCGAGCCGAGGGCCATTGGGTTGGCAAAGGTACGAGAAACTTCCGCATTTGCACCGGACCCCGCTGGATTGGCGTAGAATCCGAAGGCATTGGTGCCAAAGCCGCTGATGCCGGCCTTGGCCGGATCGCCGATGAAAGTGCCGGCGTAGGAATTGGGAGGATCCTGGAAGTGATTGAACGTCCACGCGCCGAACCCGGCGCCTTGGTTGGAACCATCGGTCCAGTTGCCTCCATAGTTGGAACCTTTATCCTCCAGAATGGTGCCGCTGCCGCTGCCCGTGTTGCCCGACACCGTGATAGTGTTGGCCCCGACGCCAAGCACCACGTTGGCCAGTGTCCAAGGCGTCGCCGCCGCAAACTGTCCGGAGGCACCCGTCAGAGAGTTGGTCCAGAAAATATTGCCGTTGGTGACGGCGCTGGCTGTGCCCTGCAGCGTGTAGGTCGCGACGTTATTTGCCACGGCAATGTTGCCCGGCGGATTCGTGATGGCGAGCCCCGCGCCGCGGATGGTCAGTTGGTAGAAAGTGCCCCCGTTATTGGCTTCGACGGTTTCCGCGCCGGCTGTCGCGCGCACGAAATAACGAACGACTTCACCTTCGTTGAAAGTGCCGATGTTCTTGTTGTACCACTTGCCGCCTTCGCTGCCCCAATCCGGGTTGACTGCCATGACATTCGTGGTCCAGTTGCCGTTATCCACCTTGTAGATAACCCACACGCCGTCCACGCCCGTGGCTGGGCCGACTTCCGCGTCAATCCAGATTTCAGTGGCAAATGTCGCCGCGCCGTCCTCTGGATAGTTCTTTGCGTTGCGCACCCACAGGCCGCTGGCGCTGCCCTGCGCAACGCTGAAGCTGTAGTTCGCGCCATTGTTGTCGTTGGTGACGGATGTGGAGTTTTTGCCCAAGAGCACCACTTTGTACTTCACGTTGGCGCTTGCCGGGAAGGGGCCCAACGCCACATGGAACCAACTGCCCATCTGACTTGACCAGTCACCGTTCACAGCCATGGTTTTGGTCTGCCACGCCCCGTCATTCACGCTGTAATGCACCGTAACGTTCGAGACCGAGGCCTGTAGGCCCGCTTCCGCGTTCACCCATACCTCATCGTCGGACGTGATTTCGCCCGATACCGGCCAGTGGCTAACATTCTCAACCCAAAGAGGTGGCGACTCACTCGAGACCGACACGAATATCTTGGTTTCCTTTCCACCGAGGGAAAAATTCACTTTCTTCCATTGGTCAACAATGAGTTTCTCGGCTGGGTTGAAGACGTTGACGTACTCCGTGCCTTGGGGTTTTATCACTTCCACCTCGAAGCTCTTGTTGCCGTCGTTGATGTTGATGCCCACCAGCGAATCCTCGCCTTGGTATAGACGGCGGAACACATAGGCATCGCCGGTCACCAGGGTGTGGTGTGAGCCACGGGTCAGACTCTTGTAGGTGGCGCGAGCCGCATTGAGCGCAGCAATGTGCTGATAGAGCGGCGCGTTGGTCGCCGCCAGCTTGTTGCCCTGCGCGGGACCGGGCTGGAAGCCCTTGTCGAACATGCATTCGCGCTGCCAGTCGCCGTCGTCCGGATTGTCCTCGGTGCGGTTGGAGCCGTTGAAGTGCCCGCCTTGGTTGAACGCGTGCTCCGTACCGTAATACAGGCAGGGTACTGGCGTGGCGAGATACAGGAAGCTCAATGCGGGTTTGAGTTTCCACACGGCGTTGCCCACATCCTGCCCACTGATTTGCAGCGCGATGCGGTTCAAGTCGTGGTTGTCAATGAACGCCACCAAACGGTCCGCGCCTTCACCGTACATATACTTGTTGTTAAGCTGGTTGCTCAACTGATCGCTATTCTGCCCATCACCGAACACGCTCTTGATGTTCTGGCTCAACGGGAAGAAGAGCGCCGAGTTGAACGAATAATTCAAGTCCTTGCAGAAAGACGCCAGCGCGTTGTTGTCATAGGAAAACAACTCGCCAAAAAGGATGAAATCGTTTTTGCCGCGAGCCGCCGCGTGCTTGCGGATGTCATCAGCCCACTGCTTGATCCAGTTGTATTCCACGTGCTTGATGGCATCCACACGGAAGCCGTCGCAGTCCGTCGCGTCAATCAGGTTCTTGAACGCCTTGGCAAGTATGCTTTGCACCGCCGGGTCTTCGGTCTTCAGGTCGTCCGTGCCCTTGAACTGGCCCAGCAGGTTTTCCGGGCTGCAGTCCCAGCAGTTGATGGTGCCGTTGTTGTGGAAGTAGTTGAGGTTGTCGAAGGGCGCCGGATGCTTGTTGTTCTGGTCCCACCAGCCGAATGTATTATTGCCGCCGCCCCAGTATTGCTTGTCATCCTGCTGGTTGTTGCCCCAGAGGCCGTTTTTGTCGCACATGTGGTTGGGCGCGACATCCAGAATCACATAGATGCCTGCGGCATGCAGCGCGTCAATCAGTTCCTTCAATTCAGCAAATGTGCCCATGGCTGGGTCGCACTTGAAAAAGTTTTCGGGGTGGTATTGGTGATACGGCGTATAGTTGGTATCGCGCCCTTGGTCATTCATCTGCACACCGGACATCCAGACTGCCTTAATGCCCATGCCTGTCAGATAACCGATATTGTTTTTCAAGCCCTTCCAATCGCCACCATGGTGATAGTTGCGATTGTAGGGGAAATTCTTGCCTTCCGTTTTCCAGCCGGGCTTGTAGCTCGCCAACTGGTCCACGCCGGAATCCGCGAAGCGGTCGGTAAACAACTGATAGATATTGATGTCGCGCCAATCGGCTGGGCTGGGAGTGTATGTAAATCCCGGCTCAAACTCCCGCGTCTTGAGTCCATAGGTGGGATCGTTCACGCCCCAACTGCCAATGCCTTCTTGTTCTGCGGCCCATGACGTCACGCTCATTCCAAGCAACAAGGTCAACAAACCAACCAGCCCAATTCCTGACGTTCTGAATTTCATGCGCGCTCCCGTGTGAAGTTTTGATCACCGACCATCAGCTTATGTAAATCGTTATACTATAACGCTACACCCGAGCAAGCCTTTTTTGAGACTTTTTTTGACCCGATCTTTGAGCTACCGTTTCGCCATGACCAAACCGTTGCGTTTTACCGATTTGCCCCGCCCGAACTATGCTGGGGGCTCTCTCCTTAATCTAATGGCCTCCCTCATTCGCGGGCGCGGCGGGCGCACCCCCCACCGGGCGTTGGCCGGTCTCCCCCCCGCTGCGCTCCGCAACCCGCGCAAAGTCGTGGTGTTGTTGCTGGATGGCCTTGGGGCCAACCAATTGCATCGCTTTATCCTTGCCGGCAACGGTCAGCACTTTCTGGCCCGCCACCCATGGCAAAAAATCACAACCATTTGCCCTGCCACCACGGCCGCCGCAGTCACCACGCTGGCTACTGGCGCCTCACCAACGGAACACGCCATTCTCGGCTGGCATTTGCACCTGCCCGATCTGGGCATGGTGGGCACAATTCTGCCGTTTGTCACCCGGCTGGATACCCCTATTGCCAATGAGGAGTTCAACATCGCCGACTATTTGGCCCTCCCCTCCCCGCTGGCCACCATCCCGGGCCGCCGTGTACTCATCTCGCAGGGTTATATCCCAACCAGCCGTACCTCGCTGGCCCAGCGTTGGTGGACCGAACGCCACTCCTTCAACACCCTCACCGGCTTCATCCAGAAGCTGCGCGCTTTTGCCTGTTCGCGCGGCCGGGCCGTGGCCTATGCCTATTGGCCGCACTACGACTCTCTCTGCCACGAACATGGTCCCATGGGCAAATTGCCGGCCAAACACCTTCGGGAATTGGATGTCTTTCTTGGCCGCCTGCAAAGGGCACTCGCTGGAACAGATACTCTGTTGCTGGTCACCGCCGACCACGGCCACATGCAGACCACCACGCATATCAATCTGGCGCAAATCCCCGGCCTCTATGACACCCAAGCCATTCTGCCTTCGGGCGATGCCCGCATGGTGCAGTGTTTTGTGCGGCCCAACCGGGTCCAAGACTTCCTGCGCCTGACCCGCCAGGCGCCGTTGCATGGCGCCGTCGCGTGCGTACCTCAGGCTACCCTGTTGCGCAGCGGTATTTTGGGCCCCGGGCGCCCCCACCCCGCTTTGCTCAACCGGCTCGGCGATTACACACTCTTTGCCGTCCCCGGCCACGCCCTGCTCTATCCGCCGGCGCAGGCCAAGGACAAAAAACTCATGCCGGGCAATCACGGCGGCCTTTCCGCCGATGAACTGGACGTGCCTCTTTTTGTGGTGCCTTGCTGAAAAAATGCGGTGGTGCGTTTGTGAGTTGACCGCCAACCGCCAACTGCTTACGCTAGGCATTGTGGTGAAGGAGGCGCGCCATGACGAAAGAAAATATATTGATCGTTGAGGATGAGCCGGACATTCAGGAACTGTTGAAGTTCCACCTCGAAAAGCACGAGTATGCGCCGGTGGTCGCCGGCACGGGCGAAGAGGCGCTGGCTATCCTGAAAAGCCGCTCCATCGTGCTGGTTTTGCTTGATCTCATGTTGCCGGGCATGGACGGCTTGGCCGTGTGCAGCAAGATGAAGCAGCACCGCAAGCTGCGCGCCATCCCCATCATCATGCTCACCGCCAAAAATAGCGAGAAAGACATTATTACCGGCCTTGAAATCGGCGCCGATGACTACGTGACCAAACCGTTCAATCCGTCTGTGCTCATGGCCCGCGTGCAGGCCATCCTGCGGCGCCCGGGCATCGCCAAGCCGGATGCCGATGAAACGCCGCCAATCAAATACGGGCCGTTGGTCATTGACCCTGGACGACATCAAGTCACTGTGAAGGGCCGCGAAGTACATCTGACCTATACCGAATTCCGGATTCTGCAACTGCTCGCGCAAAACCCGGGCAAGGTGTTCAGTCGCAGCCAAATTGTGGAGTATGTGCGCGGCGAAGCGCAAACGGTCACAGAGCGCATCGTGGATGTCCAAATGGTCAGCCTGCGCAAAAAACTGAACCTGCGCGACGATTTGATCGAAACCGTGCGGGGCGTGGGGTATCGCGGCAAGGAAGTCTAGGTCCGTGCCGCGCACGACCAATCTCTCGCTGCCGGTCATCATGAGCAGCGTGCTGCTCGCCGTGTTGTTGGCGTTTGGCTTGATCTGTTGGTGGTTGCTGCCGGTGGCGACTTTGGCTGCGCACTTCGGGGCGTTTGTTGGGCTGGCCGCTGTTCTGGCCGGTTTGCTTGTGGCCAGTTTGGTCCGGGCATGGCGCACCCCCGCCTTGCCCCCCTTGCCGCCCCAACGCGCGAATCCCATCCTGCACGCCACCGGCCGCGAAGACTTCGACGCCCTGCTGGATCTGTTTCAAGACGGCACGCTGACCGTAGAAGAAAATGATCATATTTTGCGGGCCAACACTGCCGCCGAAAAACTGCTCGCACCGACCGGGCCGGGCTTGGCGGGCCGGCATCTAGCAGACCTCGCCGATGGCGCGCATTTGTTGGCGCTGCTGACCGCGATCCGGACATCGGCGGCTTTTCAGGCGGTGGACCTGCGCCTCACCGCATCCAATTCGCTGTGCAACGTGGCCGGGGTGCCCCTGCTTCACGAACATGCCGGCAAACCGGGACAGGTGCTGCTGGTGCTGCGCGATATTTCACGGATCACGCAGCTCGAACAAGCCGGCGAAGAGTACGCCGTCAATGTGTCTCATGAACTTAAAACTCCGCTGACGCTGATTCTAGGCTATACCGAAACATTGCTGGCCGATCCCAACGTCACCCCAGAGTTTCGCACCCAATCCTTGCGTACCATCGAACGCCACTCCCGCCGCATCCTGCGGATTGTGGACGATCTCTTGCGCTTGGCCTAGCTGCAGAGCGAGCGCGACGCCATCGGTGGTGTGCCCATCACGCCGACCATTGTGGCTGATGTCGTGGCGGAGGCCGTGTCGGTTTGTGCCGAATGGGCACAACAGGCCGATATTGCCATCCAAACGGATATCCCCGTGGGGCTCGTCTGGGGCCTGCACGCCAATCTGATGACTGTGGCCCTCGCCAACCTGATCAAGAATGCCGTGCTCTACGCGCTTGTGGGGCCGGTGGAAATCCGCGCGCAGGTGCTGCCCAGCGGCAATCTGGAATTATCCGTCAAGGATCGCGGCCCCGGCCTGAAACCGGAAGCGGCACAGCACATTTTTGACCGGTTTTATCGCACAGACAAGGGGCGCTCGCGCGCCGCCGGCGGCAGTGGCCTGGGCCTGCCAATCGTGCAGCAAATCCTGCTGGCCCACCACGGCACCGCGCGAGTGGAAACCGCGCCCGGCGCCGGCTGCAACTTCATCTTGGAATTGCCTTCCGGCCGAGCCGCGTCCGACTATTCCGCATAGCCATTGGTCAACGGGCGTGATGCCGACCACCGGCGTTGAGGCGAGGTCACCCAAATGCCCGGCGCACTTTGCCGCCGCTTGAACTCCGCACGCGCCACCATTCGCGCCACCCGGCGCACGGTGGCTTCGGCAAAGCCAGCCCTCACGATTTCAGCCACGTCCTGTTGGCGGTCCATGAGCCGCTCGAGAATGGGGTCCAATTCGTCATAGGCCGGCAACGAATCGGTGTCGCGTTGATTAGCCTTCAGCTCCGCCGAAGGCGGTCGCGCAATAGTGCCGGGCGGAATTACTTCGCCCTGCCGGTTGCGCCAATGCGCGAGTTCATACACCAAAGTTTTGGGTACATCCTTGAGCAGCGCCAAGCCGCCAGCCATGTCGCCATACAGCGTGGCATAACCGACCGCCATTTCGCTTTTGTTGCTGGCGCAGACCAGCAAATGGCCGTAGCGGTTGGACAACGCCATGGCCAGCAAACCGCGCAGGCGCGCCTGCACATTTTCCGCCGCGGTGGAGCCGGGCAAGGGCGCAGCCCA
>MWEZ01000114.1 GCA_002071335.1 Verrucomicrobia bacterium ADurb.Bin018
TTCATTTGAGGCAACCTGGCAAACGGGGCCCCACGCAGAGAAATATTTCGGTGTCATGAATTGTGAGGCAACGCGCTGCGGAATTTTTTTCGGTTTTGCTGTTGACGTTGCCCGGGGCAATGGGGCATTATCCTCCTACGGTGAGTAGTCGGCCCTGACGGGTCCGGTTTAGAAAATGCTGCCGCCCTTGGGCAAGGAGAGCGAACGATGAAAAAAATACTGTTGTATGTAATGATCGGGTTGATGATGACCGCCACGGTCGGCATGGCCCAAGGTCGGGGCAAGGGCAAAGCGGAGCAGGATCAAGCCTCCGGCCCCGTGACCCATCCCCAATTGGCTGAACTGCTGGTGCGGACTCTTGGCCTGCTGCGCTTCCTGCCGGCCGCGCCCACTTCCCAGCAACTCTTTGACATCTTGATGCAGAACGGCATCGTGCCGGAAAAGGGCTGGGAGCTCTCCGCCGTGGTCAGCAAGGGCGATCTCGCCCGCGTGCTCGTGCAGGCCATGAAGGCCCACGATATGGTCGAAAACCCCAACGATCCGCAGGCGTGGATTGACGCGCTGAAGAGCCTTGGAATTTCCCTCGACCGCCTGAGCGAGACGATCCAAAGCGTGGAAACCCTGCCCAACCCGATGGGCCAGGATATCACCGTGCAGTCCGCCGACCCCTTGATTTTCGCCCAGAACTTCACGCCCGGCGGCACCATTCAATACACGGTGGACCTGAACCTCGTGACCCGCGTGTTCACCGAACTGCAAATGATCAATGGCGAGTTCCGCCCCATCCGGCCCACCCCTCACTAATTGCAACCCGCAAGAAACTGTCAACCCTTACAAGGAAATATGGCCATGAAACAAATCCGAATTGCGATGATAATGGGCTGCAGCTTGTTGGTGGCGGCGCTGGCGGCCAGCGCGGAATCGCCCGTGCACCTCAACAACCGCCTGCGCTTGGGCTTCGACGACAACGTCTATCAGGCTGGCACGGCAACCTTGATTGACGGCACCACGGTCCACCACCGGAAGACGGACAGCTTCCGCGTGCTGGAAGAGCTCGAGCTGCTGGTGAACATGAATCAGCCCCGGACCTACTTGGGCCTGCGCTACCGCCCGTCGTTCATCTGGTATTCCGATCGTGACGAGGACAGCACCGACTTCCTGAACGATCTGGACCTGAACTTCACGCACAATTTCACGCCCAACTTGCAGTTGGCCTTGAGCGACACGCTCCGCGCCAGCCAGTTGCCGGAATTGCAGGAAGACAACTACATCGTCCGCGGCATGGATGACAACTACTACAACTCCGCCATCGCCACGCTGGCCATCAGCCTGCGCCCGGAAACCCGCTTGGATATCTCCGGTCGCTACATCACGCTGATTTATGATTCCGATTCCGATGCCAAGAAAAACGGCGATTACTACAGCCTGGTGGGCGGTGCCACCCTGCGCCAGCAATTGGCCAGCCGCACGACCCTCATGGGCGACTTCCGCTACCAGACCGTGGTGTATAACGAGGCGGATGCGGCCCATAACCGCGACAGTGACTCTGTGTTCGGCGGCTTGGGCATCGAACAGACCGTCAGCTCCAAGCTGACTGCCAGCCTCCGTTCCGGTGTGGAACAGCGCATGTACGACAGCGACCAGTACGACGATAACACCGCGCCGTATGTTGACCTGTCCCTGACCTTCCTGCCGAGCCCGGCCACCCGCATCACCGCGGCCACGTCCTACTCCATCTATGAGTCGGACATTGCCAACTACCTCAGCCAGGACCGCACCTATGTCTCCCTCAGCTTGGCCCACGACTTCACCGCGAAGTTGAGCTTCTACATCAGCGGCGCCTACTCGCTGAACCAATACGAAAACGATTACTCCCTCAACCCGCGGTTCGGCGACTACGACGAGAACTCCTACCTCGTCAGCACGCGCTTGGCATACCGGGTCAATCGCATCAACTGGGTGGAAATCGGTTACCAGTATGTGAAGCTCGACAGCGATGTGCCGGGCCGCGAAAACTACGACCGGAACCGCGCGGACATTGGCTGGAAGATCCAACTGTTCTAGTCCTTCGCGGGCGAGGCAGGCGACCGGCAACGGTCGCCTCCTCTATGTTCACGTATGCCGGTCACACCGGCGCGGGCGGGTCATCCCGCCCGAATGTTCAGGATAACAAGACATGGCCGAAGAATCCCAAACAACTGCGTTACACTTCCTCGATTATTGGCGGGTCATCCGCGATCGCAAGGAGGTCATTCTGGCGGTGGCGCTGCTGACCATCGTGTCCGGTACGGCCTACACGCTGATGATGCCGAAGAAATATACCGCGCTCACCCAGATTCAGGTGCGCGAAGATGCCATGGATGTGGACCCGTTTTACCAGCGGGATATCAACCGCATGGGCTACAACCCGTTCTTCCTGATGACGCAGGAAAAAATCCTGAAGTCCAAGCCGGTGCTCACCACCGTGATCCGCAACCTGAACCTGCAGAAGGTGTGGGGCGCGCAACTCAACGAGGACAAGTCGGCCATCACGCCGGAACTGGCCCTGCAAATCCTGCAGCGTAGCATCCGCGTCGAACAGGACCGCGACACCATGCTGATGAACATCAGCGCCACCAGCGAGGATCCCAAACAGGCCGCGGCCATCGCCAATGAAATTGCCAATGTCTATCGCGAGCGGCGCCTCGCCGACAAACGCCGCGAAATCCAGCACGCCATTGACGCTATGAGCAATGAGGTGCGCAAGCAGCAGGAGCGCGTGGAGGAGGCGGAAGCCGAGCTCGAACGAATCCGCCAGGAGCGCGGCATTGCCCTCATCGGCCGCGGCCTCATGAGCATCCGGGTGGAAAGCACCCGCCTGAATGCGCTGGAAAACGAGCGCAGCGCCGCCCGGGTGGACATGCTTGTGCGCAAGGCGCGCATGGATCAGTTGGAGGATTTGGAAGGCGACAAACTGATGGATGCCGCCGCCTACATTGTCCAAGACCCCACGCTGCTCAGCATCCGCCAGCAATACATTGACAGTCAGGTCAGCCTGCAACTCATGCTAAAGAACGGCGTGGTCGGCGAGAATCACCCGGATGTTCTGCGCTTGCGCGGCGCGCAAGACGAGTTGCGCCGTCAGTTGGATTCCGCCCTCGCCGGGCTCAAGGCCGGCGTCAAAGCGGATTACGAAGTCGCCCGCCAGAAGTACGAAGCGCTGGACAGCGAGCTGGCCAGTATCAAGGCGACCGATATCGAATCCGAAAGCGAAAATTATCTGCCCTTTGACCGCGCGGAGCGGAACGTGGCGGTGAATCGTGATATTCTGACGGCCCTGCGTGCCCGTATCACTCAAACCGGTATTGAAGTGGAAGTGCCACGCACCACGGTGGATATCGTGGAAGAAGCCGATCCCCCCGACCGCCCCTCCAGCCCACTGGTCGTACTGAACATCTTCCTGAGTGTGGTGCTGGGCCTGATGGCCGGCACCGGCCTTGCTTTCTTTGTTGAATATCTTGATGTGTCCATCAAGACCGTGGACGAAGTCGAGAAGTATCTCGGCCTGCCAGTGCTGGCGGTGATTCCGCAGCAATCCCGCCCGCTAACTGAGGCTGGCCAGTCAAGCGGCCAAGGCGAGGCCTATCGCTCCCTGCGGACCAGCATGGCGTTGCTGGGCCGCGAGGATAACAAGAAAATCTTTGCCGTCATCAGCGGCGGCGTCGGCGAAGGCAAATCCACCACGTTGTTCAACCTGGCCTACGTTTGCGCCGAGCAAGGCAGCAAAGTGCTGGTTATTGACTCCGACTTGCGCCGCCCCGTACAGCACAAGATGGTGGGCTTGGCCAACCGCGCGGGACTGGTCAACGTGCTTACCGGCGAGCTCAAGCCCGAGGATGTAATCCAGGAAACCGGCGTGCCCAACTTGTGGATGCTGACCAGCGGCCGGCTCCGCCGCGGCACCATCGGCATCATGAACAACACGCGCTTGCGGAACCTGCTGGACCACCTCAAGGAGCAGTACGACTACATTTTGCTGGATTCGCCCCCGATTCTTGGTGTGACCGACGCGGCCATTCTCGCCAGCGAAGTGGACGGCGTACTGCTCGTGGTGCAGTACCGCAAATATCCCAAGATCATTTCGCTGCGCGCCAAGCGCATGATCGAAAACGCCGGCGGCCAGGTCCTGGGCGCGGTGTTGAACAACATCAACATCATGCGCGACGACTATTATTATTACTACCACTACACAACCAGAAAATACTATGGTGTTGTCAGGCATGAAAATGATGACAACCTCACGGAATCCTGATGTGAAAGCGGATCGTTCCATGATGCGGATGTTCCGCACGGTTTTGGCGATGGGCTGCCTCGGCGCGCTGGTCGCCGGCTGTGCGGCTCCCGCGCCTTCGCAAAAAATCTATAACCGTTACGAGGCCTTGTTGGCTTCGCGCAACCAAATGCTGGCTAAGCAGCAGCCCGCAACGACTGCGCCCGCGCCGGTTGCGGAAAAGCCGGCGGAAATTGCGGCACCCCCGGCTAAACCGGCCCCCGCTCCAGCGCCGCCCAAGCCGGTTGCCCCCGAAGCTCCGCGCAAACCGGCGGCACCCGCCCCAGCGCCGGCCAAGCCCGCGCCCGCTCAACCGGCGCCGCCCGTGCAAGTAGTTTTGCCTCCTGCCGAACCGGCCGCTTCGCCCGTGCAACCCGCACCCCCCGCGCCGGAAACCCGTCCCAGCCCCGCCCCCGAAACACCGGTTGCCCCGCCACCGGCCCCGGTCACGGAAGAACCAAGAACCGAAGCCGGCTACGTCCTCAAGGTGGGTGATGGTGTGCAGGTCTATTTGCGCGGTATCCCCACGCCGGAGGTCATTGAGGATGTCATTGATGAATATGGCATGATCACGCTGCCGTTCATCAACGATATTCGCGCCGCCGGCCTGCCGGCTTCCGAACTCGAGCGGTCCATCCGCCAGATTTATCTCGATCAGGACATCTACCGCAACGTCACGGTGAATGTGGTGGTGCCCACCCGCTTCTACTTCATTTTGGGCGAAGTCCGCGGCCCCGGGCGTTTCCAAATCGTCTCCGCCACGCGCGTTTCGCAGGCCATCGCAGCCGCCGGCGGCTATACGGAATTTGCCAGCGGCAAGGTGCAGGTCAAGCGCAATGGCCGCATTTTCAAGGTCATTCGCAACGCCCGCCGCCTGGAGCGCCAGCCGGAAGATGATATCCTGCTGGAACCCGACGACGTGGTGGAAGTGCTGCGTAGCTGGATTTGATGCCGACCGGCAAGCCTCCCATGACGCAGTTCGCCGATGGGAAAGTGATCCACTCCTCCGCGCGCCGCTGGTATGACGCGCTGACGCTCCTCCTGTTGATGTGGCCCGCCACGGGCGGCATGTGGCTCTTGGGCTCTACTCGCACGTGGGCTTTTGCCCCCGGTCTCGTGCTGGCCTTCTGCGGCATTGCGCTGGCAGCATCCCGCCCGCTGTGGTTTGCCGATACTCCCGCCTGGCGCTGGCCGGCCGGGTGGTGGATTTTTGCCGCCTTGACCACCTATGTGGTCGCGCTGGCGCCTAGCGCCATGGTGCCTTATGCCGCGCGCTGGGAAGCTTTGAAATGGCTTTGCCTGCTCGGCGCCTTGTGGAGTTGGACCCAACTGGCCAATCAGCCGCGCCGCTGGCGGGTGCTGGTGTTCATCCTGCTGCTGTCGGTGGCGCTGATCTGCCTCTATGCCATTGTCCAGCGTGTCGGCGGCTCGCGGCAGGTACTCTGGGCGCCGCGCCCGGAGCAGTATGGATTGCGCGCCAGCGGCACATATCTCTGCCCGAATCATTTGGCCAACGTGCTGGCCACCCTGTTCCCGCTGGCGATTTTGTTGCTGTTCTGCGCCGATGCTGGTTTCCCGTTGCGCCTGATGGGGCTTTATTTTCTGGGCGTGGCCACCCCGGTGCTGTACTGGACGCAGAGCCGCAGCGCTTGGGCCGGCCTACTGGTCGGTTGCATCACCAGCCTGCTGTTGCTGGCGTGGCGCAAGAGCCGCGCGCTGTTCGCGCTGGCGCTGGTGGCCCTTCCGCTCTTGGCCGCGGGCGGGGGCTGGGTGGCTTGGCGCACTCTGCCGCTTGTCCAGGAGCGTGTGCAACCAGTGCTGGAGCGCGGCCTCGAGGCCGGAGGGGGGCGACTGGATATGTGGCGCGATTCCCTTGTGATGATTCGCGAACGGTCCATCACCGGGTTCAGCGGCGGCTCGTTTGTCTGGGCCTATCCGCCCTACCAAAAGCACGTCAAATACCACCTGCTGTGGGATTACCTCCACAACGAATATCTGCAATTGCAAGTGGAATATGGCGCCATCGGCAGCGGCCTGCTGGTGGCGGGCTTGTTGTGGGGCGGCATCGGCTTGCTGGTGGCCTTTCTCCGCGCGCAGTCAGCCGGCACACGTGTTTTACTGGCGGCCGCCGCCGGCGCCGTCGCCGGCAACATGGTGCACGCATTGTTCGATTTCAACTTCCACATTTTCCCCAACCCGCACGTGCTGGCCTGGCTGATTGGCGTGGCCTGGGGCGCGTGGTTTCTGGAAGAAGGCTGGCGGAAAAAAGCCCGCCCGCAGGCCCGCGGCTGGCGCATGGCCGTGGCCGGCGGGGCGGTCTTGGTCTGCTTGTGTGCCGCGTGGCGCGCCACTGCGGCCGGCCTGTCTTATTATTGGAATTTGCGCGGTGATATCGCCCGCAGCAGCCTCAACTGGGACGCCGCGGCCGCCGATTACGCGCGCGCCAGCCGCTGGGATGCGCGCAACTGGCAACCACATGCCGGCCTCGGCATGCTGCGCCAGATTCAGGCCTTCTGGTATCGCGACCCGGACGAAGCCGCGGAGAAGGCCGGCCGTGAGGAGCTCGCCACGGAAGCGGCGGTGCACTTGCGGCGCGCGGCGGAATTGAATCCCGGCGACATGGCCGTGGTGTACACGCTGGGTTTGGTTCATAATCTGCTCGACGATCCGGAAGGAGCGCTCGCCGAGTTCCGTCGCGCCGCCGCCTATCAGCACAAGCACATTTTCTACCGCGAACAATTGGGCGTGCAATTGCGCCGCATGGGACGCGATACCGAAGCGCTGGCGGTGTTCCGCCAGAATGTGGCCGATGGCAAGGCCACGGACATCAGCACGGTGAATATCCGGCTGTTGGAACGCAAACTGGCCAAGCCCCCGGCGCCCTGAACCACTCGGCGCCCGTTTCAGCCAACAATCAACCCGGCTGTTTTTGTAGGGCGAGAATGGTTGAGGAACGAAACCTTCCCGCCGGGAGAACGGCTGGAAGGTCTGCGACCGTTCCAGCCCTTCTATGGGGGCCGTCAAGTC
>MWEZ01000115.1 GCA_002071335.1 Verrucomicrobia bacterium ADurb.Bin018
ACCAGTTCCAGAAAGGTCATGATTTTCTCCCGGTAAGGCGCAGGAGGGCCACGGCAAGCCAAAGGGCGCCGGCCAGCAGCCAACTGCCAATGAAGATTTCCTTGTGGAGCCACCAATTCCAACCGCTGAACGTCCACGAGGAAAAAGGCCAGAGGAGGGGCGTGCCCCAAACGCTTTCGCCATGGGTGGGCACATCCATCAAGACGTGGAGCGGCCAGGCCAGCAGGGGCAGGCGCAGGGCGGGAAACCGCCACGCGACCAGGCCGAGAATCACGGCCATCCCAAGCAGGCTGTGGGTGGTGTTATAGAGGAAAAACACCCACGGCGGAATGCCCTGCCAGGTGAGGCTGCGGCCCATGAGCAAGTCGCTCAGGAAGTAAATCCCCAGCGAGAGGGCGTCGGGCAAAATACCGAACCCAAAGGCGGCCCAGAGGGTCCAATCGGCCCACCAGCGGCGGGGCCCGTGAGCATCCAGCGGGCCGCGCCGGCCGCCGGGCAATCCGGTGCGGCTGCACAGGGCCGTGCCGATCAGGCCATGAACCAGCGTATCCACCGGGTTCAGTCCGGCGGGTTGATTTGGCGAAGGTAGTCGGCGACATCGCCGATTCGGCCCAGGGTCAGCATGTGTTGGGCCTGCTGTTCGGCTTGGGCCGCGTTGATTTGGGCGATGCGCCGTTGCACGGCCGGAATTTCCAGCGGATCAAGGCTGAAGTGCCGAAGGCCGATCCCGAGCAGGAAAGGCATCAGCCGCGGGTCCGCACCGAGAGTGCCGCAGAGGGAAATGACTTTGTTGTGCTGGCGCGCGGTTTTCACGATGCAGTGCAGCGCGCGAATCACCGCGGGGTGGTGCGGGGCAAACCACGGCGCCATCCGCGTATTGGTGCGGTCCACGGCCAGCAGATATTGAATCAGGTCATTGCTGCCGATGCTCAAGAAATCGGCGGCGGCGGCGAGTTCGTTGATCATGGTGACGGCGGAGGGCAGTTCAATCATCATGCCGAGTTCGGGAATACGGCTGGGGATGCCTTCGCGCTGGAGTTCGCGGTGGCACACTTCGACCAGCGCGCGGGCTTCGAGGAATTCATCCAGGGAGGCTACCATGGGGAACATGATGCGGGCTTGGGGGTAATCGTGCGCGGCGCGGAGCAGCGCGCGCAACTGCTGTTTGAAAATCAGCGGATTTTTCAGCGAAAACCGCAAGGCGCGCAGGCCAAGGAACGGGTTGGATTCGGGCGCGGCGTGGAAGTAGGAAAGGACTTTGTCGCCGCCGACATCCAGGGTGCGGAAGACGACGGGCGCGCCCTGCATCCGCTCCAGCACGCGGGAATAGACAACAAATTGTTCTTCCTCGGTCGGGAAGCTGCTGCGGACGATGAACGGAAACTCGGTGCGGTAGAGCCCGATGCCCTGCGCGTGGACCCGCAAGGCGACATCCAGCTCGCTGACGAGGTTCATGTTGGCGAACAGGTGAACTTCCGCGCCATCCTGGGTCCGGGTTTCCGGCTGGGCCAGCTCGGCCAGGCGCAGGGAGTCGGCCAGGGAACGGATAATGTTCTGCATGGTCTGGATGGCTTCCGGACCGGGGCGCACAATGATTTGACCTTCCTTGGCATCCAGCAGCAGGGGCGTTTTTTCGGGCAACGAGAGCAGGCGGCGGTCAGTGGCGATAACCAGTGGAATCTGCATGGCCTTGGCCAGAATGGCCACGTGGGAGTGCTGGCCGCCGCCCAGCAAAATCAGGCCCGCCGCGCCTTCAGCGGATATTTTGAGGATGTCGGAGGGGAGCAATTCTTCGGCAATGACGATTTGGCCGGAGTAATCCGGATTGGTGCTGGCCATGCTTTGGGCTGAGAGGTTTTGGAGGAGCCGGTGGCCGAGGTCTTCAACATCGAGCACTTTTTCGCGCAGGGCCGGATTGGGGCTGTGCGCAAACAGGCGCGAGTAGCGGCGGACTTCCTCCACAATGGCGGTCCACGGATTTTTTCCGCCGCGGATTTGGTTGCGGATTTCGCCGGAAAACGCCTCATCCTTGAGCATCAGGACGTGAGCGCCAAAAATCATGGAGGCCGCGTCATGGATTTTATCTTCGAGGCGGCGTTGGAGATCGAGGAGTTGGCGCTCGGTGGCGAGCAGGGCACGGTCGAAATCGTCCTCGGTGAGATCGAGGGGACAGGTGGCGGCTTCCTGGTCGAGCGTCAGGTATTGGCCAATACGGGTCGAAAGCCCCATGCCCATGACATCCGAGGCGCCCACCCCACGGACGCAGTGGGTGCCGGGGCCAAACTCCTGCTCCCCATGAAACACGGGGGCCGGGGAGTCTTGCTGCTCTTTTTGGCGCAACTCGCTGAGCAAGTCGGCGTTTTCAATCACGCCGGCCAACTGGGAGGCGATGACCTGCAAGGCCTGAATATCGTTGGGGGTGAAATAATTCCACTGGGGGTCCTGAACTACGATCACCCCCACCGGGTTCATCCGGCGAATGATCGGCACGGCTAGGAACGAGACAAAGTTTTCTTCGTGGCTGCCGGGGATATATTTGAAGTTGGGGTTGTCGGTGGCGCGGGCCTCGCAGATGGGCCGCATTTCCTTCAACGCCATGCCGGTGATGCCCTCGCCAATCTTGAGGCGCAGGGTGCCAATGAGCTGGGGATTCAGCCCCTGATTCGCGCGCAGGACCAGCTCGCGGGTGGCCGGCTTATAGAGATAGAGGGAGCAAACCGCGGCGCGCATGTGCCAAGCCACCATCGAAACCGCACGCTGGAGGAACGAATCAAATCCCTGCTCGAAGTCAAAGATGCCGACGAGCTCGCCGATGTCGCACATCAGCGCCACGTTGTCTTTTTGGAAATCGCTCACGGCAAATTAGTCCAAGGGGGATTCCGGGTTGGGATGCCCGTGCTTGACTTCATAACTGGAAAAAGTACCTTCTCCACGTTTCATTTTCAACTTGCCCGATGGTGTAACGGTAGCACAGCAGACTCTGGATCTGTTTGTCTAGGTTCAAATCCTAGTCGGGCAACCAAACGATCACAGCCGCCCCGGATGGGACGGCTGTGCTGGTTTTTGGGGATCAGCACGAAGCCCAAGGGGGAGTTAGCTCGACCGGATGGGCATCAACACATAAATGAAGTTGACGGTGGAGCGAATGACCCCGGGGCTGGTGTCGTCCGTCAGGTGCAATTGGACTTCGTCGTCGGTGAGCACCTTGAGGGGGTCCATCAGGAAGTGGGGGTTGAAGGAAATGGAAATTTCCGGGCCTTTGTACTTCACGGCCATGGTTTCGCGGGCTTCACCAACTTCGGGGGCCTGGGCAAGGATTTCCAATTGATTCTTGCTGAAGGTCAGCTTTACGCCGGAGACCACGTCAATCACCAGTTGTGAGGTGCGGCGAATGGCGCTGAGAAACACTTCGCGCTCCAAATCAATCCGCTGGTTGCTCGCTTGGGGAATCACCTGCTGGTAGTTGGGGTATTTGCCTTCTTCCAGCTTGGAAACGATGAAGACGGAGTTGAAGTCAAAGCCCACCTGCTTCGGGGTGGCCATGATTTTGAGCGGGCCGGAATCGCCGAGGGTCTTGAGGAGTTCATCCACGGTCTTGAGGGGCACAATCAAGTCCAAGGCGGCATCCGCCGGGAACTCGACTTCCTGCTCCACATGGGCCAGGCGCCGGCTATCCGTGGCGACCACGCTCAACTTCCCGTTCTTGAAGCTCAACAGCACCCCGTTCAGTAATTGGCGGTTGGTGTCCAGGGAGGCTGCAAAGGAGGTCAGCTTCAACATGTTTTTGAAGTCGCCTTGGTCCAAGGTGTAGGTCTTGGCATCCGCCAGTTCGGGCAGATTGGGATATTCGTTTTCGGAAATCCCATGGATTTTGAAGTGAGAGCTACCGGCGTGGATGAGGGTGATGTTCTGGTCGTTGACTTCCAGCTCGACTTCGGCCACGGCCAATTCCCGGAAAACCCCGAGAATCCGCTTGGCGGGAATGGTGGTGGAGCCGGGCTGGAGGACTTCGGCTTCCATGGTGGTGCGCAACGTCAGCGCCATATCGGTGGCGGTCAGTTCCAACTTGCCGTCCTGGGCGCGGAACAACACGTTGGCCAGCACGGCCAGGGTATTGCGCGGATTGATGACCGACTGAACTTTTTGCAACGATGCCAACATCGCTTCTTTTTTGACTTTGATTTTCATGACGCCTCCCGGTGTCGGTTACTAGTATCTATATAAATTTATAAACCGTCTTATCAGTATGTCCTGTGAATTGTGTGGACAGCAAGCAAAGAATGGGTCTTCCAAGGACTTCCGTCGAATTCAGCCTGTCAAAAAACCTGTGTTCGGAAAGTGCATGGTGTGGATGACTCCGGCCCCATTCACAGCTTTGGGTTCTTTTCCACAACTTATCCCGCGCTATCCACAACCTTGTCCACAATCCATGAGGTCGCGTCGTCCCCCGTGCGTCTGCTCCCGAATGGGCGTGGCACCGGGTCATGTCAAACCGGTGCCGCGGCGCCCCCCAGCCGCTGCTGCAACGACAAAATTGTTTGGCGAAGCGAAGAGTCCGTTTTCATTTTGGCGCCGATGCTCCGGTGCGCGTGCAGCACCGTGGCGTGGTTGCGCCCAAATGCGTTGCCGATGGCCGGCAGGGATTGCTCCGTCATTTCCCGGCACAAATACATGGCCACCTGCCGTGGGAACGCGATGTTGTTGGGCCGCTGCTTGCTGGTCATGTCGCCCAGCCGGATGTCGTAATATTCCGCGACAATCCGCTGGATTCCTTCGAGCGTGACGGCGGTTTGGTTCTCCTGCTCGATGGTGTCGCGCAGCAAATACTCCAGCGCTTCGGTGGTCAGCGGCTTGCGCGTCAGGGAGGCGTAGGAAGCCACCCGCAGCAGCGACCCTTCCAACTTGCGGATGTTGGAGCGCACGTGTTCCGCAATGAAGAACAGGGTGGGATCCGGCAACTGGATGCCCAACTCCTCCCGCTTCTGCCGCAGGATGGCCACCCGGGTTTCCAAATCCACCATTTCCATTTCCGTCACCATCCCCCATTCAAAGCGGGAGACGAGCCGGTTCTGCAGGTTGGCAATTTCGCTCACCGGGCGGTCGCTGGTCATCACAATTTGTTTTTGGTTTTGATGCAGCGAATTAAACGTATGGAAAAATTCTTCCTGGATGCCCTCTTTGCGGGCCAGGAAATGGATATCGTCAATCAGCAGCAAATCAATGTTGCGGTATTTCCGGCGGAAGCTGGTGAGCTCGTGTTGCTGTACGGCTTGGATGAACTCGTTGGTGAAATCTTCGCAGGTGGTGTAGCAGACGGTCCCTTTGCCGCGCTTGATGAGCGCGTGGCCCATGGCCTGGATCAGGTGCGTTTTGCCGAGACCCGTCCCCCCGTGAATGAACAGTGGATTATAAGCGCGCGCGGGTGCATCCACCACGGCCAACGCGGCCGCGTGGGCAAACGTGTTCGCCGGGCCCACCACAAAGTTTTCAAACGTGTGCCGCGGGTTCAGCGTCCCGCCCACGTTGTAGATTTTTGGCCCACGGCGTTTGGCTGGAGCTGGTTCATTGCTCTTGACCAGCGTGGCCGGGGCGGGCGCCGGGCCGTTATCATTTACCACAAACGCAATGGCTATGTGCTCGTGGCCTGCAGCACCCAGCGCCTTGCGGATCATCGGCAGGTAATGTTCTTCCAGCCAGTCTTGGTAGAACCCGTTGGGAACCGTCAGCGTCAGTTGGCCGGGTGCATCATCCCCTGCGGCTTCAATCACCCCGATCCACCGGCTGAAAATATCCGCCGAGACCGCCTCGGCAAGATGCTCGCACGCCTTTGCCCAAACCTCTTTGGCCTTCTTTTCGTCCACAACAAAAATCCTTATTCCAGCCCGGACCACCAGTCTCGCACGAATGGCCCGGCCGACTCAATCCTAAAACACCCTGTTTTTCGCATTCCCCGGACCCCACGCGGAGCCCGCTAAAATGGCCCTCCGGCGCACTTATCCACAGCTTATTCACAGCCGTTTTTCGATCTGCTGCCCGAAGACAGTCGTGACCATAATAACCACTTTGCAATCCGACAAGCCCCCTCCCCCCATTTTCCAAGATATTTCATCACACAACAAATTGTAGTGGCTTGTAGTTTTAATAACACAATATTTAGTTGATCCGGTACTTATCAAATAATTGCCTCGTACTTTGATCCGGGCGGATTTTTGGATTGAAAACCGCCGGAAATCCATTGAAAATCAAGCTATTGACAATCCTTTTTTCATGAAAACCAGCCAAACTATGAACAAATCAACAGCCCCCCTCATTTTTGTGGCCACAGGCTTGGATGAAAACGATGTCCGCCATGCCACGGGGATGGCTGCCAGCGACCCCTTCGGCCTGTTGGTGGAACCCGGGGGCCGTTTACATCTGCTCGTGTCGCCTTTGGAAGCCTCCCGCGCCAAGAAAACATGCCCGCGGGCAATCATCCATACCCCCGCTTCGTTGGCCTCGCCGGGGATTCCTCCGCCCGCGACATTGTCCCAGCAGTTTGTTGCTTTGGCCGCGAAGTTGGGCGTGCGCCGCGTGACCGTCACGCCCCATTTTCCCATTGGTGTGGCGCGCGCATTGACTGCCGCCGGCGTGGCTGTGGAGGTTCAGGACGCACCGCCATTTCCGTCGCGTGCCATCAAAACCGCGCGTGAGGTGGCGTGGATCACGCAGGCCCAGGAAGCCGCTGTGGCCGCCATGCGCGCGGCCATCGAGTGCATTCGCGCTGCAACCATTGGCCCGCGCAAAGTGTTGCGCCACCGCGGCCGGATTCTGACCGCGGAGCACATCAAGAACGTCATCGCCCACGCCTTGATGGAACACCAGTGCGCTGATCAAGGAACCATTGTCGCCGTTGGACCCCAAAGCGCGCGTCCGCACGACACTGGCAGCGGGCCACTACGCGCCGGCGTGCCTATTGTCCTCGATATCTTTCCGCGCCACCGGGAAACCGGATATTGGGGCGACATCACCCGCACGGTGGTACGGGGCGAAGCCACTCCCCAAGTGCGTCAGATGTATCTTGCCGTTCACACGGCGCAACGCGACGCGCTCGCCATGCTGCGCCCCGGCGTCGAATTGGCGGCAGTCCATCAAACCGTGGTGGATTCTTTTTTGCGCGCGGGATTCATCACCAAGCTGGAACCACCGGGGCGCGAATGCGGCTTCATCCACAGCACCGGCCACGGGGTGGGACTGGATATTCATGAAGAGCCGCGCTTGAGCCGGGGGCCGGGCCAATTGCTCGCCGGCCACGTCGTCACCGTCGAGCCCGGGCTCTATTATCCCGGT
>MWEZ01000116.1 GCA_002071335.1 Verrucomicrobia bacterium ADurb.Bin018
ACAGCAAAATTCAAAAAATTATACATTGCATCCCAATGTGTTATGGCTTCTTAGATTGGAAGTGTCGAACTCAGGAAAAACTCTATAAAACCGGCCATGGCCGCTGCCAATCCCGAAAATACGTTTTAAAAAAAGCGCCAAAATCCGGGCGGATCCTGGCGCGCGAGCGGGACTGGGGGCGGCATTTAGTCGGGCATGGCTTCGTCGGCGATGTCGCCGTTCATGTAGACGTTTTGGACGTCTTCAAGCTCCTCGATGGCCTCGATCATCTTGAGGATGGCGGTGGCCTGCGCTTTATCCGTCACCGGGGTCCACACCGTGGGCACAAAGTTGATGCCGGAATCCTCGGAGACTTTGTAGCCGGCGGCGGTGATTTTTTCGGAGACTTCGTTATAGACGTTGGGCGCGGTCAGGACTTCAAATTCCGTGCCTTCGTGGGTGACATCGTCCGCACCGGCGTCGAGCGCAATCTCGATGAGTTTATCTTCATCCACACCCTCGGCATCCACAAGGATTTGACCGCGGCGCTGGAAGTTGCGTAGCACCTGATTGGAGCCGGCCAGCGTGGAGTTGTTGCGCTGCAAAACGTGGCGGACTTCAGCCACCGAGCGGTTGCGGTTGTCGGACAGGCAAAGGATGATCAGGCCGACGCCGCCGGGGGCGTAGGTCTCAAACATGATTTCTTCGAGCGCGGCGCCTTGCAATTCGCCCGTGCCCTTCTTGATGGCCCGCTCAATATTGTCCGCCGGCATGTTCACGGCCTTGCACTTGGCCAGGATGGTGCGCAGGGTGATGTTGGAGGCTGGATCGCCGCCGCTGGCTTTGGCGGAAACCGTCAATTCCTTGGCCAGCTTGCTGAAGATCTTGCCGCGCCGCGCATCGGCCGCGCCCTTCTTATGCTTGATGGTTGACCACTTGCTATGTCCACTCATACCTTGTCATGTCCTTCCTGCCGCAGGGACGACACCTTGCGTGCGCCACCCGCCGGCCGCCGGGGGAATGATTATTCCTCTTCTTCGGCTTGCTTGTTCTTCGCCGCTTCGGCAATGACTTTTTGCGCCACGTTGGAGGGCACAATGTCGTAGCGGTTGAAGCTGATTTCGAACGAGCCGCGCCCGCCGGTCATGGAACGCAGTTCCGAGGAGTATTTGAACACCTCGGCCTGCGGCACTTCGGCAACGATGACCTGCATGCCGTCTTCGGCATCCATGCCCATGATGCGGCCGCGCTTGTGGTTCAGGTCGCCGGTGCAATCGCCCATGAACTCCGCCGGAATGGTCACGCGGATGTTCATGATGGGCTCCAGGAGCACGGGCTTGGCCTTGGCCATGCCGTCCTTGAACGCGGTGCGGGCGGCGATTTTGAAGGCGATTTCGGAGCTGTCCACATCGTGGGAGCTACCGTCATAGACCGTGACCATGGTATTGACCACGGGATAGCCGGCCACCGCGCCGCGGGTCATGCCTTCCACCAAACCCTTTTCAATGGCCGGGAGGAAATTGCGCGGGATGCTGGTGCCGACGATGCCGTCCACGAACCAGTGGTCCACGCCGGGGCGCAGCGGCTCAATGCGCAGATAGACTTCGCCATATTGGCCGCGGCCGCCGGATTGCTTTTTGTGTTTGTAGTGGCCTTCGCCCTTGGTGGTGACGGTTTCGCGATAGGCCACTTTCGGCGTGCTGAGGGTCACTTCCACCTTGCTGCGCACCTTCATGCGCTCCATGGCCACGTCAATTTGCACGTCGCCCATGCCGGTGATGATCAGCTCGCGCGTTTCGTCGTTGCGCTGCACGTGGATGGTCGGATCGTCATCGGCAATGCGGCTCAAGCCTTGGCCGAGCTTGTCTTCATCGCCTTGGTTCTTGGGCATGACGGCGAACGAGGCCACGGGATTCGGGAACACAATCGGCGCCATCTTGGCAGGCTTGCCAACGGCGCACAGCGTATCGTTGAGCCCGGTGCTTTTGAGCTTGGCCAGCGCCACGATGTCGCCTGCCTGCGCTTCCGGCGTGGGGTCGTTCTTCTTGCCGTTGGTGAAGTAAATGGTGCCCACGCGCTCTTTTTGCTCCTTCGTGGCGTTGAAGATTTCGGAGTTTTCCTTCAAGGTGCCGCCCCAGATGCGCGCCAGCGTCAACTGGCCAACAAACGGGTCGTTGATGGAGCGCCAGACCTGCGCCACGAGCGGCGCATCCGCCGCCGCGTTGACCTCGGCGCCGCTTTCGTCCTTCACCGGGCGGTCGGCGGGGCTGGGCATTAGCCGCCCAAAGCCCTGCATCAGTTCATCCAGCCCCAGCGATTGCCGGGCCATCACCGCGAAAATCGGAATGAACTTGGTTTGCACCACCGAGGACCGCAACCCCTGCGCGAGTTCATCGGCGGAAAGCGTCTCGCCGTTGAGCACCTTTTCAATCAGCTCATCGCTGGACTCGGCGGCGACATCCGTCAGTTTGCTGCGGAGCTCTTCGGCCTCCGGGCTCTGGCCGGAAAGCACATCCACGACGCCCTTCTTGTCGGCCGTGGGGAAGGTCACCACTTCGCAACGTACGCCCCACAGGTCTTGCAGCGCGGCCACCGTGCCGTTGAAATCGGCATTTTCCTTGTCCAAACCAGTGATGGCAATAGCGCGCGGCAGGCCAAGCGCTTCACAACGCTTCCAGGCGCGGACGGTGCCCACTTGCACACCGGCCGTGGCATCCACCAGGAGCAGTGCGGCATCGGCCACCTGCGTGGCGGCCACCATCTGCCCATAAAAATCGGCGTAGCCGGGGGTGTCCAGCATCACGAGGCGCAGCGGATTGGCGCCTTTGGGCCGCCATACCGCGTCAAACGGCTTGGCCCAGATGGAAATCTTGCGGTTTTTCTCTTCGTCGGTCCAATCGGCCATGCTGGTGCCGTCGCCGGGATTGCCCAACCGGTCGTTCACGCCCAGCTTATAAAGCAGGGCATCCACCAGCGACGTTTTGCCGCTGCCCGTGTGACCCACCAAAACAAAATTACGCACATCGGCGACCGGGATATCCTTCATAACTCGTCTACAGCCTTTCCTTGCCTACTCGTTTTGCTCGCGGCCGGGCGCAACGGCCCGGCCATGGAAAAGCGCACCGTACACAAAAAGCCCCGCCAACCGCAACCGCGAAATGCACCCCCGCGGCACGCCAAATGCCCCCACCTGCCGGTCGAATCTAATCTAATTCGGCCAGCGGGAGGATAGTCTTCGTGTGCCGGACGGTCAGAATGGCCACCCGGCGGGCCGTGATGCGGTAAATAATGCGGTAATTGCCCCAAATCAGTTCGCGGATGTCTTTTCGCGTTGTTTCTGGTATTGCCCGACCGCTCCGAGGAAATTGCCGCAGTTGACCCACTCGCACAAAAATGTTCCGAATCCATTTTTCGGCGGCGCTCGGGTTGTCTTCCGCAATATAGGCCGCAATCTCGGCCACCCGGTCAATGGCCAATGGGGCCCATTCCACTTTCATCCGCGTACCTTGGCAAGCACTTGCTTCTGCGCGGCGTCATGTGCGACCCCCGCCCCGCGCGCGAGTTGATCCTCGGCGAGACGAATATCCTCCAGCACTTCCATTTTCCGCAGCAACCGTTCATATTCTGCTACACCCAGCAGCACGGCGGCCGATTTGCCGTTGTGGGTGATCACCAATGGGCGCCGGTTTTGGCGGGTCTGGCGAATGTATGTGGTCACATTAGCCCTGAATTCGGACAAGGGCTTGATGTCTTCAGCTAAATTGAGGCGGGGCATGGACAATCTCCTTTGTACTGAAATTAGTACATTATTTTGTATTATTGTCAAGGGCCGGCCCAACCGCGGGGGTGGGGTTGGCGCGGTGGGGGGGCGGGAGCTTTATAGCGCCTTGTGGCGGGCGTCGGGATCGGGTTCGGCAAGCTGCGGACGGCCGAACAAAAAGCGCAGCCAGTGGGGCGTCATGCGGCTCCAGGCTTCTTCGTTGTGCTCAGCCCAGCTTTCGATGCGCACATTCAGGTTCTTTTCGGGATAGCCGCCACGCCGCAGAGTATCCGCCATGCGCAAGGTGCCGGGCAGCAGCTCCGCCTCCAACCCCGCCGCGCCGCCGCAGGATAAAAACAGCTTGAGGTCCGGCCAGTTCCCTTCGGCGGCGGCCACCAGCGCGAAGCATTCGCGATCGTAGCGTTCAAGAAAGGCCGACGACAGGCACGCGGCGCCAAAATAGACATCCGGCCGTTTCCAAGCGGCATAGAACGAAATCAGCCCGCCCATGCTGGCGCCAGCGATGGCGGTACGGTGCGGATCCGTGCGCCAAGTGGCGTCCACCATGGGCTTGAGTTCTTCCAGCAGGAAGCGCAGGTAGTCATCGCCCTTGTGGGCGGGGGCGTACTCCTCGCGCCGGGCCTCGGTGCAATCCACGGCCACGACCATGAAAGGTTCAAGCTCGCCGTTCAGGATCATGTGCTGGGCGATCTCATCCACTTGCCAATCCTTGCCCCACGTGGACGTGGTGGGATCGAAAACTTGGCGGCCATCGTGCATGTAGAGCACGGGGTAGCGCTTGGTTGGCTGCGTGTCGTAGCCGGGTGGGAACCACACCACCACATCGCGGTGATGGGCCAGAAATTGCGAATGAACTTGCGGCAAGTGGCGATAGTCACCGGTGATGCGCGGCGTGGCTGGCGCGGGCCGCTCATCTTTCCAGGCAGCCACTTTGATTTCCACCACCGCGCCATCCGCCGGCGTGAAGACATGGTTGGCCATCAACCGGCCCTGCGCGTCCACTTCCTCGGTTTCCCAACTGCCGCGGGTGACCTTGAACTCCACGGGCGTGGAATCCCGCAGCCAGAGGGTGGCTTCCCAGCGGCAGTCGTCCGTGCGCGTCATGGGGACGGTGGCCACATTCCAGCGGCCCAGCTCATCCGTGCTGCCGGTCAAAAAGACCTGTTCGCCCATGCCCAGCGACATGGCGGTTTGCACAACCATCAACACCCGCATCATGCTTGCTCCTTGCTTGCGGCGCGTGCCGCCGTCATGGTTGTAGCCCAATCCGGGCGGGCTGTAAATGTTCGCATTGCGGCGGGCGCCTTGCCTGCGTTATGCTGCCGGCCATTATTCAGGAGCTGCTGTCCATGATTCATCCCACCGCGATCATCGAACCCGGCGCCCAACTGGGCGTGAACGTCTCGCTCGGTCCCTATGCCCACGTGGCGGCCACGGCGCGCCTTGGCGACGGCTGCGTGCTCGACTCGCACGCGGTGGTCAAAGACTACACCACCATTGGTGCGCGCTGCCGGCTGCACACCGGTGCGGTCATCGGGGGCGAGCCGCAGGATTTGTCGTTCAAGAATGAACCGTCCTATGTGGTCACTGGCGATGACTGCATTTTCCGCGAAGGGGTCACCGTAAACCGCGGCACCAAGCCGGGCACAACCACGCGCATCGGCAACCATGTGTTCATGATGGCCAACTCCCACGCCGCGCACAACTGCGAGGTGGGCGACCACGTGGTCCTGGCCAACGGCGTTTTGCTGGCCGGCTATGTGACCGTGGGCGAGCGCGCGTTTCTGGGCGGTGGTGTCGGCGTACACCAGTTTTGCCACATTGGCCGGCTGGCAATGGTTGGCGCGATTTCCGTAATCACCAAGGACCTGCTCCCCTTCTGTGTGGCGGCCAATTGCGCCAATAGCATGGTGTTCGGGCTGAACATCATCGGCCTGCGCCGCGCCGGTTTCACACCGGAGCAGCGCGCGCAAGTCAAACAGGCGTTCCACGTGCTGTATCGCGCCGGCCTCAACACTACGCAGGCCCGCGAACAATTGTCGGCGGCCACCGACAACCCCTTTGCGCAGGAATACGCGGAGTTTCTCGGCCGCGCCAAGCGCGGCATTTGCCGGTTTTCCCACACCGTTGCTGCCGACGAAACCGATGTCTGACGCGCCCGTCATTCGAACCGCCATCGGCGGTTTTCCCGACTACGAATTGGTGGACTCCGGGCGCCGCTGCAAGCTCGAACGCTTCGGGCCAGTGCTGGTGATTCGCGGCGAACCCAAGGCTTGGTGGGAGCCCGTGCTGCCGCCCGCCGAATGGGATCGCGCGCAAGCCATCCACGATGAAGACCACGGCTGGGACCTGCGCCCCGGCTGCCCACGCGAATGGCGAATGCGCTATGGCAACCTCACGTTTCTCGCCAAGATTTCCGATACCAGCAAACACCTCGGCATCTTCCCGGAGCAAGCGCCGCATTGGCGGGCCATCCAGCAAGCGGCGGCGCCCGGCGCGCGCCTGCTCAACTTGTTCGGTTACACCGGCGCGGCCACGCTGGTGGCGGCCGATGCCGGCTGGCAGGCCACCCACGTGGATGCCTCCAAACCGGCCATCGCCTGGGGCCGCCAGAACCAAACCCTTTCGGGCATGGCGGAAAAACCCATCCGTTGGCTGGTGGAAGATGCCATGAAATATGTCCGCCGCGAAATCAAGCGTGGCTCGCGCTATGACGGCATCCTGCTCGACCCGCCCGCCTTCGGTCGCGGGCCCGATGGCAACGTGTGGAAAGTGGAGCGGCAACTGCCTGAGCTGCTCGACCTGAGCCGCCGCGTCATGACTGAGCGCCCGCGGCTACTGCTATTGACCACTTACAACATCGAGGCCTCCGCGCTCATGCTGCGCAATTTGCTGGCCGATCTGATGCAGCCGTTTGGCGGCCATATTGAGGTGGGCGAACTGGCCCTTGCCCACTCCGCAGCCCCCGGCCGCCTGCTGCCGCTTTCCATTTATGCCCGCTGGACCCCGCACCCGCCCCCCTCCTGACCCCGCGCCCATGCCCACACTCCAGACCATCGGTGAAAACGCCCTGCTGCGCCGCATCCTGCCGCGCCTGCCGCAACGGCGCGACACCATTGTCGGCCCCGGCGACGACTGCGCCGTGGTCCGCATGCCCGGCACGCGCCACGACTGGCTGTTCACCTCCGACCCCGTGATTGAGCAGCGCCACTTTTTGCCGGACACCCCCGCGCGCTTGGTCGGGCGCAAAGCCATCGCTCGCGCGGTTTCCGACATCGCCGCCATGGGCGGTGAGCCGCGCTGGGCGCTGATTGATCTGGTGGCGCCTGCGGCCACGCCGGTGGCGCGCATCCGCCAGCTTTATTCCGGCATGATCGCTGCCGCCAAAAAATGGAACCTCAGCATTTTGGGCGGCGACACCGCCGAAGGCGACACCTTGG